>NZ_CP007014.1:3897500-4197500 GCF_000452705.1 Pseudomonas syringae CC1557
TCTGCCAGTGAGGTTTTACCCACACCAGGCGGCCCGACCAGGCACAGCACAGGACCGCGAATTTTCTTCACGCGTTTCTGCACGGCGAGGTACTCGAGGATACGTTCCTTGACCTCATCAAGACCGTAATGGTCAGCGTCAAGAATCGCCTCGGCACGCGCAAGGTCCAGACGCACCTTGCTCTGCGCCTTCCACGGCACCTGAACCAGCCAGTCAATGTAGGTGCGCACCACAGTCGCTTCTGCAGACATCGGCGACATCTGCTTGAGCTTGTTCAGCTCGGCAGTGGCCTTGGTCAGCGCGTCTTTCGGCAGCCCGGCCGCATCGATGCGCTTTTTCAGCTCTTCGATTTCGTTGTGGCCTTCGTCACCGTCGCCCAGTTCTTTCTGAATAGCCTTCATCTGCTCATTCAGGTAGTACTCGCGCTGACTACGTTCCATTTGCTTTTTGACGCGACCGCGAATGCGTTTTTCGACCTGCAACAGATCGATTTCAGCGTCCAGCAGGGCCAGCACGTGCTCGACACGGGCAGAGAGGTCGATAATCTCGAGTATTTCCTGCTTCTGCTCGATCTTGAGCGCCATATGCGCTGCCATGGTGTCTACCAGGCGACCAGGCTCATCGATGCTGTTAAGCGACGACAGGACTTCTGCAGGGACCTTCTTGCCCAGCTGCACGTACTGCTCGAATTGAGCCAGCAGGCTGCGTACAAAGACTTCGGATTCGCGATCCGGCGCGTCGACTTCTTCGATCAACGCTACATCGGCACGGTAATGACCATCACCCTCGATGAAGCGCTCAACCGAACCGCGCTGCTCACCCTCGACCAGCACCTTGACGGTGCCATCGGGCAGCTTGAGCAACTGCAGGACAGTCGCAATTGTTCCTACGCTGTACAACGCCTTTTCGTCAGGATCGTCGTCAGCCGGGTTTCTTTGCGCAAGCAGCAGGATCTGCTTGTCGCCTGTCATCGCCGCTTCAAGGGCTTCGATAGACTTCTCGCGCCCCACAAACAGCGGGATAACCATGTGCGGATAAACCACGACATCACGCAATGGCAAAAGAGGCAATTCAATAGTGGTCTTCATGATTTCGCCTCTACAGCGGCCAAACGGCCGGGACAGATGGAATTAGCTTGAAGCAAAGATGGGGGTAGTGTTCCAAAAAAACAAGCTCTAGTGAAACGCCCCGCCAAGATCGGATTCTTCATACAAGACGAATGAACAGCCTGAAAATGCAAAAGGGGACCTAAACGGCCCCCTTTCGTGTCACTTCACACGCAAACACACAACCGTGGCTTACGCGTCAGGAGCAACCTTGGCAGGCGGCTCGCTGTTTTCGTAGATCAGCAACGGCTTGGACGTACCATCAATAACGCTCTCATCGATCACCACCTTGCTCACATCGCTTTGCGACGGGATCTCGTACATGGTGTCGAGTAGCACGCCTTCGAGAATCGAACGCAGACCACGGGCACCGGTCTTGCGCTCCAGCGCACGACGGGCAACCGATTTCAGCGCGTCGGTGCGGAACTCGAGGTCCACGCCTTCCATCTCGAACAGCTTGGCATACTGCTTGGTCAGCGCGTTTTTAGGCTCGGTAAGGATCTGGATCAGAGCAGCCTCATCCAGTTCGTCGAGCGTTGCGAGCACCGGCAGACGGCCCACGAATTCCGGGATCAGACCGAACTTGACCAGATCGTCAGGTTCGACTTCACGCAGGGACTCGCCCACCTTCTTGCCCTCCTCCTTGCTACGTACTTCGGCGTTGAAGCCGATGCCGCCACGGGTAGAACGGTTCTGAATGACCTTTTCCAGGCCCGAGAAGGCGCCACCGCAGATAAAGAGGATGTTACGCGTGTCCACCTGCAGGAACTCCTGCTGTGGATGCTTGCGCCCGCCCTGAGGCGGAACGGAAGCCACGGTGCCCTCGATCAGTTTCAGCAAGGCTTGTTGCACGCCTTCGCCGGACACGTCACGAGTGATCGAAGGGTTGTCGGATTTGCGCGAAATCTTGTCGATTTCATCGATGTAGACAATACCCATCTGGGCCTTCTCGACATCGTAATCACATTTCTGCAACAGCTTCTGGATAATGTTTTCGACGTCCTCACCCACGTAACCGGCTTCGGTCAGGGTGGTGGCGTCAGCAATGGTGAACGGGACATTGAGCAGACGAGCCAGCGTTTCGGCCAGCAGCGTCTTGCCGGAACCCGTCGGGCCGATGAGCAGGATGTTGCTCTTGCCCAGCTCGACATCGTCGTTTTTCTTGTCACGTTGGTTCAGGCGCTTGTAGTGGTTGTACACCGCTACCGCGAGAACCTTTTTGGCACGTTCCTGACCGATGACGTACTGGTCAAGGATGCCGCTGATTTCTTTAGGCGAAGGCAATTTATGCGCGCTGCTTTCTGCCTGAGCTTCCTGCACCTCCTCGCGGATGATGTCATTGCACAGGTCGACGCACTCGTCGCAGATAAAGACCGAGGGGCCGGCAATCAATTTGCGCACTTCATGCTGGCTTTTGCCACAGAAGGAGCAATAGAGCAATTTGCCGTTGTCCTCGCCGTTGCGGGTGTCAGTCATTCGATCGATCCAATCCGGTAGGCTTGCAACACAAGATGAAGGCTATTGCGGGCTTTTTCAAGTCCGCAGGCGGTCGGTTGTGCCGACCCCCTACATTTTGAGCCGCTTAAGCAGGCATTTGACGCTTGTTGATCACGGAGTCGATCAGGCCGTATTCAGCCGCACGCTCTGCGCTCATGAAGTTGTCACGCTCGGTGTCACGCTCGATGGTTTCGAGGCTCTGGCCGGTGTGATGCGCCAGCAACGAGTTCAGACGGTGACGGATGTGCAGGATTTCCTTGGCATGGATGTCGATGTCCGACGCCTGCCCCTGGAAACCGCCCAGCGGCTGGTGAATCATCATCCGCGAGTTGGGCAGACAATGACGCTTGCCTTCTGCACCACCTGCCAGCAGGAATGCACCCATGCTGCACGCCTGACCGATACAGATGGTCGAAACGTCGGGCTTGATGAACTGCATGGTGTCGTAGATCGACATGCCTGCAGTCACCGAACCACCCGGTGAGTTGATGTAAAGATGGATATCCTTGTCCGGGTTTTCCGCTTCAAGGAAAAGCAGTTGCGCCGCGATAAGGTTGGCCATGTAGTCCTCTACCGGACCAACCATAAAGATGACTCGCTCCTTGAGAAGGCGCGAATAGATGTCATAGGCGCGTTCGCCACGGGCGGACTGCTCGATAACCATCGGGACCAGGCCGCCAGCGGCCTGGATGTCAGAGTTCTGCTGAATATAAGAATTGCGGGACATGTCCTGCATTCACTCCCAAATAGTCGAGTCTTGAATACGCACAAGCCAGCGCGAAGGCTGGCTTGTGGGTGTTTTCGCACGAAAAGAGAAATCAGTCGGCTTTTGGAGCTTCCACCGGCTTGACAGCTTCTTCGTAGGAGACCGATTTGTCGGTCACGCTAGCTTTCTGCAAAACAGTATCTACAACTTGCTCTTCAAGCACAACAGAACGTACTTCGTTCATTTGCTGCTCGTTCTTGTAGTACCAGGCCACAACCTGCTCAGGCTCCTGATAAGCGGACGCCATTTCCTGGATCATCTCGCGCACGCGAGCGTCATCAGGCTTGAGATCGAACTGCTTGACCACCTCGGCAACGATCAGGCCCAGCTCGACGCGACGCTTGGCTTGCTCTTCGAACAGTTCGGCCGGCAGCTGATCAGGCTTGATGTTGCCACCAAACTGCTGAACAGCCTGAACGCGCAGACGATTGACTTCGTTTTCCAGCAGCGCTTTAGGCACTTCGATCGGGTTGGCGGCCAGCAGACCGTCCATCACCTGATTCTTGACCTTGGATTTGATCGCCTGACGCAGCTCGCGCTCCATATTCTTGCGAACTTCGGTGCGGAAGCCTTCAATGCCGGTTTCCTTGATACCGAACTGCTTGAAGAACTCTTCGTTCAGCTCAGGCAGCTTTGGCTCGGAAACGGTATTGACCGTCACGGTGAACTCGGCGGCTTTACCGGCCAGCTCGAGGTTCTGATAGTCCTCCGGGAAGGTCACGTTCAGCACGCGCTCTTCGCCGGCCTTGGCGCCAACCAGGCCGTCTTCGAAGCCAGGGATCATGCGGCCGGAACCCAGAACCAGCTGGGTAGCGGTGGCAGAACCGCCAGCGAAGACTTCGCCGTCAACCTTGCCCACGAAATCGATGTTCAACTGGTCTTCGTTCTGGGCGGCGCGATCGGTCACCTCAAAACGAACGTTCTGCTTGCGCAGCACTTCCAGCATGTTGTCCAGATCGCTGTCAGCCACGTCGGCGGACAGACGCTCTACCGTGATGGTTTCGAAACCGGCAACGGTGAATTCCGGGAATACTTCGAAAGTAGCCACGTACTCCAGATCCTTGCCCTTTTCAAAGGACTTGGGCTCTACAGCAGGAGCACCGGCCGGGTTCAGCTTCTGCTCAACCACAGCTTCGTAAAAGGTAGCCTGAATCAGATCGCCCAGCGCTTCCTGACGTGCGCCGTCTTCGTAACGCTGACGGATCACGCTCATAGGCACCTTGCCTGGGCGGAAGCCCGGGATCTTGGCTTTACGCGCGGTCTGCTGCAGACGCTTGTTGACTTCAGTCTCGATGCGTTCGGCGGGCACGCCAATGGTCATGCGGCGCTCAAGAGCGGAAGTGTTTTCAACAGAAACTTGCATGGATATTCCTCGTTGCACAGACGTTAGCCGGCCGTTTCCGACCCCAGAATCAAGGGCATGCATTCTAGTGGGTCATACTCAAGAAGTCACCCTACTGAAAAAGGGCGGATTTATAGGACGAAAGCGGAGCGCAGCGGCGCAAGGAAGAACAGAGCCTTGTACCCTCGGCGACGCGTCTGGCACGGCTTCTATATAAAGAAGCATCTGCGCCTGAGACGACCGACTCCATCCATGTAGCACGCCCTACTCGACCGACGGCGAAAAGGCCAGTCGACCAGCGAGACGGTAAAGCGAATACGCTGAAACAAAAAAACCGCTCAAGGCGGCTTCTTTCCCGCGACCCGAGCTCTCACTCGACGTCACATGTGTCATAGCGAACGGAGAGCCTAAAACGAAATCTCCAGACACCTGCCACGCCAGGCTCCAGCCTTGACACCTGAAATCAATGCACTTTTTTATGCGCTGATTCAATGGCGCCGGGCAGCCTCAAGCCTGATTCAACCCGGCGCGCATCGTACACAACGTGGCGGTGACGCGCCACCCATTGCAAGCATTTGACAGGACTGACAATTTTTTAAGCAGATAAGTCCTTTGCTCAGCCGCGAGGAGGCCTTCATCGAATACAACGCCGATGTGTAATCGAATGCCACCTCCAACCAGGGAAATCGTCTGTGCCTGCCAGGTTTTACACACGCCAAACGCAGCGATAGAAGCACCGGATGCTGCAGAAAGGAACGGCAACATCCCAGAGCAGAGCGCCTGGCCGAATACCCCTGCATGGGGAGAAGGAAGCGCCGGGAGCCTCCTGCGCCCAAGGCAGCGCCTTGTACAGCACTGTCAACCGCTACATAATCCGGCCAGATTCCAGTAGCAAGGACAAAGACCCGCGCGATTGGCGAGTC
Organism: Pseudomonas syringae CC1557; assembly: GCF_000452705.1. Classification (NCBI taxonomy): domain Bacteria; kingdom Pseudomonadati; phylum Pseudomonadota; class Gammaproteobacteria; order Pseudomonadales; family Pseudomonadaceae; genus Pseudomonas; species Pseudomonas syringae. The sequence continues at coordinate 3,903,135 of NZ_CP007014.1, forward strand.
ATACAATTTCGAGCTGCGTCGATGGCGCGGCAGAGCGTTTAAATATTCAACCAATCAATGCCCTACACACATTGATACCCTTCAGGAAAAACCATGTACAAGATGATTGCTGCATTCAGTTTTCTGGCTATAGCTTCAGTAACAATGACCGGGTGCAATGATAAAGAAGGAAGCCAGGGAAGCGCAGCAACCACCAAGACTACTTATTACTCATCAGACAAATGCAATATTGACTCAATTGCAGGGAAAACAGGGGCGAGCATTTATGTACCGCGAGGCGTTGCAGAATTCAACGGCTGGGCAATAGATACTGCCAACCAGGATGCCCCAAAGGAAATGAGACTTCGCCTGACCGGTTACAAAGGGACCCCCACCACGTTCAAGAGCCCCACCATCATTGATCGCCCGGACCTGGTAAAGGTATTCAATAATGAAAAATTTCTGAAATCAGGTTTTTCGTTCAAAGCAGACTTATCATCACTGGAATCCGGCGGCTACAGCGTAGTCATCGAGATCCCTGGGGCGAACTCGTCTCTCCTGTGCCAGGCCAAGGTATTGCTGGTTATTGAATAATCAGAAAAACCGCTACCCGCCTTGAGACAGCAGCACATCGCGGCGTGAACAGGAGCAGGCGCATCCCTGCTCGCGCCGCCGCTCAAAATCTTCAAACCACCCAGATACGAAACACAACAAAAAGCCCGCACTAGGCGGGCTTCTTCTGGCTTTCGCGGCTCTCACTGGAACCCGGCGAAAGTATATCTGGTGCGGACGGAGAGACTCGAACTCTCACACCTTGCGGCGCTGGAACCTAAATCCAGTGTGTCTACCAATTCCACCACATCCGCATTTCAAACTGTTAAAGCAAAGGCGCCAGACTATGAATCTGGCGCCCTTCTTAATATGGGGTGGACGATGGGGTTCGAACCCACGACCGCAGGAGTCACAATCCTGTGCTCTACCAACTGAGCTACGCCCACCATATTGCATGTGACGGTACAACTTACTTGCTGTGCCAAAGCTGCCTTGAATGGCGCACCCGGCAGGACTCGAACCTGCGACCATCCGCTTAGAAGGCGGATGCTCTATCCAGCTGAGCTACGGGCACTTATATAATTTGTATTCTTGCGATAACAAACTAAAAGGCTTTCAATCACACCGAGCTGATTTGCAACTCTGCCTGACCGAATCAACCAGTGCTAGCTTAACCAGTGCTGGGCTCTGCCCGGCAAGTGCGACGAATCTTATAGACGGCCCCTGGGGTCGTCAACCTTTTTTTGAAAAAAATTCAGCTAGATAAAGGAGTTAGCTGAATATCCAGCGCATGCGCCTTTGCCCTCGCGCCATGTCATGCGAGAATGCGCGCTCATTTTATTTCCTCTCGATGGTTAATCACGCGTCATGACTGCAAAACTAATCGACGGCAAAGCGATCGCCGCCAGCCTGCGCCAGCAGATCGCCAAACGTGTCGCCGAACGTAGCCAGCAAGGCTTGCGTACGCCGGGCCTCGCGGTGATTCTGGTGGGCAGCGACCCCGCCTCCCAGGTTTACGTTTCGCACAAGCGCAAGGACTGCGAGGAAGTCGGCTTTATCTCCCAGGCATATGACTTGCCCGCCGACACGACCCAGGTTTCGTTGACCGAGCTGATCGACCGTCTCAATGAAGACGCTGCTGTCGACGGTATCCTGCTGCAACTGCCATTGCCGGCCCATCTGGACGCCTCGCTGCTGCTGGAGCGCATTCGACCGGACAAGGATGTGGACGGTTTCCATCCTTATAACGTCGGCCGTCTTGCCCAGCGCATTCCGCTGCTGCGTCCGTGCACACCGAAAGGCATCATGACCCTGCTGGAAAGCACCGGTGTCGACCTGTACGGGCTGGACGCTGTCGTCGTCGGCGCATCCAACATCGTCGGCCGCCCTATGGCCATGGAGTTGCTGCTGGCAGGCTGCACCGTCACCGTCACCCACCGTTTCACCAAGGATCTGGCAGGCCACGTGGGCCGTGCCGATCTGGTGGTGGTTGCCGCCGGCAAGCCGGGCCTTGTCAAAGGCGAATGGATCAAGCCTGGCGCTATCGTGATCGATGTCGGTATCAATCGTCAGGACGATGGCAAGCTGGTCGGCGACGTGGTGTATGACACCGCCCTTCCCCGCGCAGGCTGGATCACTCCGGTTCCGGGCGGCGTAGGCCCGATGACCCGCGCGTGCCTGCTGGAAAACACGCTTTACGCGGCAGAAACCCTTCACGACTGATCAACCTGTTCAGCTCCCATAAAAAACGGCACTCGAGGTGCCGTTTTTTTATTCCCGAAAAGACTTACTTCTTGGCCGCTTCCCAGCTTTTCAGCAGGTCAGCGTAGGCGATGGTTTCACCCTTCGGCTTCTCGTTGGCCAGCTTGCGTTGCGGCGCGAGGAACTTGCCACCGCTCTGCTCGGCCTTGGAGTACCACTCTTCTGCCGACGTCTCGGGATTCATCTTCGGCGCACACTTGCTGGCTTCCTGAACCTTGGAACGCTCGATGCGCGTCATGATCGCATCCTGATCCTTGGCCAGTCCGTCCAGCGCTTGCTGGGCAGTTTTTTCGCCGGTAACCGCCTCGGCTACGTGACTCCACCACAGTTGCGCCAGTTTCGGATAGTCGGGCACGTTGGTGCCGGTAGGCGACCACTGAACACGGGCCGGGCTGCGATAGAACTCCACCAGACCACCGAGTTTAGGTGCCAGAGCGGTCATCTCCTTGGAGTTGATGTCCGACTCGCGAATCGGCGTCAGGCCGACGATGGTTTTCTTCAACGAAACGCTTTTCGAGGTGACGAACTGCGCGTACAGCCAAGCTGCCAGACGTTTTTTCTCGTCGGAGGACTTGAGGAAAGTCCACGAACCTACGTCCTGATAGCCGAGCTTCATGCCTTCTTTCCAGTACGGACCTTTTGGCGAAGGCGCCATGCGCCACTTCGGCGTGCCGTCGGCGTTCATGACCGGCAGACCCGGCTTGGTCATGTCCGCGGTAAAGGCGGTGTACCAGAAGATCTGCTGTGCAACGTTACCCTGGGACGGCACCGGGCCTGACTCGGAGAAGGTCATGCCCGCCGCCTCTGGCGGTGCATAGGCTTTCAGCCAGTCGATGTATTTCTGGGTCGCGAAGACTGCCGCCGGTCCGTTGGTGTCGCCACCACGGGTAATGCTGGAGCCGACCGGGTGACAGTCCTCGACGCGAATACCCCACTCGTCCACTGGCAGGCCATTAGGCAAGCCCTTGTCGCCACTGCCGGCCATGGAGAACCAGGCATCGGTGAAACGCCAGCCCAGCGACGGGTCCTTCTTGCCATAGTCCATGTGGCCGAAGACTTTCTTGCCGTCGATTTCCTTGACGTCTTCGCTGAAGAACTTGGCGATGTCTTCATACGCCGACCAGTTGACCGGGACACCCAGCTCGTAGCCGTATTTGTCCTTGAATTTCTTTTTCAGGTCAGGACGTTCGAACCAGTCGGCACGGAACCAGTACAGGTTGGCGAACTGCTGGTCGGGCAATTGATACAGCTTGCCGTCAGGCGCGGTAGTAAACGAAGTACCGATGAAGTCTTTCAGGTCCAGCGTTGGCGAGGTAACTTTACTGCCTTCCGGACTGGCCATCAGATCCGTCAAAGACAGGGCCTTGCCATAGCGGAAGTGTGTACCGATCAGGTCCGAGTCATTGACCCAGCCGTCGTAGATGCTCTTGTCCGACTGCATGGCCGTTTGCAGCTTCTCGATCACATCACCTTCCTGCAACAAGTCATGGGTGACCTTGATACCGGTGATTTCAGTGAACGCCTTGGCCAGGGTTTTCGACTCGTATTCATGAGTGGTCAGGGTTTCCGACACCACCTTGATGTCCATGCCCCGGAACGGTTCTGCCGCCTTGATGAACCACTCCAGTTCTTTCAACTGCTCGGCATCGGAAAGCGTGCTCGGCTTGAACTCGCTCGCCGCCCACTTCTTCGCCGCGTCCTCGTACTGATCTGCCCATGCCGACACACTCAACCCGCTGAGCATGATCATGGTTGCCAGCGTCACGCTATGTTGCAGCTTGTTTTTCTTATTGAACATAGTCATCTCCAGTGTTGCTTTTATGTAGTCCCGCTTTTCGAATACTGCCGGCCGGATCACCCTGGCAATCGCGCCCGGCCGCCCTCTAACCCCAACGCATCACCACCAACAACCACACCAGGGAGATCCCTGAAGCAATCCATATATTCCAGTCAGTCGCGCCGATCACCAGCAAGTGCAGGTACGCGCTGCCCAGAAGCCCGATGAACAAACGGTCGCCACGCGTGGTGACTATCGGCAGAAAACCACGGCGTTCGATACTCGCCGAGCGCAGTTCCCATACGGTCATGCCCACCAGCAGCAACCCGATACTGATGAAGAAAGCCGCAGTCGGCAGTGTCCAGGACATCCACTCCATTTTCTCGACTCCTCAGACACGGCCAAGGGCGAAGCCCTTGACCACGTGATTGCGAACGAACCAGATCACCAGCATGCCGGGCAGGATAGTCAAGACTCCCGCCGCCGCCAGCACACCCCAGTCAATACCCGATGCCGAGACCGTGCGTGTCATCACCGCCGCAATCGGCTTGGCGTTGACCGACGTCAGGGTGCGCGCCAGCAGCAACTCGACCCAGGAAAACATGAAGCAGAAGAATGCCGTGACGCCTATCCCCGAGCCGATCAGCGGAATGAAAATCTTCACGAAAAACTTCGGAAAGCTGTAACCGTCGATGTACGCCGTTTCGTCGATTTCCTTGGGGACACCGGACATGAAGCCCTCCAGAATCCACACAGCCAGAGGGACGTTGAACAGACAGTGCGCCAGCGCTACGGCGATGTGCGTGTCGAACAGCCCGATAGACGAGTACAGCTGGAAAAACGGCAGCAGGAACACGGCCGGTGGCGCCATGCGGTTGGTCAGCAGCCAGAAGAACAGGTGTTTGTCGCCGAGGAAACGATAGCGTGAAAACGCATAGGCTGCCGGCAGGGCAACGCTCAGCGAAATCACGGTATTCAGGCACACGTAGTACAGCGAATTAAGGTAGCCGCTGTACCAGCTCTCGTCGGTGAAAATCACCTTGTAGTTGGCCAGGGTAAAATCCTGCGGCCACAGCGTCAGCCCGCCGAGAATCTCGGTGTTGGTCTTGAACGACATGTTGACCAGCCAGTAGATCGGCACCAGCAGGAACAGCAGGTAAATCCACAGCGGTATTATTTTGCGCAGACTCATGACCAGGCCCTCAATTCTTTTCGCCGTGGGTCATGGCGGTGTAGAACACCCATGACACCAACAGAATGATCAGGAAGTACACCAGCGAAAACGCCGCCGCTGGCCCGAGGTCGAACTGGCCGAGCGCCATAGTGGTCAGGGTCTGACTGAGGAAGGTCGTCGAGTTGCCCGGACCGCCCCCCGTCAGGACGAACGGCTCGGTGTAGATCATGAAGCTGTCCATGAAGCGCAACATCACCGCAATCAGCAGCACGCTCTTCATCTTCGGCAACTGGATGTGTCGGAAGATGGCCCAGCCGGACGCACGATCAATCCGTGCAGCCTGGTAATACACATCCGGGATAGCCCGCAGCCCTGAATAGCAGAGCAACGCCACCAGCGAAGTCCAGTGCCAGACGTCGATGACCAACACCGTTACCCAGGCATCCGAGGCATTCGCCGCGTAGTTGTAGTTGATACCCAGCACGTTGTTCAGCGTGTAACCCAACAGCCCGATATCACCACGGCCGAATATCTGCCAGATGGTGCCGACCACGTTCCAGGGAATCAGCAGCGGAATGGTCATCACGATCAGGCACAACGACGACCAGCGACCTTTGGTGGGCATGGTCAGGGCGATCGCGATGCCCAGCGGGATTTCGATCAGCAGCACGCAACCCGAGTAGATGAACTGGCGCAGCAGAGAGTCGTGCAGACGCGGGTCCTGCAAAACCTGCCGGAACCAGTCGGTGCCGACGAAGTAGCGGCTGGACTGGTCGAAGATGTCCTGCACCGAATAGTTGACCACGGTCATCATCGGGATAATGGCGCTGAAGGCCACCAGCAGAAACACCGGCATCACCAGCCACCAGGCCTTGTTGTTCTGCACCTTACGCATGGGGCACCTCACTCACAGGAGCAGCTTCAAGCAGGTAATCGTCGGCATACAGCATCAGCCATTGCCCGGGAAAACTGATCCAGGCCTGACCTTGCGGCACCGGCTTGTCTTCCTGAAGGCGCACTTTCAACAGTTGCCCGGCCAGTTTCAGGGTGATGATCTTGTAGGTGCCAAGGTCCTCCACGTAGGTGACATCGGCGCACATCGCATCGTCGTAAGGTCCGTCCCAGACGTGCACGAACTCTGGACGAATGCCCACTTTCAGACTTTTCCACGAGGTATTGGCGAGTTTTTCCTGCAACGACTCAGGCAGCGGCAGGTGAATATCGGCAAAACCGACCCCGCCCGACTGAGGCGTAACGTCGATCAGATTCATGCCGGGGCTGCCAATGAAATAGCCGACAAACGTGTGGGAGGGCTTTTCAAACAGCTCACGCGGCGTGCCGAATTGCACGATCTGTCCGCCATACATCACTGCGATCTTGTCGGCGAAGGTCGAAGCCTCCAACTGGTCGTGGGTGACGTAGACCATGGTGATGTTGAATTGCTCGTGAATCTGCTTGAGCTTGCGGCGCAATTTCCACTTCAGGTGTGGGTCAATAACCGTCAGCGGCTCATCGAAGAGAATCGCTGAAACGTCGTCGCGCACCAGCCCGCGCCCCATGGACACCTTCTGCTTCTCGTCCGCCGAGAGGTTGCGTGCTTTCTTTTTCAGCAGCGGCTGCAAGTCCAGCACATCGGCGATTTCGTTGACCTTGGTGAGAATCCTCGCCTCGTCCATGCCCTGGTTGCGCAGCGGGAACGCCAGGTTATCGAACACCGTCATGGTGTCGTAGATCACCGGAAACTGAAAAACCTGGGCGATGTTGCGGCGCTCCGGGGGCAGTTCGTTGACCACTTTGGAATCGAACAGCACTTGTCCTTGAGACGGACTGAGCAAGCCGGAAATGATATTGAGCAAGGTCGATTTGCCGCAGCCGGACGGCCCGAGCAGCGCATACGCCCCGCCCTGCTCCCAGACATGGCTCATTTCCCGAATCGCATAATCGTCCGGGCCGGGTTTGGCGCTGTAGCTGTGCGCCAGGTTCTGCAAGCGGATCTCGGCCATCAGGCAACCCTCGCCATGCGCAGGCCCGGTGCCTGAATCAGGCCGCCCTGCTGATCGAATACGAATAATTTATGAGTCGGGATGTATACCCGGATCGGCGCGTCAACATCGTAGGCATGCACCCCCGGCAAATGCAGGACCAGCGAGAACAGCTCGTTGCGCACATGCAGGAAGGTTTCCGAGCCGCTGATTTCCGCCAGCTCGACAGTGACCGCCAGTTCCAGGTCGTCGTCGTTGGAAGGCACCAGGCTCAGGTGACTGGGGCGCACGCCGAAGCGGTATTCACCATCGCCAACTGCGCGCAGGTCAACATTGAGCGGGAAATGCACAAAGTTGGCGAAACTGACCTCATTGCCTTCGATACGCCCCGGCATCAGGTTGATCGGCGGCTCGGAGAACAGTTCGGCGGCCAGCACCGTGGCAGGTCGATGGTAGACCTCAGGAGTCTTGCCGCTCTGCACCACCCGTCCTTCATGCAGGATGGTAGTGGTGCCGCCCAGCGCCAGCGCTTCGTTGGGCTCGGTGGTGGCATAAATCGCGATGGTATGGCGGGCTGCAAACAGCTCGCGCATCTCCTGGCGCAGCTCTTCACGCAACTTGTAGTCGAGGTTGACCAACGGCTCGTCGAACAGAATCAGCTCGGCGTCCTTGACCAGTGCTCTGGCCATCGCCGTGCGCTGTTGCTGTCCGCCGGACAATTCAAGCGGATGGCGTTGCAGGAATTTTTCGATGCGCAGCATCTTCGCGGTTTCCTGCACGCGGCTGTGGATCACCTCTTTGGAAAGTCCGGCCTGACGCAGGGGCGATGCGATGTTTTCAAACACCGTCATGCTTGGGTAATTGATGAACTGCTGATAGACCATCGAGACATTGCGCAGACGAACCGGGCGCTGCGTGACATCGACCCCGTTCATCAGCACGCGCCCGGTATCGGGCTTGTCCAGCCCGGCCATCAGGCGCATAAGGCTGGTCTTGCCGGACAGGGTTCGCCCGAGCAAAACGTTGAATGATCCCGGCTCAAAGCTCAAGGAAGCGTCGTCGATCCAGATCTGGCCATCGACTGCGCGACTGACATGCTCCAGCGTGAGTGACATGGCGTGCCCTTTTGTTGTTTTTTTCTTAAGGGTGAATGCGTGACTGATTACAGATAGCGATATTCGTGCCAGGTCATTGATATTCGAGCCAAGGCCCGAGACAGAGCGTTCGCCCATATTCAGGGGACGAGAGCCATTTCACAGTTGAACAAAACTGAACAGTAAATAATGAACAACTGAACAAAATGAACATTGACTTTGAGCAATTCTGAACGACACTGGACACACGTTGCGGGCAAGGATGGTCACGCCGACGGGACCTAAAAACAAAAACAACACGTCACTTCGCAGGCATCCTCATGTCTCAACCCAGCGCTTCGCTTGCTCACGACATCATCATTCAGGATTCATGGACCCGCTGTCGGGACTTCGGTCTCAGCCATCAGACGCGCCCATCGTTTGGCCAGTTGCCAGGCGCAGAGGTTTCCCGCCTGCTGGAACGCCACCACGGGCTGGTGCAAACCACCCATCAAGAAGTACTGCCGGTCTATGAAAACATTCTCAGCAACTCCAATTGCCTGATTCTGCTGGCCGACCCTCAGGGCCAGTTGCTCAAGTCGTGGGGCACTCAGCGTTTTGTCGAGTCTTCGCAGACCCAAGGCTTCATGGCCGGTGCCAGCTGGAGCGAGCGCGGTACGGGCACCAACGCCATCGGCACCGCACTGGCCTGCGAACAGGCTATTCACATCGAACCGGATGAGCACTTCCTCAAGGCCAATCGCTTCATGACGGGATCTGCCTCACCGATCTTCGATGCCGATCGGCGCATCATCGCCGTGCTGGACGTGTCCAGTGACAGCTTCCTGCCACCCTCGCACACGCTGGGCATGGTCAAGATGATGAGCCAGTCGGTAGAAAACCGCCTGATCCTCGATCAGTATCGCGACAGCCATTTCCAGTTGATCTTCAATACCGGCCTTAACAACCTCGACAGCCAGTGGGCGGGTTTGCTGATTTTTGATGAAAGCGGCCGGATTCTTTGCGCCAATCGTCGTGCTGACAATCTGTTGGGAGCCCGGCTATCAGGGGTCAACATCGAAACACTGTTCAAGTGCCCGACCCTGCAACTGCTCAGTGAAACCGAGGCCCGGCCGTTTGCGCTGCATGCGTTTGGCAACAATCGCTTTCAATGCCTGTTGAAGCGTCCGACGCGCCATCCGCTCAAATTGCACAGCGTTCAGACTGTGCAGATGCCTGCTGTGCCAAAAAGCCTTGGTCTGGAAGCAATCAGCCTGGGCGACGCGAAAGTCGAGAAGGCCGTGTTGCAAGCTCAGCGCTTGCTGGAAAAAGACATCCCGCTGTTGATTCACGGTGAAACCGGTGTCGGTAAAGAGGTCTTCGTCAAGGCGCTGCATCAGGCCAGCTCACGCGCCAGCCAGCCGTTGATCGCCGTCAACTGCGCAGCGATCCCGGCAGAACTGGTCGAGGCGGAGCTGTTTGGCTACGAGCGAGGTGCGTTCACCGGTGCCAACCAGAAAGGCAGCATCGGCCTGATTCGCAAGGCCGATAAAGGCACACTGTTTCTCGATGAGGTAGGCGACATGCCGATGCCTGTACAGGCGCGATTACTGCGCGTGTTACAGGAGAGATGTGTTCAGCCACTGGGCAGTAGCGAGTTGTACCCGGTGGACATACGGCTGATCTCTGCCACCAATCGCAGTCTGCGCGAGCAGGTACTGGCAGGAAATTTTCGTCAGGATCTTTATTACCGGATCAGCGGCCTGAGTATCGAACTGCCACCCTTGCGCGAGCGCACCGATCAACATGCCTTGATCCAGCGTATCTGGGAGCGTCATCGAGAGCCTCACCAGCGGGCGGGATTTTGCAGAGAAGTGCTTGAGCTGTTCGAACGCCACCCGTGGCCGGGCAACCTGCGCCAGCTCAACAGCGTGATTCAGGTCGCACTGGCGCTGGCAGACGAGCAACCGATCAGCAGCGAACACCTGCCAGAAGACTTTCTGCTCGATGCACACATGGATGAGGAATGCCGGGATCCTGTAAAAACCCAGGAACCCGAGCGCCTCGCCTCAAAGGAAGACCTGAACCAGCTGTTTCAAGCAGCGGGCGGAAATATTTCACAACTGGCCAAACGCCTGGGGGTAAGCCGCAATACGCTATACAAGCGGTTGCGGGAACAGCGGATTGTTTAGTTTTTGACGCTCGCCAGGCCGGACATCGAGGATAGGACGCAGAGCTTAGAGAGCAGCATGCCCACACGGAGCATGGGAACGAGAGGTATTCTTTAGAACACCTCTCGTTCCGCACGCTCCAGCGTGGGAATGCCTTGGGTGACGCTCCGCGTCACAAATCTTCAGCCTGGCGCGGTGTCAGTCGCAACGCAGGCTCAGGCTTGGATGCTGCCTGTATCTCGGTCTGGATTGAGTGATTCGCCATGACTGCAATGTGACGCGGAGCGTCACGAAATGCATTACCACGATCGGCTATTACCAGCAGGAAGGCGATTTCGATTTTCATTACCGGATCATTCAGGGCAGCGGCAACCGCACCCTCAGCCAGATGCTCTGCGGTGAGCTTTATCAACTGGTGCGCATGTACCGCATCCAGTTTTCCACCACACCCAATCGGCCTCGTCAGGCCTTTGCCGAACACCACCGGATTCTCGACGCCATTGCCGAGCGTGACGGCGAGCTGGCTGAATTGTTGATGCGCCGTCATATCGGTGCGTCCAGACGCAACATCGAGCGCCACTATCAGGCGGCTTCCCAGAAGACTTCGGACCGAGGTGAACAATGAGTCACAACAACAGTACTCCCGGCCAGCGCTTCCGCGATGCGGTTGCCAGCGAACAGCCGTTGCAGGTGGTCGGCGCGATCAACGCGAATCATGCGCTGCTGGCAAAACGGGCGGGTTTCAAGGCTATCTATCTGTCTGGCGGAGGAGTGGCGGCAGGTTCGCTGGGTATTCCGGATCTGGGGATTACCGGTCTGGAAGATGTGCTGATCGATGTTCGGCGCATCACGGACGTGTGTGATTTGCCGCTGCTGGTGGATGTCGACACCGGCTTCGGTTCCTCTGCATTCAATGTGGCGCGTACCGTGCGCTCAATGATCAAGGCCGGCGCAGCGGCGATTCATATCGAAGATCAGGTCGGCGCCAAGCGCTGCGGCCATCGTCCAAACAAGGAAATCGTTTCACAGCAGGAAATGGTCGACCGCATCAAGGCGGCCGTCGATGCGCGAACCGATGACAGCTTCGTGATCATGGCGCGCACCGATGCGCTGGCGGTCGAAGGTCTGGAATCGGCGCTGGAGCGGGCTGCCGCGTGCATCGAAGCGGGTGCGGACATGGTCTTCCCCGAGGCAATTACCGAACTGGCGATGTACAAGCTGTTCGCCCATCGCGCCGGTGTGCCGATTCTGGCCAATATCACTGAATTTGGTGCGACACCGCTGTTTACCGTTGACGAATTGCGCGAAGCCAGCGTGTCGCTGGTGCTCTATCCCCTTTCTGCATTCCGCGCCATGAACAAGGCCGCGGAAACCGTTTACGGCGCGATTCGTCGCGACGGCAGCCAGAAAAACGTGATCGACACAATGCAGACCCGCATGGAGCTGTACGACGCTATCGATTACCACACCTTCGAGCAGAAACTGGATGCGCTGTTTGCGCAGAAGAAGGGGTGATGAGCTGAGACCATAATCGCTCTCGTTCCTACGCTCTGCGTCCGACCTTGAGCACGTGGCGCGGCACGAGAGTTATTGTGCTTCGCGTTCCATCACACAAAAACAAAATTGGAGAACACCATGGCTGAAGCAAAAGTATTGAGTGGTGCCGGGCTACGCGGGCAGGTTGCCGGGCAGACCGCACTGTCGACAGTGGGCATGGCCGGTGCCGGGCTGACCTATCGCGGCTATGACGTGCGTGAACTGGCCGCCGAGGCCCGCTTCGAGGAAGTCGCCTATCTGCTGCTGTACGGCGAATTGCCTGATCAAGCGCAACTGTCCGACTACATGGACAAGCTCAAGAGCCTGCGTGATCTGCCGCAGGCCTTGAAAGAGGTGCTGGAGCGCATCCCCGCCGACACTCATCCGATGGATGTTATGCGCACCGGTGCATCGATGCTCGGCACGCTGGAGCCAGAGCGCAGTTTTGATCAGCAGCGCGACGCCACCGACCGCTTGCTCGCGGCCTTCCCGGCGATCATGTGTTACTGGTATCGCTTCAGCCACGACGGCAAGCGCATCGACTGCACCACGAGCGAAGACTCCATTGGCGGGCATTTTCTGCACCTGTTGCTGGACAAGGCCCCCAGCGAGTTGCACCGCAAGGTCATGGACGTGTCGCTGATTCTGTACGCCGAGCATGAATTCAACGCTTCGACCTTTACCGCACGGGTGTGCGCGTCGACCCTTTCTGACCTGTTTTCCTGCGTCACGGCAGCCATTGGCACCCTGCGCGGTCCGCTGCACGGCGGGGCCAACGAGGCGGCGATGGAAATGATCCAGCGTTTTGCGTCGGCTGAAGAAGCGACCCAGGGCACCTTGGGCATGCTGGAGCGCAAGGAAAAGATCATGGGCTTCGGTCATGCGATCTATAAAGAGTCCGACCCGCGTAACGAGGTGATCAAGGGCTGGTCGAAAAAACTCGCCGCTGAGGCAGGTGATAGCGTGCTGTTTCCGGTTTCCGAGGCCATCGACAAGGTCATGTGGGAGCAGAAAAAGCTGTTCCCCAACGCCGACTTCTATCACGCATCGGCCTACCATTTCATGGGCATTCCGACCAAGCTGTTCACCCCGATTTTTGTCTGTTCGAGACTCACAGGCTGGGCCGCCCACGTTTTCGAGCAGCGCGCCAACAACCGCATTATTCGCCCAAGTGCCGAATACATTGGTGTCGAGCAGCGTCGCTTCGTGCCCATCGAACAGCGCTGAAAAAAGGGGCAGGGGAGCCGCTGACGAGCTTCCCGCCCGTATTCCGAACATTCCGTGAGCGAGTCCCGCAATGAACAGTGAATTTCGCAAACCGCTCCCCGGCACCCGACTGGATTATTTCGATGCGCATGCGGCGGTCGAAGCGATCAAGCCTGGTGCATACGCTACGTTGCCGTATACCTCGCGGGTGCTGGCCGAAAACCTCGTGCGCCGCTGCGATCCAGCAACACTGACGGCTTCGCTGACGCAGCTAATCGAGCGCAGGCGCGATCTGGACTTTCCCTGGTTTCCGGCGCGGGTCGTGTGCCATGACATTCTTGGCCAGACCGCACTGGTAGACCTCGCCGGGCTGCGCGATGCCATCGCTTCCCAAGGCGGCGACCCGGCGCTGGTCAACCCGGTGGTGCCGGTGCAGTTGATTGTCGATCACTCTCTGGCTGTCGAGGCTGATGGCAACGACCCGCAGGCCTTCGCAAAGAACCGTGCCATCGAGGATCGCCGTAACGAAGACCGTTTTCACTTCATCGACTGGACCAAGCTGGCGTTCAAGAACGTCGAAGTGATCCCGCCGGGCAACGGCATCATGCACCAGATCAATCTGGAGAAAATGTCGCCGGTGGTGCAGGTTCTCGATGGTGTGGCATTCCCGGACACACTGGTTGGCACCGACAGCCATACCCCGCATGTGGACGCACTGGGTGTGATTGCCATTGGCGTCGGCGGCCTTGAAGCTGAAAACGTGATGCTCGGCCGTGCTTCCTGGATGCGCCTGCCGGACATCATCGGCGTCGAACTGACCGGTCGCCGTCAGCCGGGCATCACCGCCACTGATGTGGTGCTGGCCCTGACCGAATACCTGCGTCAGCAGAAGGTCGTCGGCGCGTATCTCGAATTCTTCGGTGCGGGTGCGTCCAGCCTGACCCTGGGCGACCGGGCGACGATCTCCAACATGGCGCCGGAATACGGCGCGACAGCGGCGATGTTTTCCATTGATTCGCAAACCATCGATTACCTGCGCCTGACCGGCCGTGAAGACGAGCAGGTCAAGCTGGTCGAGCTGTATGCCCGGCACACCGGTTTGTGGTCAGACAGCCTGAGCGAAGTGGAATACGAGCGGGTGCTGAGCTTCGATCTGTCCAGCGTGGTGCGCAACATGGCCGGGCCGTCCAACCCGCACTCGCGGGTGGCGACTGCCGATCTGGCGGCCAGAGGCATTGCCGGGCAGTGGGACGACGTGCCAGGGCAGATGCCCGATGGCGCAGTGATCATCGCGGCGATCACCAGTTGCACCAACACCAGCAACCCGCGCAACGTGATTTCGGCAGGCCTGCTGGCGCGTAACGCCAACCGTCTGGGGCTCGGCCGCAAGCCGTGGGTGAAATCTTCTCTGGCGCCGGGATCGAAAACCGTGGCGCTGTACCTGGATGCGGCAGGGCTTACGTCCGAGCTGGAACAACTGGGTTTCGGCGTGGTGGCATTTGCCTGCACCACCTGTAACGGCATGTCCGGATCGCTTGATCCGCTGATCCAGCAGGAAATCATTGACCGTGATCTTTACGCCACGGCGGTCCTGTCCGGTAACCGAAATTTCGATGGGCGCATTCACCCTTACGCCAAACAGGCCTTTCTGGCCTCGCCGCCCTTGGTAGTGGCTTATGCGATTGCCGGGACCATTCGGTTCGACATTGAAAATGATGTGCTGGGTATCGCCGAGGGTAAGGAAATTCGCCTCAAGGATATCTGGCCCAGCGATGAAGAGATCGATGCAGTGGTGCAGGCTTCGGTCAGGCCGGAACAGTTCCGTCAGGTCTACATCCCGATGTTTGCCATCGAAGAACACACCGGGCCGAAGGTCGAGCCGTTGTATGACTGGCGTCCGATGAGCACCTATATTCGTCGTCCGCCCTATTGGGAAGGCGCTCTGGCCGGGGAGCGTACGCTCAAGGGCATGCGTCCGCTGGCAGTGCTGCCCGACAACATCACCACCGATCACCTGTCGCCATCCAACGCGATCATGCGCGACAGCGCAGCGGGCGAATACCTGGCGAAAATGGGCTTGCCGGAGGAGGATTTCAATTCCTACGCCACCCATCGCGGCGATCACCTGACCGCCCAACGGGCGACCTTCGCCAACCCGCAACTGGTCAACGAAATGGCCGTGGTCGACGGCAAGGTGAAAAAAGGTTCGCTGACGCGCATAGAGCCGGACGGTCAGGTCACGCGCATGTGGGAGGCCATCGAAACCTACATGGCACGCAAGCAGCCGCTGATCATTATTGCCGGTGCCGACTACGGTCAGGGCTCGTCCCGCGACTGGGCAGCCAAAGGCGTCAGGTTGGCAGGCGTCGAAGCGATTGCAGCAGAAGGTTTCGAGCGCATTCATCGGACCAACCTGGTCGGCATGGGCGTACTGCCGCTGGAGTTCAAATCAGGCACTAGTCGCCTGACCCTGGGCATTGACGGTAGCGAGACCTTCGACGTGATCGGCCAGCGCACACCGCGCGCGACGTTGACGCTGGTAATCCAGCGTAAAAACGGCGAACGCGTCGAGGTGCCAGTGACCTGTCGCCTGGACACCGCCGAAGAACTCTCGATCTACGAAGCCGGTGGCGTGCTGCAGCGTTTTGCTCAGGATTTTCTGGAGGCCACTGCATCATAGCTGCGCTGGAGCGTGAGGAACGATAAGCGTGCGCAAGAGCACTATCGTGCCCATGCTCCGCGTGGGCACGCAGTTCGTGACGTGCGATGTCAGTGCCATCGCGGTTGAAAAAGCGCTTTAGAGCAGTTTGGCTAAACGCATGGTTCAGATAGGCGCATAGGAATCTAGTGCCCGCCCCCTGCTGCAGGCCCGGCCTTGGCGGCGAATGGGGGTTTGGCCAGCCAGACCAGTAGAATCAGCCCCGCGAATATCCAGCCCAGCAAGTAGAAGTAATCCACCGTGGACATCATGTAGGCCTGCGCGTTGAGGGTGCGCTCCAGTTGCGCATAGGCCTGCGGACTGGCACCCCCCAGGCTGTCCAGGGCATGGCGGGTCGCGGGGTCGAAGGTGCTGATGTTTTCGCTCAGGTACGCATGGTGCTGGTTGGCCCGGCGAATCCAGATCCAGGTGGTCAGCGACGCCGCGAAGCTGCCGCCCAGAGTCCGCAGGAAGGTCGCCAGCCCCGAGCCATCGGCAATCTGATCAGGCGGCAGGTCGGACAGCAGAATGCTCAGGGTCGGCATGAAGAACAGTGCCACGCCGATGCCCATGAACAACTGCACCATGGCCACGTGTTCGAAATCCACGTCGGTATTGAAGCCGGCACGCATGAAGCAGCTCAGGCCCATGGCCAGAAACGCCAGCCCTGCCAGCAGGCGCAGGTCGAACTTGTGCGCGTACTTGCCGACGAAGGGCGACATCAACACCGGCAGTATGCCAATGGGCGCCACGGCCAGCCCGGCCCAGGTCGCGGTATAGCCCATTTGGGTCTGTAACCACTGCGGCAATATCAGGTTTATACCGAAGAAGCCCGAATAACCGCCGATCATGACCAGCGTACCAATCCGGAAATTGCGGTAGGCAAACAACCTGAGGTTGACGACGGGGTGTTTGTCGGTCATTTCCCAGATCACGAAGAACGTCAACGCAACCAGCGAAATCAGCGATCCGGACACAATGAAAGTCGATTCGAACCAGTCCAGATCATTGCCCTTGTCGAGCACAACCTGCAACGCGCCGACGCCGATGATCAACGCCAGCAAACCAATATAGTCAAGCGGCTGCCGCGCGGTATTGACCGGCCGCTTGGCCATTTGCGAGCGCACCACCAGTACCGCGAACAGGCCGATGGGAATGTTGATGAAGAAGATCCACGGCCAGCTGTAACTGTCGGTGATCCAGCCGCCGAGGATCGGCCCGGCAATCGGCGCAACCACCGTGACCATCGCCAGCAATGCCAGAGCCATCCCCCGTTTTGCAGGCGGATACACCGCAATCAGCAACGTCTGGCTCATCGGATACAGCGGTCCGGCCACCATGCCCTGCAGTGCCCGAAAGCCAACCAGTTCAGGCATGGATTGGGAGATACCGCACAAAAACGACGCCATCACGAACAGAATGGTGGCCCACAGAAACAGTTTGACCTCACCAAAACGCCGACTCAACCAACCAGTCAGTGGCAAGGCAATCGCGTTGCTGACCGCAAACGAGGTGATCACCCAGGTGCTCTGCTCCGAGCTGACCCCCAGGTTGCCAGCGATGGTCGGCAGCGCCACGTTGGCAATGGTGGTGTCGAGCACTTGCATGAAAGTCGCCAGCGACAGGCCGATGGTGCACAGCAACAGGCTTGGCGGGGTGAAAGAAGCGGGGGCATTGTTGCTCATCGCGAATCCCTGAAAACGAGTGCGGCACCCCGGCCTGTGGGCCGGGGTTCACGGATTGGCGGTTCAGCGCTGCGCGGACGTCTTGCCGCCGGAAGCACTGTTCTCGTGGATCAGACGGGTAATCAGCGCGTCGGCATCGGCCAACTGCTCGGTGTAGACCTGAGTGCTGAAAGCCGCCTGTTTGCGTGGCTGCTGCGCCAGCACCGGGCCACTCTGATCATGCAGATCGACGTCAACGGTGGTCGACAGGCCGACACGCAACGGGTGCTTCGCCAGTTCTTCCGGGTTGATGTGCACCCGTACCGGCACGCGCTGGACAATCTTGATCCAGTTACCGGTCGCATTCTGTGCAGGCAACAGTGCGAACGCACTACCGGTTCCGGCGCCCAGGCTGTCGATGGTGCCGCTGTACTTCACATCGCTGCCGTACAGGTCAGAGCTGATTTCCACCGGCTGGCCGATACGCATCTTGCCCAGCTGGGTTTCCTTGAAGTTGGCATCGATCCACAACTGATCCAGCGGGATGACCGCCATGGTCGCGGTGCCTGGCTGAATGCGCTGCCCCAGTTGCACAGTGCGCTTGGCCACATAACCGGTAACCGGCGCCACCAGCGTGGAACGCGCATTGGCCAGATAGGCCTGACGCAACTGGGCGGCGGCAGACTTGACGTCCGGATGCGAGGACACAACCGTGTCATCGACAAGCGCCACGCTGGTGCTCAACTGCTGCTGAAGGCTGTTCAGGGCACTTTGCGCACTGGTCAGACTGTCTCGAGCGTGGGACAGCTCTTCCTGCGAAATCGCGCCCCCCGCAGCCAGACTGCGGCGGCGGTTATAGTTGTCCTGAGCGGTCTGCACTGCGGTACGCTGCGCGGCCAGTTGCGCTTTCATCCCATCAACGTTGCTGTACAGACCACGCACCTGACGCACGACCTTGCCCAGATTAGCCTCGGCGCTTTGCAGCGAAACCTCGGCGTCACTCGGATCGAACTTGAGCAGAACCTGCCCTTCGTGTACCAGATCGCCGTCATCGGCACCAATACTGATGACCGTCCCGGTCACCAGCGGGGTGATCTCGACCACATTGCCATTCACATAGGCATCGTCGGTTTCCTCGCTCCATTGCCCGTATATCTCATACCAGGCCCAGATGCCCAGGCCGCAAAGCACGACAATGATCGCAAGCCCGATCAGCAGAAACCTGCGCTTGCCAGGGTTGGCGTCTTTCTTTTGCGACGTTTCCGATGTGTTTTCAGTGGCGGCAGTGGCCATGACGATTACCTTGTAGTCAGCGACGGCTGGACAGTTGCCAACACCCTTTCAGGGCGGTGGGCGGTTAGCAGGCTTGCGCATGCTCGCGATGTCGTACCGTTCAGCCTTTGGCTTTGGGATTGAAGCTCAAGCGAGTGAGCGTGATGTGGTCATCTGCGGCCACCAGCACTTTGGTAAGAATGCGTTGCAGCGTCGCAACCTCCTCCACGTCCAGCGTGGCGAAGATTTCATTCATGGCGTCGGCGCCGATCTGCGGCAACAGATCGGAAAGCGTCTGCCCCTGCTCGGTCAGCGCAAGGCGAACCTGACGACGGTCCGTCGCCGAGCGCGTCCGCACAATCAGCTCTTTCTGTTCCAGACGGTCCAGCATTCGAGTCATCGAACCGCTGTCCAGCGACAGGTGCCGGCACAATTCCACCGGGGTATCGGTGGAGAACTGGGCAATGATGATCAGTACCTTGAACTGGGCGAAGGTCACGTCGTAAGGCAGTAGATACTTGTCCAGCATGCGGTCTTTAAGCGCATTGGTACGGCCGACCAGCAAACCGATCAGGGTGGAATCAAAATTGTCGGGGCTGAAATGTTTCAAGGTCTTACCCGGATAGCTGCTTAGGCAGTGATTGCAAAATATTACTGCCTAGGCAGCCGTTGTCAAAGCATTTATTAGCTTGCTTACTAAAAGTGCATAAAAAAACGATCGCTGGTAAGGCGATCGTTTTTTGTGAAGCGCAGGCGAGCACTCAGGCAGCGGCAGGTACTTCAGCAGGTACGCCACTGTGAAATCGGAATTCTTCGTCCGGGCTTTCAATCAGCTCGCGCTCGGCCAGGCGGATTTCTTCGATTTTGGCATCGACATCGGCCTTGTCGCCGTAGCTGTAAGCGAGTTTCAGGTAGTCCTGAAAATGTCGTGCTTCAGACTTCAGCAGACCACCGTAGAACTTGGCCAGTTCGTCATCCAGATGCGGCACCAACGCTGCGAAACGCTCGCAGGAGCGCGCTTCGACAATAGCGCCTACGATCAGCGCGTCGGTCAGCCGGTACGGGTTGTGATTGCGCACGAGCTTGCGCAGCGCTCCGGCATAGCGTGCCGAGCTGATATTGGCCATCGGAATCTGACGCTTGCGGATGATGCTGATCACCTGCTCGAAATGGCGCAGTTCTTCGCGGGCAAGACGCGACATCTTGCTCAGCAGGTCGAATTTGTCGTTGTACTGAAACATGAACTGAAACGCGGCCCCGGCGGCCTTCTTTTCGTTGTTCGCATGATCGATCAACAAAATGTCCAGATTGCGCAGTGCAGCCTGAACCCAACTGTCAGGAGTGCGGCAGAGCAGAAAGGCTTCGATTTCAGGGATCGGGTACATAAGCTCACAGAATGACGGAGAGGCAAGGCCCGGCATTATACGAGCAGCACCGCGGACTCGCGATACAAATGCACAGCGTCCAGTCAGGCGCCAAATGCATCCTTCAAGAAGCCCGGCGCGATGTAACGCTGATAATGCGCTTCGGACAGCAGGAAGAACTCGCGATCAATCGCATCGCGCAGCTCTGGCAACGTCCAGTCACGAAACTCCGGCAACAACACGAAACCGTAGGCCTCGACCTGACTGATGACCCGCGCACCGCGCGCGATCAACTGATAGGCCCAGCAATACTCGGACTGATGCGGCACGAAGCGGATCTTGCGCTGGATGAGCTGCATGCGCAGCTTGTCGGCATCGAAGATTTCGAGCTTGGCAGTCATCACCTGAACCAGCAATTGCTCCAGACGCAGCCACACAGCCCTTTTTTCATCTTCGTTGTAGCCATTCCAATGGATGACCTCGTGATGGAAGCGTTTGCAGCCACGGCACACCAGGTCCCCGTAAACAGTGGAGCAAAGGCCGATGCAGGGTGTCTTGATGATGTAATCAGGCATGTCAGGCAGGACTGGGGAAGGCGAAACAAGCGCGTATGTTAGCCCTTTGTCTAAGCAAGTTCACCCCTGAAGATGTAGGGGCTAACTTACCTTTGACGAAGTTTTGGCGTAGAATCAGCGAGCCTTTTAAGGCGCCAATGTCCGTTGGAAGCTGTTTTCAAAGCGTCACGAGCACAGTCAGGTTAACCCCGCAGCGCGGCGTCGACAGGCCATTCCCTCATCACGAATGGCCGTGTCGACCGCTCATCCCCCCGTTCTGCAGGCGTAAAACTTTGAAAACAGCTTCTGTTAGGAATCGCCGATACCCTGCCAACAAGGTTCAATAAGCCTTGCGTGGGCGCGGACGATTTCTGGATGAGCGTCCCGGACACCCATTTGGGACCACTGATGAGGGTTAATACTGTGCTTGAAGCCTACCGTAAACACATCGAAGAGCGTGCCGCCCAGGGTATCGTGCCCCAGCCGCTTAACGCCGAACAAACTGCAGGCCTGGTCGAGCTGCTGAAAAATCCCCCGGCTGGCGAAGAAGCTTTCCTTGTCGACCTGATCACCAACCGCATTCCGCCAGGCGTTGACGAAGCTGCCTACGTCAAAGCCGGTTTTCTGTCTGCCCTGGCCAAGGGCGAAGCCACTTCTCCCCTGATCGACAAAAAGCGCGCAACCGAACTGTTGGGCACCATGCAGGGCGGTTACAACATCGTCACGCTGGTTGAACTGCTCGACGACGCCACGCTGGCGCCGGTCGCTGCCGAACAGCTCAAGCACACCTTGCTGATGTTCGACGCTTTCCACGACGTGGCCGAAAAAGCCAAGAACGGCAACGCTCACGCCAAGGCTGTCGTACAGTCCTGGGCTGACGGCGAGTGGTTCAAGAAGCGTCCGACCCTGGCCGACAAGATCAGCCTGCGCGTCTTCAAGGTCACTGGCGAAACCAACACCGACGACCTGTCCCCGGCACCTGATGCCTGGTCGCGCCCGGACATCCCGCTGCACGCCCTGGCCATGCTGAAAATGGCTCGCGAAGGCATCGTTCCAGACGTACAGGGCTCCATCGGCCCGATGAAGCAGATCGAAGAAATGCGCGGCCAGGGCTTCCCTATCGCCTATGTCGGTGACGTAGTCGGTACAGGTTCCTCGCGTAAATCGGCTACCAACTCGGTACTGTGGTTCTTCGGCGACGACGTTCCTTATGTACCGAACAAGCGTGCCGGTGGTTTCTGCTTCGGCAGCAAGATCGCTCCGATCTTCTATAACACCATGGAAGATGCGGGCGCTCTGCCAATCGAATTCGACGTTTCGAACATCAACATGGGCGACGTGATCGACGTTTACCCATACGCGGGCAAAGTCTGCAAGCACGACAGCGACGAAGTCATCACCACCTTCGAAATGAAGACCCCGGTGCTGCTCGACGAAGTTCGCGCTGGCGGCCGTATCCCGCTGATCATCGGTCGCGGCCTGACCGACAAGGCGCGTGCCGAACTGGGCCTGGGCCCTACCGATCTGTTCAAACTGCCAGAAGCACCTGTCGACACCGGCAAGGGCTTCACCCTGGCACAGAAAATGGTCGGCAAGGCGTGCGGCCTGCCGGAAGGCAAAGGCGTTCGTCCAGGTACTTACTGCGAACCGAAGATGACCACCGTCGGCTCTCAGGACACCACTGGTCCAATGACCCGTGATGAACTGAAAGACCTGGCGTGCCTGGGCTTCTCGACCGATCTGGTGATGCAGTCCTTCTGCCACACCGCGGCCTATCCAAAGCCGATTGACGTGACTACCCACCACACCCTGCCTGACTTCATCATGACCCGTGGCGGCGTTTCCCTGCGTCCGGGCGACGGCATCATCCACAGCTGGCTGAACCGCATGCTGCTGCCGGACACCGTCGGTACCGGTGGTGACTCGCACACCCGCTTCCCGATGGGCATCTCGTTCCCGGCCGGTTCCGGTCTGGTCGCGTTCGCCGCTGCCACCGGCGTCATGCCGCTGGACATGCCGGAATCGATCCTGGTGCGCTTCAAAGGCAAGATGCAACCGGGCGTCACCCTGCGTGACCTGGTTCATGCCATTCCTTACTTCGCGATTCAGGCTGGCCTGCTGACCGTCGAGAAGAAAGGCAAGAAGAACGCCTTCTCCGGCCGCATCCTGGAAATCGAAGGCCTGGACAACCTGAGCATCGAACAGGCTTTCGAGCTGTCCGACGCCTCGGCCGAACGTTCAGCTGCCGGTTGCACCATCAAGCTGGCCAAAGAGCCGATCATCGAATACCTGAACTCGAACATCACCCTGCTGCGCTGGATGATCGGCGAAGGCTACGGCGATGCACGTACTCTGGAACGTCGCGCCCAGGCGATGGAAGCCTGGGTTGCCAACCCAGAGCTGATGGTTGCCGATGCTGACGCCGAATACGCTGAAATCATCGAAATCGACTTGGCCGATATCAAAGAGCCTGTGCTCTGTGCGCCAAACGATCCAGACGACGCGCGTCTGCTGTCCAGCGTTGCTGGCGAGAAGATCGACGAAGTGTTCATCGGTTCGTGCATGACCAACATCGGTCACTTCCGCGCTGCCGGTAAACTGCTGGATCAGGTCAAGGGTAAGCTTCCAACGCGTCTGTGGCTGTCGCCGCCGACCAAGATGGACGCTCACCAGCTGACCGAGGAAGGCTACTACGGCATCTACGGCAAGGCTGGCGCACGCATGGAAATGCCGGGCTGCTCGCTGTGCATGGGTAACCAGGCACGTGTAGAACCGAACTCGACCGTTGTGTCGACATCGACCCGTAACTTCCCGAACCGCCTGGGTGACGGCGCGAACGTCTACCTGGCCTCCGCCGAGCTGGCGTCTGTTGCTTCGATTCTGGGTCGCCTGCCGACCGTCGAAGAGTACATGGGCTACGCCAACCAGATCGACACCATGGCAGCGGACGTGTACCGCTACCTGAGCTTCGATCAGATCGCCGAGTTCCGTGAAGCCGCTGCAAACGCCAACATTCCGGCCTTGCAAGTGTAAGCACAGCACCCAGCGTTAAAAGAACCCCATCCTAGCGATGGGGTTTTTTTTTGCGTTCGAGCGTTCCCGTACATATATTTTTCACATTTACATGGCTATAGTGACGGCCCTTGTTGGGGAGTAGCCTGCTCTTGACCCCGGTCACTGAGCGTTCGTATCAACATTCTCGGCAGCATGCCGTGGTGCGAACACCTTCTGGTTGGCGAGACCAACGATGCATCCATGCCTAAAGTCGGGCGTGTGGTTGCGTCGTTGACTCATAGCCCGACTGGATATAACCGTGAACCCGATTTCCCTCCTCTTTCTTGCGCTTGCCATGTCCACGGACGCCTTTGCTGCGGCTCTCGGTAAAGGAGCAAGCCTGCATAAGCCACGCTTTATCGAAGCGTTACGTACCGGCCTGATTTTCGGTGCCATCGAGACCATTACCCCGGTAATAGGCTGGGGTATCGGTCAAGTAGCGGCCCGCTTTGCTGAAAGCTGGGACCACTGGATCGCCTTCACGCTGTTGCTGGTACTCGGCCTGCACATGATCTACAACGGCATCAAACATGACGACGAGGACGAGCAGGAAAAACCGGGCACCCATTCTTTCTGGATTCTTGCCGTCACTGCGTTCGCTACCAGCATCGATGCACTCGCGGTTGGCGTAGGCCTGGCGTTTGTCGACGTCAATATCATGGTCGCTGCGTTGGCTATCGGCCTGGCCACCACCGTGATGGTTACCATTGGCGTGATGCTAGGCCGGGTACTTGGCAGCATGGTTGGCAAGCGCGCTGAAATCATTGGCGGCATCGTGCTGATCGCGGTTGGCGCGGCCATTCTCTATGAGCACTTGTCAGCGGCGGCTTGATCCATAACCTCAGCCTGTAAACGCAGACACAAAAAAACCGCATCTTTCGATGCGGTTTTTTATTTCTACAGCGAGTGGTGCAACCTGTTGCCAGGCGACCGAAGCATCACACAGTGATGCCCTGCCCGCTCATGGCCAGGTCCAGCAACTCACGGTTGGCGACCGCATACATCGCGTAATCGGTGCCGCTCGCTGCGCGGATATCGACCAGCATGGCGCGCCAGCGCTCAACCATCAGCGAATGCTGCTCAAGCCACAGGGCCAAACGTTCTTCGATGTCCGACGGGCCGTCGGCCATTTGCAGAACCGAAACGGTGATCGCCCGCTGTTGCCAGTCGACATCGTCACGGAACGCTTCACGCGCCAGGGCCTGCCAGTTATTTTCCACCGGCAGGCTGCTGATCTGCTGCAAGTACCAGGTAATGTCCAGCGCGCTGCCCACTGCAAAGTACGCCTTGGCCACGTCGGCAGCATTCTGCCCGGTGACGTCGGAGGCTTCGATGATCGGCAACAGCGTGTACAGGTGCGTGGTCCCGGCAACCATGCGCGCCAGCAACTCCGGCACGCCGGCTTCGACGTAAGCCTGATAGCGAGTCTGCCAGACCTCACGCGTCGGACCTTCGAGCAGTTCGTCGAGCTTGAGACCCAGCGCAGCGAGGTGCGGACCGAAGTGCGCCACATCACGCCCGGCATCCAGCTCGTTGCGACGGCTGCGCAGGAACCAGCGCGTGGCACGACGGCCCAGACGCATCAGCTCATCCATCAGTGCCAACTGGATTTCAGCCGAAACCTTGTAGTCCAGCGCCTCGATCTGTCGGAACCAGTGCGGCAGGTGGAAGATGTCACGCACGATCACGTAGGCACCGGCCACAGCAGCAGCGCTCATGCCCGTCGACTCTTTGAGCCGCTGCACGAAGGTGATGCCCATGTGATTGACCAGGTCGTTGGCGATCTGGGTGCTGACGATTTCGCGCTTCAGACGGTGACCACGCATGGCCGTGGAGAACCTCGCGCCCAGTGACGGCGGGAACGCAGTTTCCATGTCTCGCGTCAGATAATCATCATCCGGTACGCGGGACTCCAGCAGGGCCTCCTTGAGGTCGATCTTGCTGTACGAGATCAATACCGACAGTTCGGCACGGGTCAGGCCATGACCGGCTGCAACCCGCTCGGCGATCTGATCTTCGGCAGGCAGGAACTCGATGGCGCGATCCAGCTTGCCACGCGCCTCCAGATCGCTCATGAGGCGCTTGTATTCAGCAATCCGCTCGTAAGCGCGGCGTGCTGCCAACGACAGCGCCTGAGTCTGTTTGTAGTTGTTGCCGAGCACCAGATGACCCACTTCGTCGGTCATGCTTTCGAGCAACTGGTTGCGCTGCTTTTCGGTCATGTCACCGGCCTGCACCACTTCGTTGAGCAGGATCTTGATGTTCACTTCATGGTCGGAGCAGTCAACACCACCGGCGTTGTCGATGAAGTCGGTGTTGGTCGCGCCGCCATTCAAGCCGAACTCGACACGGCCCAGCTGGGTCATGCCCAGGTTACCGCCCTCACCCACCACCTTGCAGCGCAACTCGTTGCCGTCGACACGCAACGCATCGTTGGCCTTGTCGCCCACATCGGCATGCGACTCTTCACTGGATTTGACGTACGTACCGATGCCGCCGTTCCACAGCAGATCGACTGGCGCTTTGAGCAACGCATGCAGCAGTTCGGTCGGGGTCAGCTTGTCGGCCTTGATATCGAAGCGCGTCTTCATCTGTTCGGTGATGGCGATGCTCTTCAGGCTGCGCGGGAAGATCCCGCCGCCAGCGGACATGATGCTGGTATCGTAATCGGTCCACGACGAACGCGGCAGATTGAACAAGCGCTGACGCTCGACAAAGCTGGTGGCCGGGTCCGGATTCGGATCGATGAAGATGTGCAGGTGGTTGAACGCTGCGACCAGTTGCAGCTTGTCGGACATCAACAGGCCGTTGCCGAATACGTCACCGGCCATGTCGCCGATACCGATCACACTGATACTGTCCTGCTGCACGTTGATGTCGCGCTCGCGGAAGTGACGTTGCACACCGACCCACGCGCCCTTGGCAGTGATGCCCATCTTCTTGTGGTCGTAACCGGCCGAGCCGCCGGACGCAAACGCATCGCCCAGCCAGAAGCCGTAGTCGATGGCGATGCCGTTGGCGATGTCGGAGAAGGTTGCGGTGCCCTTGTCGGCAGCCACCACCAGGTACGGGTCGTCGTCATCGTGGCGCACCACATTGACCGGCGGCACCAGCACGCCTTCCTTGAGGTTGTCGGTGATGTCCAGCAGGCCCGAGATGAAGATGCGGTAGCAGGCGATTGCCTCGGCCTGCACTTCGTCACGATTGCCGGTGGTGGGCAGGCGACGAGGCACGAAGCCGCCTTTGGCACCGACCGGCACGATGACCGAGTTTTTCACCTGCTGGGCTTTTACCAGACCCAGTACTTCGGTCCGGAAGTCCTCCTCGCGGTCCGACCAGCGCAGGCCGCCACGCGCTACGTTGCCGAAGCGCAGATGCACGCCTTCGACACGCGGCGAATAAACAAAGATTTCGAACTTCGGCACCGGCTTGGGCAGCTCGGGAATCAGGCGCGGATTGAACTTGAAGCTGAAGTAGCCCTTGCTCTGGCCATTGGCGTCGGACTGATAGAAGTTGGTGCGCAGCGTGGCTTTGATCAGGTCCAGATAACGACGCAGGATGCGGTCTTCGTTGAGCACCTGAACGTCGTCCAGCGCGGTCAGAATCGCCTGCTCCAGACGCAATTGCTTGTCGTCCAGATCGTCGGAACCGAGCTTGCGCGCCAGATAGAAACGGGTCTTGAACAGCCGTGTCAGCTCGCGGGCAATGTCAGTGTGGTTGTTCAGTGTGGTCGCGATGTAGCCCAGATCGAAGCCCAGACGAATCTGCTTCAGGTAACGCGCATAGGCACGCAGCAACGCCACATCACGCCATGGCAGACCGGCAGTCAGCACCAGACGGTTGAACGCATCGTTTTCGGCATCGCCGCGCACGATGTGCACGAAGGCGTCCTGCAAGGTGTCGTTGAGCTGCTGAATGTCGAGGTTAAGGCCTTCGCCGTAGGTAAAGGCAAAGTCATGAATCCAGAACTCGCGGCCGTTGGCATGGTGCAGGCGGTACGGGAACTCACCCAGCACACGCAGGCCGAGGTTTTCCAGAATCGGCAACACGTCGGACAGCGCCAGCGGCGTGTCAGCGTGATACAGCTTGCAATGCAACTGCTGGCGATCACCGGCCAGTGGCTGATAGAAGCTCATCACCAGCGGATTGGTTTCGCTCAGGCTGAGCACGTGCTGCATGTCGACCACCGCCGAATGCGCAGCAAAGCGCTCGCGATAACCGGCCGGGAAGCCTTTCGGGAAGTCGGCCAGCACGTTGGTGCCTTGCGCTTCACCGAAGCTTTCCACGACCAGGCTGGCGTAATCGTCCTTCCACGAACGGCAGGCCTGAATAACTTCGTTTTCCAGTTGGGCAACGTCGATTTCCAGGTTGACCTTAGGGTCTACCCGCAAGATCAGTTGCACCCGCGCCAGCACCGATTCAGAGAAGAACGTCCAGAACTCGCAGTCGCTGGCCTTCAGGCGATCCATCAGCACTTGCTGGATCTTCTGTCGCACTTCGGTGGAGTAAACGTCACGCGGCACGTAAGCCAGGCAGTAGCAGAAACGGCCGTACGGGTCTTTGCGCAGGAACACGCGGATCTTGTTGCGTTCCTGAATCTGCACGATGGACATGACGGTCGTGAACAATTCGTCCACCGGTGTCTGGAACAGGTCGTCGCGTGGCAGCACTTCGACCACCTGCGCCAGCTCCTTGCCCAGGTGCGCCTTGGCATCGAAGCCGGAACGGCGCTCGACTTCTGCGACCTTGCGCCGGATGTACGGGATCTGCCGCACGCTCTCGCCGTACACCGACGAGGTGTACAGACCCATGAAACGACATTCCTTGATGACCTTGCCGGACGCATCGATCTGCCGGATAGACACGTAATCCGGGTAAGCCGGACGGTGTACGCGGCTTGGATGCGCGGCCTTGGCGAACGACAGCAGCACCGGCTCCTGCAGGTATTTCACTGCATAGTCTTCGATGTGCAGGTCTTCGTGGCTCAGCCCCGGGCGCAGCAATCGGGTCAGGCCCAGGAACGAGGATTCGTCGTAGACCAGCTGGCCGCCATTGGCGTCCGTGCGGACTTCGAACTCTTCGTAACCCAGAAAGGTAAAGTGGTTATCCACCAGCCATTGCAGGAAAACCTTGATCTCGGCCTTCTCTTGCTCGTCGGTATTGGACTGGTTGGCATCGATGCTCGCCAGCAGATCATGCAGACGCGCTTTCATCGGTGCGAAATCTTCGACCGCGACCCGCACCTCGCCGAGCACCTGCTCCAGCTCACGAGCCAGCACGTTCAACTCGCTGGCGCTGGCGCAACGGTCGATCTCCAGGTACATCAGCGATTCCTGCAGCACGTCTTCGCCGGTCGCGCCTTTAGGCAGCAGTTCCAGCAGTTCGCCGTTTGCGCCGCGGCGCACGCTGAGCACGGTGGTTTGCAGGGTGTGGATACTGTAGCCGCGGCGATTCAGTTCGGTACGGACAGAGTCGACCAGAAACGGCAGGTCGTGATGCAGCACTTCAACGGCAGTGTGAGTCGATTGCCATCCGTGACGCTCGTAATCGGGGTTGTAGACCCGGACCTGCGGGTGAGCGTGTTCGAAACGCTCCAGCAGACGCCAGGCAGACAAGGTGCAGCCTGCCAGATCGGACAGGCGACGCTGGGTGAGTTCGTCCAGAGAAATGATGCCGAAGAATTGCTCGGCGAACAGCGCCACTTGTGGCAGTGCCTGTTCGCTGATGTGCTGAGCCAGTGCCGCTTGCAGTTGATGCTGGAAGTCGGATTTGCTGGCTGCGGTGAAGAACGCCATCTGTGGTACTCCGCTTTGGCTTTTATTGGGGAGGCTTGAAGAAGGTGTTGAGACCGGGGCTGTCGTCGCACTCAATTGCGAGGACAGCTCCTGATCGAGTGTAAAGCTAAAGTACTAACGCCTGCTGTGTCAGGGTAGTCACATTTGAATTCCTCATAAAAAAAACTGGACGCATGGGTGACACCCTACACCACTCGTCTGTCATGCAGCTTAACGAGAGCTGAGCGCACACTGCTTACGAGGCTGCGACATATTCGGTCATTAGCCCACGCTAAAATCCACACCATGGTTCCGATCCCGGGCGACAATTCAGTCCCGGTGCTGGCAAAATCCATTCCACGCTTTTTCTACCGCACTGGAAACCCTATGCAAATCAAGACCGCCACACTCATCGCCAATGCCTGTGACGATGAATACGACAACATGGCGCTGCTCTGCTGCCACGGCGCAGGCGGCGATCTGTTTTCGCTGACCCGCTTTCCGGATGAAAACGAGGTGGAAATCACTATCGGCGATGACACCTCCCATACGGTCTCCAGCCTCAAGGTCAGCGTCAGCGCCCAGCGCCTGCTGGTGGAGATCGATCCCGCAGACGCGAAGCAACTGAACGGCCATGCGCAATTTGAAATCGTTCACGCTACAGACGCGGATGACTTGCCGGAGGTTCACCGAACCTTGCAAATCATCATGGACAATGTAGGCGAATACGTCAGCGAAATCGCTTGAGGGGCAAAAGCCGGTAGAGTGAGCTTTTCGCCCCCGAGGAGCTCGACATGCACACCATTTTCGATGCCCACTGCCACATCATCGACCCGCACTTTCCGCTGATCGCCAACAACGGCTTTCTACCCGAGCCGTTCGGCGTCAACGAGTACCTCTCGGTGGTCAAACCGCTGGGAATTGCTGGCGGTGCGGTGGTATCAGGTTCCTTTCAAGGCTTCGATCAGGGCTATCTGCTGGATGCCCTTGCCAAGCTGGGGCCGGGCTTTGTCGGCGTGACCCAACTGCCCGCAAGCGTCACCGATGAAGAACTCGACACCCTGAGTGCTGCAGGCGTTCGTGCCCTGCGCTTCAACCTCAAGCGCGGCGGCTCGGAGCAGCTCGACCAACTGGAAGTCCTGGCGCTGCGCGTGCATGAGCGTGTGGGCTGGCATTCAGAGCTGTACATCGACTCGCGAGAGCTGGCCGAAATCGAAACCCGCCTGCACAAACTGCCCGCCATCAGCATCGATCATCTGGGATTGAGCGCCGAAGGTCTGCCCGCGGTGCTGCGTCTGGCGGAACGCGGCGCGAAAATCAAGGCCTGCGGTTTCGGGCGTGTCGACTTCCCGGTCCGCGAAGCACTCAGGGATATTCACGCCGCCAACCCGAACGCCTTGATGTTCGGCACCGACCTGCCGTCAACCCGGGCACCACGACCATTCCAGGCAGACGACATCGACTTGCTGATCGATGCGCTCGGCGAACATGGCGCACGTCAGGCGCTGTGGGACAACGCAGCGCAGTTTTATCGTCGCTGATCATCGTCAAAGGTCGCCACCTGAAAACAGCGTGAAAACGTCTGTGCACATGCCACGTCCTACATGAATGCAGACAGAACATGTAGGACAATTCTCTAATAACTGACCTACGCCTCTTTAAATGCAATAAAAAGTGCTCCAGCCGTTAGTCGATACCCGCCTGGATGGATTAAAGTAATGCCCCCAGCTCAGCGGTCACCGGACATAGCTGATTACCCTGCCAGGAAACGTCCCCGATGGAACATCGTGAAGCGCTGATTGCGCTGCGAACATTTCTTTCAACGCAAATCCTTGGCCAGGAAAAGCTGATCGAACGCCTGCTGATCGCTCTGCTCGCCGACGGCCATATGCTGGTCGAAGGTGCGCCCGGTCTGGCCAAGACCAAAGCCATCAAGGAACTCGCCGAAGGCATCGAGGCGCAGTTCCACCGCATCCAGTTCACCCCCGACCTGTTGCCTGCCGACATCACCGGCACCGAAATTTATCGCCCGGAGACCGGCAGCTTCGTGTTCCAGCAAGGGCCGATCTTCCATAACCTGGTGCTGGCTGACGAAATCAATCGAGCGCCGGCCAAGGTCCAGTCGGCGTTGCTCGAAGCCATGGCCGAGCGTCAGGTCAGTGTCGGGCGTAGCACCTACGACCTGTCGCCACTGTTTCTGGTCATGGCGACCCAAAACCCTATCGAACAGGAAGGCACCTACCCGCTGCCCGAAGCCCAGCTCGACCGCTTTCTGATGCACGTCAAGATCGGATTCCCGGACGCTGCCGTCGAACGCAAGATCCTCCAGCAGGCGCGCGGCGAAGCGCTCAACGGCGAAACCAAGCCTGAGCGCCGCGTCAGCCAGCAGGCGATCTTCGCCGCGCGCAAGGAAATCCTTGGCCTGTACATGGCCGACGCGGTCGAGGAGTACCTGGTGCAACTGGTCATGGCCACCCGCACCCCGGCCAAGTTCGACCCGGAACTGGCTGAATGGATTGCCTACGGGGCCAGCCCGCGCGGCTCCATCTCGCTGGACCGCTGCGCCCGCGCCCACGCATGGCTGGCCGGGCGCGACTTTGTCAGCCCCGAGGACATTCAGGCCGTGCTGTTCGATGTACTGCGCCACCGGGTCATCCTGTCGTTCGAGGCCGAAGCCGCCGGGATCGATCAGGACCGCGTGATTCAGCGCATCCTTGACGTCGTGGCCGTCGCCTGACCCCATGCAACCCTTCCTGATCCCCCAGCCGGGTATTCGTGTCAGCCTCAGCGAGCTGATCGAAATGCGTCATCGGGTGCGGGAAGTGCAGCTGTTTTCAACCCCGAGCCGACGCAGCCCGTTGATCGGCCTGCACCATTCCAAACTGCGCGGGCGTGGTGTGGATTTCGATCAGGTTCGGGTCTATCAGGCGGGTGACGATGTACGCAGCATCGACTGGCGTGTCACTGCCCGCACTCAGGAACCGCACACCAAACTGTTCCACGAAGAGCGTGAACGGCCGATTTTCATCCTGGTAGAGCAAAGCCGTCGGCTGTTTTTCGGCTCAGGGCTGATGTTCAAGTCCGTGCTGGCCGCTCAGGCTGCCGCATTGATCGGCTGGGCGGCACTGGAGCACAACGACCGGGTCGGCGGGCTGGTGTTCGGCGACGACGAGCATTACGAAATCAAGCCGCGCCGCAGCAAACAGAGCTTGCTGCAACTGCTCAACCGCCTGGTACGGGTCAATCAGTCACTGCACACCGAAATCCCGGCAGACCGCGATGCCTTTGGTACGGCACTGCGCCGCGCCCGTGAAGTGCTGCGCCCCGGCAGCCTGGTGATCGTGCTGTGCGACGAACGTGCCTTGTCCGATGCTGCCGAGCAACAGCTGAGCCTGTTGTCACGTCACAGTGACCTGCTGTTGCTGCCGATCTCCGATCCGCTGGATCGCGCCCTGCCCGCTGCGGGCCTGCTGCGTTTTGCCGAACGCGACGCGCAACTGGAGCTCGACACCCTCAACCCCGAGTTGCGCAGAGCCTATCGGCAACAGGGCGAAGACCGCTCCGCACGCTGGGAACGGCTGGCGCAGAAACTGCGGGTGTTGCTCATGCCCTTGAGCACCCAGGCCGAGCTGGTTGAGCAACTGCGCGAATACCTGAATCTCCAGCGGCCGGTGAAGCGCAAATGAACCCGCTGGATCAGCTACAGCCGCTGATTGCTCCAGAGGCGGTCGCCTTCTGGCCGCCTGCCCCCGGCTGGTGGCTGCTGTTGCTGTTGGTCCCCCTGGCGGCCTGGGGCCTGTGGCATCTGCGCGTGCTGTTGCCGGTCAAGGCCAGCAAACGCCGCAGCGAACAACCTCTGGACCCGGCGCGTGTCGCTGCCCTGGCCGAGCTTGCCAGCCTGCCCAAACCCTACGATGGCGCACCGGCCGGTGCCTGGCTGCAACAGATCAACGGCCTGCTCAAACGCCTGTGCC
Organism: Pseudomonas syringae CC1557; assembly: GCF_000452705.1. NCBI lineage: Bacteria > Pseudomonadati > Pseudomonadota > Gammaproteobacteria > Pseudomonadales > Pseudomonadaceae > Pseudomonas > Pseudomonas syringae. Next base: position 3,936,700 of record NZ_CP007014.1, read on the forward strand.
GCAATCACTACCCGCACAGCCAGAGCCACACGCTGAATGGCCGGAAATGGCTGGCGTTCCTCGACAATCGATGCCCCGCTGCCGGGCTGACGCGCTGGATGATTCTGGTCGAAGGCGCCTACAAACCCGAGTGCAAGCTGGACGACAAGGCTATCACCGGGCTGACCCAGGCGGTCGACACCTGGATTCGCAAACATGTTTGAATTTGCCTGGCCCTGGGTCTTCATCCTGCTGCCCGTGCCGTGGCTGATGCGGGCGCTGCTGCCGGTCGCCGACAGCGGCGAACCCGCACTCAAGGTCAGTTTCCTCAGTGAGCTCGAAGGGCTGAGCGGCCGCCGCGCCAAGGCCAATCTGCCGATATGGCGACAACGAGCGCCAGTGATCCTGATCTGGCTGTTGCTGCTGATCGCCTGCGCGCGTCCGCAATGGCTGGGCGAGCCGCTGCCAGTGGCGGCCAGTGGTCGTGACCTGCTGGTGGCGGTCGACGTGTCCGGCTCGATGGATTACCCGGACATGCAGTGGAACAACGATGAAGTCAGCCGACTGGTGCTGGTTCAGCACCTGCTCGGCGATTTTCTGGAAGGCCGCAAGGGCGACCGGGTCGGCCTGATCCTGTTCGGCACCCAGGCCTTCCTGCAGGCGCCATTGACTTACGACCGCCGCACAGTGCGGGTCTGGCTCGACGAGGCCAGGATCGGCATCGCGGGCAAGAACACCGCCATTGGCGACGCCATCGGCCTGGCGCTCAAACGCCTGCGCATGCGCCCGGCCAACAGTCGGGTGCTGGTGCTGGTCACCGACGGCGCCAACAACGGCGGGCAGATCGACCCGATCACCGCAGCACGTCTGGCCGCTGAAGAAGGCGTAAAAATATACCCGATTGGCATCGGCGCGGACCCGGATAAAAACGGTCTTCAAAGCGTGCTGGGGCTGAACCCGAGTCTGGATCTCGACGAGCCGACGCTTAAAGACATCGCCAAACTGAGCGGCGGGCAGTACTTCCGTGCACGCGACGGTGCCGAACTGGACAAGATCCGCGCCACCCTGGATGCGCTGGAGCCTGTCGCGCAGCAGCCTACCCAGGCACGTCCGGCGCAGGTGCTTTATCAGTGGCCACTGGCTGCCGCCCTGCTGCTCAGTGTCCTGCTGGTACTGCGCGAGCTGTGGCCGAACAACGCGGTGCAGCGCCTGCTCACGCAATTGCGTGCCATGCGCTGGCGTGAGCGTCTTCAGCGACTCTGGAGGTCACGATGATCACAGCGCTCTGGCCGCACTGGTTCCGCCCGTTGTGGCTACTGATCGTGCCATTGCTGGCCCTGCTGATCTGGCGACTCTGGCACCGGCAGAAACGCGCCGGGCGCTGGCAGATGCTGCTGCCGCCCCACTTTCATGCCGTGCTGCTCAATGGCGGGCGCGGTGGCAACAGCAAGCTGCCGTGGGTCGCTCTCGGTCTGGCCTGGTTGCTGGCAGTGTTTGCGCTGCTCGGCCCCAGCTGGCAGCGCGTCGAACAGATCAGCCAGAAACCGGTCGACCCGCTGGTGGTGATCCTCGAACTCACGCCGCAGATGCTCGCCACTGATACGCCGCCCACACGCCTGGAACAGGCCAGACGCAAGCTGCTGGACCTGTTGCAGAAACGCAGCGACGCACAGACGGCAGTTGTCGTGTATGCGGGCAGCGCACACACCCTGGTACCGCTTTCCGATGATCTGGTCACCAGCCGTAACCTGCTGGAAGCTGTCAGGCCGTCGATCATGCCATTGACCGGCCAACGCGCTGATCTGGCGGTGCACAAGGCATTACACCTGCTCAAACAGGGCGCGCTGGGTCAGGGCCGAATTCTGCTGATCACCTCCTCGCTCAGTGAACAGGAACGTCAGGGCATTCGTGAAGCATTGCGCGGGCAGTCGCCGCCGTTATTGATTCTGGGTGTCGGCAGCGCTGAAGGCGCGCCGGTGACTCAGGAAAACGGCAGCCTGCTCAAGGACGATCAGGGTGCGATTCTGGTGCCACGTCTGGACAGCAGCAGCCTCAGCGACTTTGCTGATCAGGTCGGCGGCAGCTATCGCCAGGCACGCGCCGATGAAGAGGATCTGAAAAGTCTCGGACTGCTCGCGACTCCTCGGCAACTGCGCAACGATGGCCAGATTGTGCAGCTCGATACCTGGGCCGATGAGGGCCACTGGTTCCTGCTGCCACTGCTGCTGATCGCTGCGCTGGGCGGGCGACGTGGCTGGCTGTTGTGCCTGCCATTGCTGCTCATGTTTCCGCAAACCAGCCAGGCCTTTGAGTTTCAGGACCTGTGGCTGCGCCCCGACCAACAGGGCCAGCGTCTGCTGGAACAACACCGACCGGCCGAGGCGGCGCAGCGCTTTGAAGATTCACGCTGGAAAGGCGTCGCGCTTTACGAGGCGGGAGACTATACCAGCGCCGCGCAGCGCTTCGCCGAAGGCAACAGCGCCGCTGACCACTACAATCGTGGCAATGCTCTGGCCCGCAGTGGCGAGCTGGAAGCGGCACTGGATGCCTACGAGCAGGCACTGGATCGTCAGCCCGACTTCCCTGCCGCGCAGAGCAATCGGGAGCTGGTGCAAGGTCTGCTGGATGAGGCCAAGGTTCAGAAGCCCGCGCAGGACGAGCAAAGCAAAGCGGATCAAGGCGAGGAAGGCCAACAAGCATCACAGGACCCGAACAGCAGCGCCTCGCCCGCCGAGCAGAACCCGTCGCGTTCCGATCAGACCGGCACCAGCGAAAGCCTGCCGCCGGACTCCAGCGGGCAGGCCACATCGGCGAATTCGACGGACGATGAACAAACCACTCGCCCGCCGATCCAGCCCGCCGACAGCTCGATCACCGGCGAGCGACGGCAGGAACTGGAACAATGGCTGAGACAGATTCCGGACGATCCGGGCGAGCTGCTGCGGCGCAAGTTCCGCTACGAACAGCAACATCAGGAAAAGACCCGATGAGTCGCGTGTACACCTTATTGACCGGACTGTTGCTGGCTCTGGTTGCCATGTCGTTGCAGGCCGCACAACTGACGGCCAGCGTTGATCGCACACGCCTGAACGCCGGTGAAACCGTCGAACTGACACTGGAAACCGACGACGTCACCCAGTTCGGCAAGCCCGACATGAGCGTTCTGGAGGGCAGCTTCGAGGTACGCGACACACGTCAGCTCAACAGCCTCAAAACACTCGACGGCAACAGTCAGGCCACTACGCGCTGGATCGTCACCCTGCTGCCGCGCGAAACCGGCAGTGTGGTGATCCCGGCCCTGCAACTGGGTGACTTGAAAAGCCAGCCGCTGACCTTGCAGGTCGTGCAGAGCGAAGCCAAAGAGCCAAGCAGCCAACTGGCGCCGATCTTCATTGAGGCGAGCCTGGATCAGGACAGTGTCTATGTTCAGGCGCAGGCTGTGCTGACCTTGCGTGTCTACCATTCGGTGTCGCTGTTCGATGACAGCAGCCTGAGCCCGTTGCAGGTGCCGGAGGCCCGGGTTGAAAAACTGGGCGATCCGCGCACCTATGAAAAGCTGATCAATGGCGTGCGCCATGGTGTGATCGAAACACGTTACGCGATTTATCCGCAGCAGAGCGGCGTGCTGACAATTCCGGCGCAGGTCTTCAGCGCGACACTGGTGCAACCACCTGCGGACAACACGCAGGGACATGATGCCAATCCGTTCGGCCCGCAACCGGGCAAATTGATGCGGGTCAAATCCGCCGAAGTGATGCTGACCGTCAAGCCCAAACCTGCCAACTATCCAGCCGACACGCCGTGGCTGCCCGCGCGCAGTATCAGTCTTGAAGAAAACTGGAGCCCGGAGCCCGGCAGTACCCAGGTCGGCGATTCGCTGACCCGCACCCTGACACTCAAGGCCGAGGGGTTGGCCGGTGCGCAACTGCCGCCGCTACCCGCCACCGAAGTACCAGGTCTGCGGCGTTATCCTGATCAGCCCCAAATGCGTAACCTGCCCAGCGAGCGTGGCCTGATTGGCACGCGCGAAGAGCGCGAAGCGTTGGTGCCAGGTCGCGCCGGAGCAATCGATCTGCCAGCGGTCGAAGTGACCTGGTGGAACACCCGCGAAGATTATCTGGAGCACACCAGCCTGCCTGCGCGTACCTTGCAGATCAACAGCAACCCCGGTCTGGCGGTCGACACCCCGGTGAACAACGACATGAGTGGCGTCACCGTGATCGGTCCGCCGGTCTGGCCATGGCAGGCGAGCACGCTGCTGTTCGCCTGTACCACGCTGCTGGGTTTCGGCTTGTGGTGGCGCGCCCGTGGACAACCGGCAATCGCCCGGACTGTGCAGACCGGGCCAAGCCCCCGAACCGTGCTGGACGACCTCAAGCGTGCGTGCATGGTCAATGACCCGCAAGGCACTCGTCAGGCACTCGATGCCTGGGCCCGTCAGCAGCCGGAAACCCTGGCTGAAATGGCCGCACGCTTTGTGCCGCTGTCCGATGCTCTGGATGGCCTGAACGGCGCACTGTACAGCGAGACCGGCAAGCTGTGGCTTGGCCAGGACCTGTGGCGCGCCGTGCGCAAACTGCCCGCTGCTGAACATATTCAGGACCCGGCAGGCGATGCCGGGTTGCCGCCGCTGTATCCCAAGTGAGGATGCAGCGCAGGTATTCCCTTTTCACGACAAGGTAAATCAATGCGTCTGTTTCACACCTCTGACTGGCACCTGGGTCAGAACCTGCACGGCCAGGAGCGCGACTTCGAACACGCTTGCTTCCTGACCTGGTTGCTGGCCCGACTGGCCGAACGACAGCCTGATGTATTGCTGATCGCGGGCGACATCTTTGACACCGTCAACCCGCCGGTCAAAGCTCAGGAACGCCTGTACGACTTCATCGTCAACGCTCACGAACAGCAGCCGTTGCTGACCATCGTGATGATCGCTGGCAACCATGACTCAGGCTCACGCATCGAACTGCCTGCCCCACTGATGCGCCGTTTGCGCACCCACGCACTGGGCCGAGTGATGTGGCTGAACGATGGCGTACTGGATGTCGAACGCCTGTTGCTGCCGCTGCCCGACGCGCATGGCGACATCAAGGCCTGGTGCCTGGCGCTGCCGTTCCTGCGCCCCGCCGAAGTGACCGGGCCGACCCTCGGCGATGACTACCTGCGCGGCATCGGCCGGGTGCATGAACTGCTGATCGAAGCAGCGAATACCAAGCGCCAGCCGGGTCAGGCCCTGATCGCCATCAGCCACGCACACATGGCCGGCGGCTCGGTCTCGGAAGACTCCGAACGCAGCCTGATCATCGGTAACGCCGAAGCCCTGCCCGCCAGCCTGTTCGGGCCGAGCATCACCTATGTCGCGCTAGGCCATTTGCACAAGCCGCAACGGGTCAATGGCGAGGAGCGCATTCGTTACAGCGGCTCACCGATCCCGTTGTCGTTTTCGGAAATCGGCTACCAGCATCAGATTCTGGAAATCAATTGCGAGGGCGAAACCCTGACCAGCGTCGAGCCCTTTCTGGTCCCTCGCGCCGTCAACCTGCAACGCCTCGGGCCCGCACCACTGGCCGAACTGCTGGTGCAGCTCAAAGCGCTGCCGAATGTCGACCTGCTGGCCGATCCGGATCGTCAGCCCTGGCTGGAAGTGCGTGTGCGTCTTGATGAACCGCAACCGGACCTGCGCAACCAGATCGAAACCGCGCTGCAAGGCAAGGCCGTGCGGCTGGTGCGCATCGGCGCTGAATACGCCGGTAAAGGCAGCGCCGACGGCAGTGACGGCGATGCGGCACTGATCGAACTGGACCAACTCAGCCCACAGGAATTGTTCAGCCGCGCCTGGCTGGACAACTACGGCAGCGAGGTGGACGAACAGACCCTTACGGATTTCGCCACACTGCTGCGTGAAGTCCAGCAGGAGAGCGAACAGTCATGAAGATTCTTGCCATTCGCCTGAAAAACCTCGCCTCGCTGGCCGGCCCGTTCGAACTGGATTTCACCGCTGAGCCGCTGGCCAGTGCCGGGCTGTTCGCCATCACCGGCCCGACCGGCGCGGGCAAAAGCACCTTGCTCGACGCCTTGTGCCTGGCGCTGTTTGGGGCCATCCCACGGCTGAGCAATATCGGCCAGTCCAAAGTGCCGGACATCGACGGCGACATCAGTACCAGCGACCCGCGCACCCTTCTGCGGCGTGGCACCGGCAGCGGTTATGCCGAAGTGGATTTCATCGGCATCGACCAGCGTCGCTATCGTGCGCGCTGGGAGACCAATCGCGCGCGGGACAACGCCAGCAAAAAGCTCCAGGCCAGCCGCCAGACCCTCACCGATCTGGACAGCGAGCAAGTCCTCAGCAATCAGAGCAAGCGTGAATTCGAACAGCTGATCGAGAGCCGTCTGGGCCTGAACTTCGAACAGTTCACCCGGGCCGTGATGCTCGCCCAGAGCGAGTTCAGCGCCTTCCTCAAGGCCGATGACAAGGAACGCAGCGAGCTGCTGGAAAAGCTGACCAACACCGCGATCTACAGCCAGCTCGGTCGGCGCGCCTACAGCAAGAGCAAGGAAGCCGAGGAAGCGCTGAAAACCCTGACCGCGCAGGCCAGCAACATCGTGCCGCTGGCCCCGGAACAACTGGCTGAACTCGAACAACGCTTCGACGATGCCCAGCAGCAGCTCAAGGCCCGTCAGACGCAACAGCGGCAACTGGAGCTCAAGCAGCAATGGCTGCTCGAACTGCATCGCCTGCGTGACGAACACCTCGCGGCTCAGGAAAGCCTGACCCGCGCGCAGCAGACCTGGGACGAGCTGAGCAGTCAGCGCCAGACGCTTGCGCAACTGGAACGTCTGGGCCCGCAGCGTCATCGCTTCGCCCGGCGTGTGACCCTGAGCGCGCAACTCACCCCGCTGGCCGAACAGATCAGCCAGCATCAGCAACAGCAGACGTCGCTGCAGAGCCAACAGCAACAACTGGAAACCCGCCGCACAGAAGCGCAAGCCAGCCTGTTGATGGCCCAACAAACGCACGGCAGCGCGAAACCGCTGCTGCAACAAGCGTTTGACGCGCAGAACACCCTGAATCACCTGGCTCAGGAGCTGGCCAAGGCGGCTGACCTGCATCAGCACACTGGGCAACTGTGCGCTCAGGGCCAGGCCAGCCTGCAAACCTTGCTCGACCAGCAGCAACAGGTTACGCAACGCCTTGAACGCATCGCAGAACAGTTGCAACACAGCAGCGAGCTGGCGCCACTGGCCCAGGCATGGAGCGCATGGCGTGACCGTCTGAAATCACTGACCCTTATCGCCAACCGGCTCAAGCACGGACAGCACGAACTGCCTGCCCTGCAACAACGCGCAAGCGAGGCCGATCAGCAACTGACCGAGCAGCGTAACGCACTGGAATTGCTCTATCGCGAAGCGGACTGCGAAGTCGAGGCGGTGACCGAGCAGTTGCAGATTCTCGGCAGCCTGTTGCAGGACAATCGTAAGCAACAACGCGCATTCGAAGAACTGGCGCGTCTGTGGGCCAGCCAACAGGACGTCGACCGTCAGTTGGCTGATCTGGCACAACAACAGCACAGTGCCCAGCAGCAGCGCGAACAGCTCAACAGTGAAGGCCTCCGGGTTCGTGACGAACTGGCCGTCGCCGAGCAGACCCTTAGCGTCACCCGGCAACTGCTGGAACGTCAGCGTCTGGCGCGCAGTGCCAGCGTTGAAGAACTGCGCGTGCAGTTGCAGGATGACCAGCCCTGCCCGGTCTGCGGCAGCGTCGACCATCCTTGGCACCAGCCGGAAGCGTTGCTGGAAAGCCTCACACAACACGACGACAACGAGCAGGCCAGCGCGCAGAAGGCCGTGGATCTGCTGACCGAGCAGCGCAATCAGTTGCGTGAACAGGTGGGCGGCGTAATCGCCCGGCAGAAAGAACTGCTGCGCCAGCACGAACAGCTCATGCAGCGTCATCAGACCCTGGCGCCGGACTTTGAAGGCCACCCGCTCGCGGCTCAATTGCTGGACCGCGACGCCGCTAAACGCGACGGCTGGTTGAGCCAGCAACTGAGCCAGCTGAACGAAGTCATCGCCCGTGACGAGCAACGCCAAGAGGCCTTGCTGACCCTGCAGAAAGACGCGGCCCGCTTGCAGCAGCAGCTCCAGGCTGCAACGGATGCCAGCCAGGCTGCCGCAGGCCATGTCGCCGAACAGCTCAAGCAACTGGATGCTGATCAGCAACGACTGGAAGAGGAACTGACGGCGTTCACACCGCTGGTTTCGCCGCAGGTGCTGGAAGGCCTGCGCAGCGACGCCTCAGCGACGGTCATGCAACTCGAACAGCAAGTGACTCAGCGGCTTGATCAGTTGAAGCAGCAAAGCGAGGAGCAGCAGGAGCAACACGAACGCCAGCAGAAGATCGAAAAGGAACAGATCGAACAGCAAGCCCGCCTGCAACGCCAGAACGAGCTGGCGCTTGACGTCACCCGTCTCGGCGAACAGCAGCAAGCCCGTCAGCAGACACTGGCCGATCTGCTGGGCGAGCATGCGACTGCCGAACACTGGCAACAGGCGCTGGAAAACGCCATCGAACAGGCCCGACACACCGAAACGTCGGCGGCCCAGGCACTTCAGGGTATTCAAAGCCAGTTGATTCAACTGGCTGCCGAGCTCAAGTCCGGCCAGCAACAGCAGCAAGCCTTGCAGCAGGAAGTGGCGGAACTCGACGCACAGATCAGCGAGTGGCGCGCTCAGCACCCGGAACTGGACGACGCTGCACTTGACGCCCTGCTGACTTACGACGACGCGCACCTCGAGCAACTGCGCCAGCAACTACAGGCTGCGGAAAAAGCGCTTGAGCAGGCCAGCGTATTGCTGCAGGAACGTGACCAGCGCCTGCAACAGCATCAGGCGCAACACAGCGACCTGAGCGACAACCAACAACTGGCGGCCGAGTTGCAGGTGGCGCAGCAACAACTGGCGCAGAGCGAACAACATTGCGCCGATCTGCGTGCCGAACTCAGTGAAGATCAGCGCCGTCGCAATGCCAACAGCGAGCTTCAAGCTCGCATCACTGACGCCAACAGCGAGTACCTGCGCTGGGCGAGACTGGCAGCACTGATCGGCTCGGCCGAGGGCGACCGGTTTCGCAAGATCGCTCAGGCTTATAACCTCGACCTGCTGGTCCATCACGCCAACGCACAACTCAGGCAACTGGTGCGGCGCTACCGCCTGAAACGCGGCGGCAGCGTGCTCGGACTGCTGGTGATGGATACCGAAATGGGCGACGAACTGCGTTCGGTGCATTCGCTGTCGGGCGGCGAAACCTTTCTCGTCTCGCTGGCCTTGGCACTTGGCCTGGCGTCGATGGCCTCCAGCACCTTGCGCATCGAATCGCTGTTCATCGACGAAGGCTTCGGCAGCCTTGACCCGGAATCGCTGCAATTGGCGATGGACGCACTGGACGGCTTGCAGGCCCAGGGCCGCAAGGTCGGCGTGATCTCCCACGTACAGGAAATGCACGAACGGATTCCAGTGCAGATCAGAGTGCGTCGTCAGGGCAACGGGTTGAGTACGATTGAGGTGGGCAGCACATGACGCCGGTGCTGTACTCATTCCGCCGTTGCCCCTATGCCATGCGTGCACGCATGGCATTGCATTACGCAGGCTGCACGGTGGATATCCACGAAGTCAGCCTGAAAGCCAAGCCCGCCGAGATGCTCGCGCGGTCTCCCAAGGGCACCGTCCCGGTTCTGGTGCTTGAAGACAGGGTGATCGAGCAGAGCCTGGAGATCATGCACTGGGCACTTGCCCAGCATGACCCTGATGACTGGCTACTGGCGAATGATCCCCAAGAGGCAACGCAAATTGCTGCGCTGATCACAGAGAATGACGAGGTCTTCAAGCTGCATCTGGACCGCTACAAATATTCGGTGCGCTACCCCGAACACTCACCGCAACATTATCGCGAGCAGGGCGAAGAGTTCCTGAAAGCCCTGGAAAACCGACTGCAATCGCAAAGGTTTCTGGCCGGCGAACACCTGACGCTGGCCGACATCGCCATCGCCCCTTTCATACGGCAATTTTGCTTTGTTGATAAGGAGTGGTTCGAGCAAAGCCCGTACCCTGCCCTGCGCGCCTGGTTGCAGCGGTTATTGCAGTCTGAGTTATTTGCAGCTGTGATGAGCATCAAGGCGTCATGAGAAAGACAACTTATTAAGTCATGCATTACCGATAACGGCATGAGATGCAAATGAACATCCGCGTAACCCACTCAACTCCATGTACATTCCCCTGTTTGGCAACAGCAATTATATTAACTACCTTATTGAGTGCGATAAACACGAGTCCTGCACAGTATTGACCAACACCGACCTGCACATTGTTGAAAAAGATTACGCCCCTTATGGCGGACAGGGTGTCGCGGCCTCGTGTCTTTATGCGAACGGCATGCGCATTGCCAAACCGATCTTACCGCAGCGTGATATTCACGGACATCTGTTGCGCACTCACACCACTAACGTGGCTTTCAATGGCCCAGTCAGTCCGAGGCATGATTGATGAACAGAGTACTGTTGGCGGCGCTTATCCTCGGCGTCTCCATTGTAGGCTTGAGCATTGGTGCGACCGTGCCCGTGGTGGCGTTGCGTCTTTACGAGGCAAGCGCGTCAAATGTCCACATAGGCATCATGTCCGCGCTTCCGGCGGCGGGGATGATGATGTCTGCATTTATTGTGGAATGGCTCTGCAAGCACTTCAGCCGCCGTCATATCTATCTGTATTGCTTCAGCCTGTCGACACTGAGTATTGCCGCACTGGAAGTGCTTCCCTCATCGCTGGCAATTCTGGCAGTCGCCAGACTGACGATGGGGCTGGCAGCGGGGACCATCATTATTCTGGGAGAATCGTGGGTCAATGAAATTGCCATGGACGCGTACCGGGGGAGGATTGTCGCGATCTACACGACATGCTTCACGGTCTTCCAGTTGCTTGGGCCTGCGATGGTTTCAGTGTTTGGTACTGCCGGAGCGCAGGTGAACGGCGTAGTCGTCGCAGGACACTGTGTGGCGCTGGCGGTTATCTGGTTCATCCTGCCCAGGCACATGACCGTGCCGGATGACAGTAAAGACAAAACATTCTCGGTACTCGGCTTTATTCAAGTCGCACCCGCATTGTGCATGGGGATCATTTTCTTCTCGTTTTTCGATAGCGTCATTCTGTCGATGTTTCCGGTTTATGCTGCTGATCATGGCTATACCATCAAACTCGCGGCATTGATGGTGACCGTTATCCTGCTGGGAGACGCGATGTTTCAGTTTCCGCTGGGCTGGCTATCGGACAAAGTTTCAAGGCCTGCGGTTTATCTTGGATGTGGCGTGCTGTCTCTGACCATCGGAATGAGCATGTCCTGGCTGATGAATTACCCTTTGCTCATATGGCCATGCCTGGCAGTGCTGGGTGCAGTGGCAGGCGGTGTTTATACCGTAGCCATCATTCTGATCGGCGAGAAGTTCACAGGCCGAGATCTGATCACTGCCAACGCAAGTGCCGGTTTCCTGTGGGGAGTTGGCAGTTTGCTCGGCCCCTTGATCAGCGGAGTAGCAATGACCGGTAACGCAAATGGATTGCCACTGACGCTGTCGGCAGCAGCATTGCTGTTCGTCGTCTTTGCGTTGCAGTTGCTGAGGAAAACCGCTGGGGTCAAGGCACTGCAATAAGTGTAAGTCCAACGGGGTCTGACACTCACTGAAGCAATGCACCTGACTCACAATGAACTGTGCCGCCGCCGTCAGTGCTTTCGCGAACAGGCTCGCCTGGCAGTCTTTGCAGGGTCTGCCGCGCAGTGGGCAGTGGTCGCAGGACCTGTGTGGGCGAACATGCTCGCGAAAGCGTGACGACTAATGAATCACTGGGCGGTTTTGTGATCCAGCGCCGCGTAGAAGTTGGCGCTCTGTTGCAGGTATTTCGTGGTGTAGGTCTGGGTGGCATGAGCTTTCTTGTCGTTCACTTCCACACTGGCGCTGGCCGGTAGCGCGACGCTTGCCGAAATAGCTGATGCAGCGATGATGGAGAAAAGATTGAAGTTCATGTCGGTCACCCCTCATTGTTGGTCTGTACGTTGATTTGAAATCCTGGCCGTCTTGGCCGTGACTCAAACGTACGCCCGAGGGGGCTTCAGCAGAAATCTTTTGTAGCACTAACCCATATCATCAAGAATGATAACGGCTCCAGCCCATGCCTGTGGCGGGCTGAAGCCGTTGCAGCTTACTTGTCAGTCAAAAAGCGCAGATAAGAAGGTGCACCCACATCCAGTTTCTGCACCGTGTCGCCGATCATCCCGCTGTGCGGATCACGACGCACAGTCACGATCTGATCGCTCTTCTGATTGGCAAACAGCATGAACTTGCCGGTTGGGTCAAAGGCGAACTCGCGAGGCTCTTTGCCTTCAAGGGAACGACGCTGAATTTCTTCAAGCTTGCCGCTGGCCTGATCGATCCGGAACACCACGACCTGATTCGCGTCGCCCCGATTAGTCACATACAGAAACTTGCCATCCGGTGAGGTGTGCAACGCGCCACCGCCGTTTTTCTGCTCCACACCCTTGTTCTTCATATCGACCAGTTGGGTCTGCTTGAAGCTGCCGTCATGGTAGTCAAACACTACGACCTGAGCGGTCATTTCCAGCACCAGCCAGGCATGCTTGCCATCGCCACTGAACAAGGTATGACGTGGCCCGCTACCGCCTGGCAACTGCACAGTCGGCTCCTTGGCTGGCTGCAATGGCTTGGGCTGGCTCGCGTCGTAGCGATACACGAACAGTTTGTCGGCGCCCAGATCAGCAGTCACTACGTACTTGTCATCCGGGGTCGGCACGGCCAGATGCACATGGGACGACATCTGCCGCTCGGGGTTGACCTTGCTTCCGGGACCCAGCGGCAGAACCTGAACGGCTTCGCTCAGCTTGCCATCCTTGCCCACCGGCAACACTGTCAGCGCGCCACCCGGATCAGGGTTTACTGCGTAGTTGGCAACGAACAGATAGCGACCGTCGTAGCTCAGACTGGAGTGCGTAGGTTCTTCACCACGGCTCTGAACCTGGTTTACAGGCGTGATCTGACGGGTTTTCGGGTCAATTGCAAAGCTGCTGACTTTACCGACTACGTCTTTCTGACCCGGTCCATTCTCATTGACCGCGAACAGATAACGCTGGTCCCTGGATAACGTCAGCCAGGACGGGTTTTCGGTTTTGATGACCTGTAGCGGCTTGGCATCGATCATTCCGGTTTCGCTGTTGAAGGCAAACCGGTAGATCCCTTCACTCTTGCCTTGCGTGTAGGAACCCATTAGCAATTCAGTATCGGGCATGGGTTGGGCCTGCAGGGTAAACGCGCTCATGGCACTGGCAATCGCCAGCAATGGCAGAAATTTATGGGGCATGGGGCATCCCTTTTGTTGAGGTTATTGATGCCTGTCAGGGCACAGTCAGGTCTATGACAGCACCAGCCCGCATTTAATCAATCCTCCGCGGAATCATCTTCATCCGAGGGGGTAAAGGCGTCCAGGCAGATGATCCGGTGATCGGCATTACCATCGTTGATCACCCAGCTTTGCAGGGATTGATCGAAGATCGCAGCGTCGACTTGCGCCTTGGTGAAGCGCCATACCTTGCGCTCGCGGCCGTCCATGCATTCGATGTTCAGTTCATCGCCCAGAGAGAAGTCCCAGGCGTGCAGACCGTCGATTTCCAGCATGGTGGTGGCTTCGAGGGCGGCGAGCAATGTGGTTGGCGAAGTAGTCATGAGGGTTATCCGGCCTGTAAAAGCGCGAATGATAGGGCAAAAGACAGGCTTAAACACACTGATGATCGTCGTACTATCGGGTAAAGAGCGTTCAGAACGACATGCCAACGCGAGCGCTGGCACGATCACCGTTCACCTCACAACCTGCCAATCCCACCTGGCTGGAACACTGCTTCGCTTGGGGCGAGGCCGTTGACCAGTGGCTGGCCGAATTCGGCCTGGCTGACTTCGAAGCGATCACCCGGCTGAGTGCGCACGCCATCGGCAAACGACAGGGTCGCGGTGCCGAAGAAATGCACATGCACGTCACCCGGCCTGAGGAACTGGGCGTACTTGAAGTGGTGGTACTCAAGGTTTTCCAGGCTGTGGCACATATTGGCCTCGCCGCTGAGGAACTCCTTCTCCCACAGCACCTCGCCGTCCCGCCAGATGCGGCTGGTGCCTGACAGGCTTTGCGGCAAATCGCCTACGCGCAGCTCCGGCCCGAACGAGCAGGCACGTAGTTTAGAGTGCGCCAGATACAGGTAATTGCGACGCTCCATGACGTGGTCGGAGTACTCGTTACCGATGGCAAAACCCAGGCGATAGGGCTTGCGATCATGCCCGATCACATACAGCCCGCTCAGCTCAGGCTCTTCCCCGCCATCTTCGGCGAATGGCGGCAACGAGAAAGAATGCCCTGGACGCACGACGATGCTGCCATCGCCTTTATAGAACCACTCTGGCTGCACACCCGCCTGCCCCGCCGCTGGCTTGCCACCTTCAACGCCCCACTTGAAGATGCGCATGGTATCGGTCATCGACGCTTCGTCGCCGGACTGCTGGTGCATCTTGTCCCGCGCAGACGCGCTGCCCAGGTGAGTCAGCCCGGTGCCACTGACCAGCAAGTGCGCCGGATCAGGATGATCGAGCGGCGGCAGGATTCGCAGTTCCTTAAGCAGCTGCGAATAGTCATGTGTTTCGCCAACGCCACGCTGCTCGACCTGTTGCGCCAGAGCAGAACCGGCTTCGATAGCCGCCAGCGCCAGCTCGCGAACACTTTCGACACCCTGGACTTCACGCACCTGATCACCGTCAACCAACCCCACCCGGCGCTGACCGTCGCTCAATTCAAACTGTACTAACCGCATGAAATTCTCCTTACACACTCATTGAAAACGCCAGGGTCGGCTTCTTCTTGCCGCTTGTAGCTGACACCTGCTTCACCTGGCACTCGCCGCGAACTCGTCCACCGGCAACACGTGCTTGCGTTCCAGCACGTGGTAAACGATGCCGGTGAGCACCAGCCCGAATACCATGACGCCGGACAGGAAATACAGGCCCGACGCCAGGCTGCCGGTCATTTCCTTCAATGCACCGATCACGAACGGCCCGATGTAACCGCCCAGATTGCCGACCGAATTGATCAGCGCAATACCCGCCGCTGCGCTGGCACCGGCGAAGAAGCGTCCCGGCAGGGTCCAGAACACCGCCGTACAGGAAAACAATGCGAAGGCCACGACACACAGTGCAGCCAGTTGCGCCACCGGCAGGGTCAACCAGGCACTGCAGAACAGCCCGATGGCACCCAGCACGTAAAGCACGGCGAGATGTCCGTAACGGTCATTGAGGCGGTCGGAGCTGCGCGGCACGATCAGCAGGCCGATGATGCCGAAGATGTAAGGCACCGAAGACACGAAACCGGTGGTCAGGTCACTGCCACCGAACTGTTTGATCAGCGTCGGCAACCACAGGCCCAGACCGTAAATACTCAAGGTCACCGGCAGGTAGAACAGCGCCAGCAACAGCACGCGTTTGTCTTTCAGGGCATGCAATGGATTGCCGTGTCGGGTCTGGCCGTATGCTTCCAGGTCTTTTTTCAGCTCTCCGGTCAGCCAGTCCTTCTCGGCCTGATCCATCCAGGCGACCTGTTGCGGACCATCCGGCAACCAGCGCAGCACTGGCCAGGTGAGCAGGATCGCCGGGGTGCCGATGACGATGAACAACCACTGCCAGCCATGCAGGCCGAGCACGCCGTCAATGCCCAGCAAGCCGCCGGAAACAGGCCCGGTGATCATCATGGCGATGGGTTGCGAGAGGATAAACAGGCCAAGGATCTTGCCGCGATGGCGAACCGGAAACCATTGGGTAATGTAGTACAGCACGCCGGGAAAGAAGCCCGCTTCGGCTGCGCCGAGCAGAAAACGCATCACATAGAAGCTGTGCGGCCCCTGCACGAAGGCCATGCCGATGGTGATCGCGCCCCAGGTGACCATGATCCGCGCGAACCAGCGACGTGCGCCGAAGCGCTCGAGCATCAGGTTGCTGGGGATCTCCAGCAGGAAATAACCAATGAAGAACAGCCCGGCACCCAGCCCGTAGGCAGCATCGCCGATACCGATGTCCGCACCCATGTGCAGCTTGGCGAAGCCTACGGCAGAGCGGTCCACATAAGCGATCAGGTACAGCAGGATAAGGAAAGGAATCAGTTTGAACGTGATGCGGCGTATAAGCCGCAGTTCCTGGCTCATGTCGGCGGTCTCCCATTGTTTTTGTTATGGAACCTGCGGGGACCGCCTCTGTGCCTGGGGGCTGAATAACACTGCCAAATGCGCCAGGATGATCCCTCGTCTAAAATTGACTATATAGTAATACTATTTGATCTGCCAACTCTTCCAATGCGGGTTTTTTAGGCTTACCTTACCCAGCAGTATCGCCATTAAGTCTTACAATAAGAGAGCCGATCATGTCTGACTCCGATAAAAAACCGACCCTCCGTTCTGCCCAGTGGTTTGGCACCGCCGACAAGAATGGCTTCATGTACCGCAGTTGGATGAAGAATCAGGGCATTGCCGACCACCAGTTTCAGGGCAAGCCGATTATCGGCATCTGCAATACCTGGTCGGAGCTGACCCCCTGCAACGCGCATTTCCGGCAGATAGCCGAACACGTCAAACGCGGCGTGATCGAAGCGGGTGGCTGGCCGGTCGAGTTTCCGGTGTTCTCCAACGGTGAATCCAACCTGCGGCCCACGGCCATGTTTACCCGCAATCTGGCGAGCATGGACGTGGAAGAAGCGATTCGCGGCAACCCGATCGATGGCGTTGTGCTGCTGACCGGTTGCGACAAAACCACCCCCGCCCTGTTGATGGGCGCTGCCAGTTGCGACATTCCCGCCATCGTGGTGACGGGCGGACCGATGCTCAACGGCAAGCATGAAGGCAAGGACATCGGTGCTGGCACCATCGTCTGGCAGATGCACGAATCCTACAAAGCCGGGACCATCAGCCTGGACGAATTCCTGTCCGCGGAAGCCGGAATGTCACGCTCGGCAGGCACCTGTAACACCATGGGCACGGCCTCGACCATGGCCTGCATGGCCGAAGCGCTGGGTACTTCGTTGCCGCACAACGCGGCCATTCCTGCGGTGGACTCGCGGCGCTACGTGCTGGCGCATATGTCCGGCATGCGTGCTGTCGACATGGTCCGCGAAGACCTGCGCCTGTCGAAGATTCTCACCAAGGCGGCGTTTGAAAATGCCATCCGGGTCAACGCCGCCATCGGCGGTTCGACCAACGCCGTAATTCACCTGAAAGCCATCGCCGGACGTATTGGCGTCGATCTCGACCTGGACGACTGGACGCGTATGGGCCGGGGCATGCCGACCATCGTCGACCTGCAACCTTCCGGACGCTTCCTGATGGAGGAGTTTTATTACGCCGGTGGCCTGCCCGCCGTGCTGAGGCGCATGAACGAAGCTGGATTGCTACCCAATCCGGATGCATTGACGGTCAACGGCAAGAGCATCGGCGAGAACACCTGCAATTCACCGATCTATGGCGAAGATCAGGTGATCCGCGCACTGGACAATCCGATTCGCGCCGACGGCGGCATCTGTGTGCTGCGTGGCAACCTTGCGCCGCTTGGCGCGGTGCTCAAGCCTTCGGCCGCCACACCGGCACTGATGCAGCATCGTGGCCGTGCGGTGGTGTTCGAGAATTTCGAGATGTACAAGTCGCGAATCAACGATCCGGACCTGGAAATCGATGCAAGCTCGGTGATGGTCCTCAAGAACTGTGGCCCCAAGGGTTATCCGGGCATGGCCGAAGTTGGCAACATGGGCCTGCCTGCCAAACTGCTGGCTCAGGGCGTTACTGACATGGTGCGTATTTCCGACGCACGCATGAGCGGCACGGCCTATGGCACGGTAGTGTTGCACGTCGCGCCGGAAGCGGCAGCCGGTGGGCCTCTCGCCGTGGTCAAGGAAGGCGACTGGATCGAGCTCGACTGCGCCAGCGGGCGTTTGCATCTGGATATACCGGAAGCTGAACTGGCCGCACGCCTTGCAGAATGGCAAGCCCCACCACAGCTGCTGCTCGGCGGTTATCGCCAACTGTATATCGACAAAGTCATGCAAGCCGATCAGGGCTGCGACTTCGACTTTCTGGTCGGTTGCAGAGGTTCCGAAGTACCCCGCCACTCGCACTAGTTACTTGCACTAAAAGAAGCGGCGGTCCCCTGTTTTGGCGACCGCCGTTAGTGTTACGCGATGGTATGATGCCCCGCAATTACCGCCAGGATCGACCAGCGTTCCCATGGATTATCGAAAGCCATCCGACCGAAAAAGCATGCATGCCCGCATCGTCCAGGAACTGGGCATGCAGATTGTATCCGGCCGTTTCAAGCCTGACGAAAAGCTGCCTGCCGAGGCGCTGCTCTGCGAAGAATACGCCGTCAGCCGGCCGGTCCTGCGTGAAGCCACGCGGGTTTTGGTGGCCAAAGGGCTGGTCTACTCAAGGCCGCGTGTCGGCACGGTGGTCAAGGCGCGCCGCGAATGGCACCTGCTGGACCCGGATGTGCTGCATTGGGTGATGCAAAGCTCGCCGCAGAACGAATTCTTCCACCTGCTGACCAGCGTGCGTGCGGTGATCGAACCCGCCGTGGCGGCATTGGCTGCGCAATACGCCACCGAGGAAGAGATCGAATCGATTCACGAAGCCTACCTGCGTATGGAAGCGGCCCCGACCCCGGAAGACCTGCTGCAACCCGATCTCGACTTCCACAGCCGCATCGCCGACGCCACTCACAACGACCTGCTGGCCCACCTGTGCAACATGCTGTCACTGGCCTTGCGCGAAGCGCTCAAATACTCCAACAAACGCCCCAACCTGCACGAATTGGCCATGCCGCGCCACAAAGCCATCCTCACCGCCATCCAGAACCGCGACGCCCTCGGCGCACGCCATGCTTCGCTGGTGCAACTGGATGATGCGCGCAATGCGCTGAGTGTGGTGTTGGGTGGCGCGTAGGTAACCCAAGAGTTTTTCTCGTTCCGCACGCCACAGCGTTCATTGTTATACACAAGTCTTCGTGGGAGTAACCGGGGCGGCGTTCCGCATTATTCGCGAAGAGGCCGGTACAGCCTCCAGAAATAGCAAACGGCATGCCTGCGCGGAGCATTGGCCCGAGCGTTACAGGCCCACACCCGCAACGGGCTCAATGCGAAAACAGTGAATTGCCCACCTTCCCTGCCATCTTCTCCGGCTTGATCAGGAACCGCGCCAGCGCGGGCAGTAGCCAGAGCGCTCCGAACATGTTCCACAGCAGCATGAAGGTCAGCATCAGCCCCATGTCAGCCTGGAATTTGATCGCCGAGAAGATCCAGGTGCACACGCCGATGGCCAGGCACAGGCCGGTGAACAGCACGGCCTTGCCGGTGGATTTCAAGGTTTGGTAATAGGCTTCCTGCAATGGCAAGCCGGCGCGCAGGAAGCTTTCCAGGCGGCTGTAGATGTAGATGCCGTAATCGACACCGATCCCCACCCCCAGTGCCACTACCGGCAAAGTCGCTACCTTGACACCGATGCCCATGAACGCCATCAGCGCGTTACCCAGCACGGAGGTCAATACCAGCGGCAGGACGATGCACAGCGTCGCCGCCCAGGAGCGGAAGGTGATCATGCACATGGCTGCCACGCAGAGGTAGACCAGCACCAGAATGATCAGCTCGGACTGTTTGATGACTTCGTTGGTCGCCGCCTCGATCCCGGCATTACCGGCGGCCAGCAGGAACTGCATGTCAGGCTTGTCGTTCTGTCTGGCGAAGTCCTGCACAGCATGCACCGCGCGGTCCAGGGTTTCAGCCTTGTGGTCGTTGAGGAACACCAGCAGCGGCGCCAGCGAGCAGTCGGTGTTGTACAGCCCGTCGGCACGGGCGATGGAGTTGTTGAGTACGTCTTTGTTGCGCGACAGGCTCTCCCATTTCAGGTTGCCCTCGTTCATTCCCTTGATGACCTGCTTGGAAACAGTCACCAGCGAAATGGCCGATTGCACGCCCTGGGTGTTTTCCATCTTCCACGCCAGCTCGTTGATCGCCGACAGGGTCGGATACGCCGAGCAGCCCTCGGGCGGGGTCTTGACCATGACCACCAACACGTCCGAGCTGGTGGAGTAGTGATTGATAATGAACGCGTTGTCTTTGTTGTAGCGCGAGTCAGGGCGCAGCTCCGGCGCACCTTGATCGAGGTCGCCGATCTTCAGGTGCTGGCTGTACCAGAGCCCGCCGCCGAAGGCCAGCAGCGCCAGCACAATCGACACAGGCGCGACTTTGGCACTGGCAAAGTTCGACAGCAGACGCCAGAAAGGATGCTCGGACACCGCATCCTGCGTGCTGCGGCTGACCGCCCTTTTGCTGATGCCAACGTAGGAAATCGCCACCGGCAGCAGGATCAGGTTGGTGAACACGATCACCGCAACGCCGATGGACGCACCAATGGCCAGCTCGCGAATCACCCCGATGTCGATAATCAGCAAAGTGATGAAGCCGACCGCGTCCGCCAGAATTGCGATCATGCCCGGCAGAAACAACTGGCGGAACGTGCGACGTGCAGCTGTCAGGGCATCCTCGGCCTCGCTGGATTGCAGGGCAATGCCGTTGATTTTCTGCACGCCGTGGGAAATACCGATGGCGAAGATCAGGAACGGCACCAGCATCGAATACGGGTCAATGCCGAACCCCACCACATGCATCAGACCCAGCTGCCAGATCACCGCGATAAGCGTGGTGCTCAGGACTGCAATGGTGCTGCGGATACAGCGTGTGAACCAGATCAGCAGCACCAGCGTAATCAGGAAAGCAATACCGAAGAACATCACCACCATGAACAGGCCGTCGATCAGGTCGCCGACCTTCTTGGCGAAACCGACAATGTGAATCCTGATATCCGGGTTCTGCGCCTGGTATTTGTCACGAATCTTTTCTTCAAGCTGATGTGAAAACTGCTGGTAGTCCAGCGCCAGTAATCTGCCCTGATCCGCGGGGTCCGGGTAGGCCTCCTGCAGCGGAACCTCAATGATGCTCGATTTGAAATCGTTGGCGATCAGCCGCCCGACCTGCCCGGACTTGAGCACGTTGTTGCGCAGTTGATCGAGACTGGCTTCCGAGCCGTCGTAACTCTGCGGAATGACTTCGCCCCCCGCGAAGCCCTCCTCGGTTACTTCGGTCCAGCGCACGCTGGGGCTCCACAATGATTTGAGCCCGGAACGGTCCACGCCGGGAATATAAAACACTTCATCACTGATCTGACGCAGGGTCTCCATGTACCCTTTGGAGAAAATGTCACCGTCCACCGCCTCGACGGAGATGCGCACGGTGTTACCCAGGTTCGCCAGCTCATATCGATGCGTCATCATGTTCTGAACGAACGGATGCGACAGCGGAATCATTTTCTCGAAACTGGTGGAAGGCCGGACCTGCAGGGCTTGCCAGAACAGAAGGACGCTCGTCAGCAGGCAAAGAATGATCACCGCCGGACGATGATTGAAAATCAGGCGTTCGAGGAAGGTTGCCTTTTCATCTGAATCCGCTGCGTGTTGAAGATTGCTCATGCCTGAATGTCCCTGCCCAGAAAGGTCTTGTTATTATTGGGTCGTTTCGGCGCCCGTCGGCGAGGTCACGCGCACGCCACCTTGCCCTACCAGAATCAGGTTGCCCTGCTGATTGGCAGTAACGCCTGCCAACGAGATGCGGTCGGAACGATTGAACACCTCGAAGGTTTCACCGTCATCGGTGCTGCGCATCACGCTGCCGCCATTGCCCACCAGCACCAGCGAGCCATCGGCCATGAGCGTAGCGCTGGCCAGACCGAATTCCACCGGCCCGCGTGCACCTTTGAGCTCTATCGGCTGCCAGCTGTCGCCAAAGTCGCTGGAACGAAACAGGTTGCCGCGCAAACCATAGGCCAGCAGTGTCGAAGGCTGCGCCGTAGCCGTCACGCCAAACAGCGAGCCCTGATAAGGGCCATCAAGCTTCTCCCAGGTTTGCCCATCATCGCTGGAGCGAAACATGCTGCCCGCTTCACCGACGATGAACAGGCCTGCGTCCTTTACCTGCGCAATGCCGTTGAGGTGGTATTGGTCCTCGTTGTCCAACAGCTCGCTGACATCCTGCCAATGCTGACCACCATCGTGAGTGCTCAGCAACGCACCATAGGCCCCTATGGCAAAGCCGTTGGCGAGGTCCTTGAACCAGACATCCAGCAGAGGTGCTTCGCGCTTCAGGTCTTCGAACTGCTTGCTCCAGCTCTTGCCGCCATCGCTGCTGGCCAGAATCTGTGCATCGTGGCCCACTGCCCAACCGTGTTGCTCGTCAATGAAAAACACAGCGGTCAATAATTGCCGGGTCGGCACACGCGCCTGAATCCAGGTCTTGCCCTGATCGTCGGAATAGAGAATGTGTCCGTGATCGCCCACCACCACCAGCCGGGCACCCGCATGAGCGACATCCAGAAGCAGACCGCGAGCGGCCTTTGCCGATGCGATGGCGTAACCGGACGTATCGGCGACGCCCACCGATGCAGGTGCCGAGTCAGCCGCCATCGCCACCCCGGCAGCGAACGGGCAGCCCATCAGAATCGTCAGGGACAGGCCCGCGCATAACCGGGTGCGCCACTGGAAAGGCTCACGCATGAAGTTCTCCCTTTTATTGTTATCGGGTGCTGACTCAACCCCTCTGTATCGACCAGAACGCCCGCAAGCCCTTTGACCCTGCCTTTCTGGAAGCACGGCCATCCTAGGCAGCTTTGCAAATGCCTGACAATCGACATGTTGTTATCTTTTGTTAAGCACGCGGGCGTGATTGATGAGTCATCAATGGGCCTGATACGAAAACTGCACCGGCAGATCCTCCAGCCTGTCGATGACAGCGTTTCAGCGCATGCTTTGACGGCGCAAGGCAGACGGTTCAAACGCGTTGGCACCGGGTACAGGCTGACCGAAATCACGGGTGTGCGGCTCCTGATTGTCCAGGTTCTGAACGTGATAGCGGCGGCCCTGCAAGTCGTGGAAGACATCCAGCGCCGACCAGATGGCCGGCAGTTCGTAGAAGTTTTTCAGGTAGGCCATGGAGACCCGCCACAACTGGCCGCGCCCGTCATATTGATCGACGATTGCCGCCTGCCAGCTGTCCTCGTCCAGATACAGCGTACGCCGCGAGTACACATGCCGCGAAGAAAGCTTGAGCGTACCTTCGACCACCCAGACCCGGTGCAGCTCATGCCGGGTATAGACCGGATTGAGGTGGCCCACCTGCAGCAATTGCCGATAACTGATATCGGGGCTGGAAATCCGGTAGTTATTGTAGGGAATATAAATCTCGCGTTTGCCCAGCAACTTCCAGTCGTAGCGATCCGGCGCGCCATTGAACATGTCAGTGTCATCTGCCGTCCGCACGCCATCGGAAGCGGGCACCGGCAGGTCATAAGCCAGGCTCGGCGCACGGCGAACGCGACGTTGTCCGGCGCTATAAGCCCAAGCCAGACGCGGCTCCTGCACCTGATCCAGCGTTTCATGTACCAGCACGGCAGAACCGGACAATTGCGCCGGGTGGTGGGAGAACGACAAGTAATAGAACAGCACATTGTCCAGACTGGCAAAACTTCCGCGGGGATCATAAAAGCGAAACAGCACTTCTTGCTGAGCAGTGACCAGGCTGAAACTTCCGCTACGTTGCACGACCGCCTCGGACGCGCGTCTTACCACGTAATGCCCACGATACCGGGCAATGTGATTCCATAAGGCCTGAATACCTTTTTCCGGAACAGGAAACGGGATGCCGCCATAGGCGTCGACAAATCCGTTACCGCCACTGATCAACCGTGCTGTTCCGGCATTTCGCCGGGTGTTGTCATAGACCCACTGCGGCGCTGATCCGGAGCGACGAGTCGGGTAGACCGGCATCTGGTAGGTGGCGGGATAGGTTTCAAACATCGCCACTTGCCCCGGCGTCAAATGGTCCCGGTACTGATCCAGATTGGCGCGGGTGATGGTGAACAAGGGCTTGTCGCTGGCATAAGGATCGACATGGCGGCTACCGGAGCCTTTATATCCCTGTGGGGGCTCGGTGATTCCGCCGTTCCAGGCCGGTATGGTTCCGGAGACGTTACCCGCCCTCTCACCCCCCATAGGAGTCAATTGACCTTCAGGCAGCGTAATATTCGCTCCCTGGCTGGTGTTGATCGCGAGCATTAACGAAAACGTGACCCCCATCAGTTGTTTCATGAGCATGTTGCTCTCCTTGCATGCCTGGCCCGGAACGACGGTCTGACGTCCCGGCCAATAGTGTTCTCGTTGTAAACGACGTTTTTATTATCGAGACAATGCGCAGTGCGATTGTCAGTCTGTTGTAACGCCTGAATAAAATATTCAGCACGCACGTATACCCCTAATGTTTGATCGCAGGCGCAAACTGTAAGACAGTGAAATCCAGACGTGTAGGAAACTATCCCGTATGGATCATCACATTAAAATGGCGTAAGCACAGGCCGAACCAAAGCGTCACGTATATTCCCGACACCGCCTACAGCGGCGATCAGAGTGCAACGCGGATGCCAATTCAAAGAAACAAACAGATTAAAGCAGTTATCAAGCACACTCTTTAGCACCCGTCACGACAAACGGTTATTCAAACTGTTTTACCCATAATACCGACCCCCGAACCTGCTCGATTGTCAGACACGACTTCAATAATAAACATATAAATATTGAAATCAAAACTGACAGTAACAGCAGAAGTGTTACTGGCGAACTGCAAGTAACACCCTATAGGCAGGACGTGGGATGGCTCAGTCGATGACGACGTGCGGCAGGAACCGGCTGGTGTCTTTGGTGATCAGACTGTCGTCTTCGCGGATGCCGATTCCGCAGGCCAGGTCGCCGATGACCCAGGAGCCTATCAGCGTGTAGCTGTCACCGAATTTCGGGAGCGGCGAATACGCCTGAAGAATATACGGCGCATCGGTGTAAGGCCCGTCGACGGCAATGACCTGGTCGCCGGGCGTGCGCATCTCGATGTTGGCGCCCTCGCGGGAAAAGTACGGTTTGCGCACCCAGCCTTTGGGCACGGGTCTGGTAACGTTCCGATCGATGTGCGAAGGCAGCAGGTTCGGATGCCCTTCGTTGAACTGCCACAACAACGGCAATATGCCTTTATTGCTGAGAATAGCCTTCCAGGCAGGCTCGACGAACTGGGTGCCACTGGCGGGCACATGCTTGCCGAATTCCTCGTGAAAGATGTGCTCCCACGCATGCAGCTTGAACAGGCGTTCGATCCAGTGACCTTGCAGGTCGACAAAGCGCCCTTCCGCATCGAGCCCGATGTCTTCGATGTCGATATGCCTGGCATCGATGCCCACATGAGCAGCCATGCGCCGCAGGAAGTCGGTTGTGCCACGGTCCTCGACGGAACCGGACATGGCCGAAAAATAGAACGGGCTCTGCCCTGGAAACTCGGCAAACGCCCGAACCAGATCCTCGGCGATCGAATTGAACTGGGTGGCATGCGCAGGCAAAACCCCGCGCGCCATCTGCTCTTCGAGCCAGAGCAGCTGAAACGCCCCGGCTTCCATCAGGCTGGTCGGTGTGTCGGCATTGATCTCGTACATCTTTGCCGGACCCGTACCGTCATAGGCAAAATCAAAGCGGGCGTAAAGATGCGGATGCCCTTGCTTCCACGACGTCTGAATCACATCGAAAAACGCTTCCGGAATCGCCAGTTGGTGCAGTAACTCTTCGCTGTCCACCACCCGCGCCACGGCATCCATACACATCTGGTGCAGCGCCTGGGTCGGCGCTTCAAGGTCGCGGGTAATCTGCTGTTCGGTGAACAGGTAATACCCGCGCTCATCCCAGTAGCGCTCGCCGTCGATCGTGTGGAAGTTGAAACCCTCACGCTCGGCAGTTGCGCGCCAGTCCGGACGTTCTTCGCTGCTGATCTTCTTCATGGACCGCTCCGTCAGCCTCCGAAACTGCTACTGCCGCTACTCTTGCCGCCCCAGCCGCTGCGTGCTGCAGCCTGACTGCCAAAACCGCCACGCGAAATGGTCGATGACACTGATGACGAGCCAGAACCCGCGCTCCCCAGATTGCGCCCCAGCGTGCTCTTGCCATAACTGCGGTCCGGGCTGGATTGCGCCTGGGTCGAACGGCCGAACGTCTTGCCGCGGTCGATCTGGCTAGGCAACGACGAGCTGTAATAACCGCCGCGATCATCGCGCGTCTGGTAAATGGGCTGCGAGTAATAACGATTGTTGCCGAAACCGTTGCTGAGCAGATTGCCGATCAGCAGGCCGGCCATCAGCCCGGTGGTGCCGCTCATGCCTGACGGAGCAGACTGGGCAACCTCCTGATTGGCCCTGTCCAGCGCATCTTTGGGCACACGACCGGAGAAGCCCAGCTCGAAGCCACCAAGCTTCGGCATGTACTTGCCGTCAGACGTGACCTGGCAATAATCCGGCACGAAGTCGGCGTCACAGGACGCCTTGTCATCGTAGGTCGGCGCTATGCGGCGATGGTCCGAAAGCGCCTGCATGTAGGCATCCGAACAGACATTCACCGGCACCTTCGCATCGACGCATTCCTGAACCGAGCTGAAGTTGGCCTTGGCGTTGAACGTGTCCTTGTCTTCAGACGGACCACATGCGGCGAGGGCCAGGGGAAGTGTGCTGGCGAGCACCAGTTTTACTGAACTGCGTCTCATCGTGAGTCTCCTTGTTCAAGGCTGCCGTCAGACCGATGGGGTCATGCAGGCTGCGTTGAGAAGACCGACGCTGATGGCGACGCTGGCCGAGTAGATGGCTGCTGCCAGCTCGCCTTTGGCGATGCGCGCAGAAAGGCCCTTGAGCACCAGACTGGTGACGCCGAACGTCAGCAACTGGACCACAGCAGCAATCACCACCCAGACAATCACGTCCAGAATGCTGATGCTGTAACTGATGATGTTGCTGGCCGGCAATGCAAAGCCGATCAGCGAGCCACCCAGAGCCACTGCCGCCGCGCTGTTGTTCTCGCGGATCAGCGCAAACTCCTTGTGCGGCGTGATCCTGCTGTAGATGAACTGGAACAGGGCGAACAGAATCGCCGCCACCAGGATGTACATAACGAAGCCGAACACAGCAGTGGCATTGAGCGACATACGCAGCGCGTCGATCATGATGATTTCCTTGTCAAAGAACGTTGATATCAGTGGATTGCAGCGTTATGCCAACCGCCGTGGTGAGCGTGATGCTGCCCTCTTCGTCTTCTTCTACCGAAAAAAGCAGAAACTCACGGCGGTTTATCAGGCCTGTGTCGCGGGCGTACAACATGCTCAGGTGTTTGACCCGATAAGCAGCATCGGGGCTGACAATGTCTTCATCCAGTGGCGTCAGTTCGGTCTGCCCCGGCGCAGTGCCCCACTGCCGTTCGAATACCTCGCCATCGTGTTCGTAGGTCGGCAGGCCGATCTTCGACGACGGGCCGGTCAGGCGCAGCAACTCGTCCTTGCTGGTGATCGGCACGGCGCTGTAATAGCCGAACAGGATGATGTCCTGGACGTCTTCCGGATTCGGGCCATTGCTGACCACTTGCAGGAAATAGTCTTCGTTATCGAGATAGAAACGGTGAAGGGTCATCGACTGACCAAGATCGACACGTCCCACCGCCCAGACTTTTTCATCTGCCGGGATGACCACTTCCGAATGGCCGTCGAGCAACAGTTTCAATGAACTGTCCAGGCACAGCATGCGGCCCGATGCCAGCCCTAACGGACTGGCTGTGCCTTGCGTATTTTCGCCATCACGACCTGATGCCTTGGGTGCTTCCAGACCCATGGCACGTTTGAACCAACTCATAGTGCATTTCCTTGAAGACGACTGGAGGCGATGTAGAAAATTTCCCCGCCCAGAATAGCCACATCGTTCGCGGGATTGATGTCGAACTGTTTCATGGCTGACGACCGATAGCCGATCAGCGTGGCGTTGAAGTCCTGACGTAGGCGAACATACAGCTCGCCACAGGAGCACGCAAAGTCGGCAGGCAGTACGTGGCGGTATTGCGTGGCACCCACGCCCACACACAGCAGCTCGGTGATGACCGTACTTGAGCCGGGATCCTGAGCGGAGCGCACCAACATTTCAATCGCCATGTTCGAGGTGCATTCAAGCTCGGGCGCGTAGGTTCTGGCCAGTGCAGCCCGCTCGGAGTTGTTGAAGTGAGCGACCACGTGCCCTGTCGGCCCGAGGCTTTTCAGCGTCAGCACGATGGCGAGTGTCAAACTGTCGGACTGGGTATGCACCAGAATGCGCTGCGCACCCGCGACTCCGGCGCGGCTCAGTACTGTGGGTGAGTCAAGCGAGTCACCCTTGATAAACGATGCTCTGCCCGGTAGCGGATTTTCGGTAATGATCGAATCACAGATCACCAGCCCGGCGCGGCTAGTGGAGGTGTCCTGATGAAGTAATTCGACGATGCGCTCGCTGGCCTCGCCATCCCAGCCGATTAACACCGTATGGCCTGTGAGTGCCGAGCAGTCGCCCTGTCCTTTCATGTTCCGTCTCCAGATATCACCGACCGACGTCGACGCCTTGCCAATGACCGTTGTCAGCAAGGCAATACCGCCTAGCATGATCCACAGGGTGGTGACCAGCTTGCCACAGCCAGACTTGGGCGATAGATCGCCGTAGCCAACGGTGGTCGCGGTCGTGAGGTAAAAATAGGTGAAATCAGCGCCTTGCAGCAGATGCTCTTCGCCAGCCACCGTCAGTAACAGCCAGGAAACGGTGTAGTGCACCAGTAACAGCATGCCGATACCGGCCCAGCCGAAACGCTCGAAAAACACCGAGGTGTTACGCCGAAGTAACAGGAACAGGGTCATCCTTTCAAATCCTTGAGTCAGGGTCCACTTCCATACGGGTCGACTGCTGTCCATCTATAGCAGCCGCTGCGCATCAGGCCTTTTCCGCCAGCAATGCCCTGGAGTGCATCAGCCACGCCACACACATACCGGCAATCGCCCCGGCGATGTGTGATTCAAACGAAACACCGGGCACCGGCACGAAGCCAAAAATCAATCCGCTGTAACCGGCCAGCACGATCAGCGCCAACAGCAGGCTGGCGATGCTGCGCTGATACCACGCCCGCGCCAGCAGATAAGCCCACAAGCCGAAGATCAGGCCGCTTGCGCCGACATGAATACTGCTGCGGCCGAAGGCCCAGACCAGCAACCCGCCCAACAGGCAAATAAGCCCGGCGACCCACGCATAACGCCTGACACCCTCAGTAGCCACCAGCCAGCTCAGCACAATGAACGGCAACAGATTGCTGAGCAAGTGCTGAATCGAACCGTGCAGAAAAGGCGCAAAAACAATGCCGCGCAACCCGGTCAGGTTGCGCGGAATAATACCGAAATGAACCAGACCATTGCCGGTGATCGAGTTGATTGCCTGCACCACAATCAACACTGCCGACAAGGCGAGGATGACCTTGAGTCGTTTTGAAAACTCCATTGCCAACCCTCGCCAGGCTTATCGCGCTGCTTACTGGGCGGGCGTCTGATTCTTGGCTTTCAAACGTGCCAGCACGTCTTCCGCGCCGCCGCTTTTGGCACCGATTCCGGCGTCTTGCAGACGACGCTCAAGGTCGCTGCCGCTGGACTGGCTGGCCAGTTCTTCAGCCGCTTCCAGCTTGGCATCCTGTTCGTCCTGGCGCTGCTTGAGGCGTGCCAGCGAACCGACTGCGGTTTCCACCGCACCGCTGGCGCCACCGGTAGCAGTGGCGGTCGCGACCCGCGCCCGTTGCACAGTCTCGCGGGCCTTGGCCATCTCGACCTGCTGCTTGAGGCTCTTGATGCGTGACTCAGCCTTGATCACTTGCTCCTGCAGCAGACCGACCTGCTTGTTGAACTGATCGGCCAGTTCCTGCTCCTGATCACGCAGAGCTTCGATCTCGGCAATCTTGTTTGCACATTCGACAGCCAGGGCTTCTTCACCCTTGTTCAGGGCCTGCATGGCGCGGCCTTCCCAGTTGGCAATGCTGGTGGCATGTTCTTCGAGACGCTGTGCCGATAGTTTGTGCTTGGCCTTGATGGTGATCAGCCCGTCACGCGCTTTGACCAGAGCGTTTTCGGCGTCGCGGATTTCCTGGTCCAGGATGCGGATGGCATTGGCGTCAGCGATCGACTCGCCCACTTCGGAAGCGCCACCACGAACGGCAGTCACCAGTTTTTTCCAGATACTCGTAGTCATGAATGTTCTCCGCCTGACAGCGCTGTTCAGTAGATGAAATGATCTTCAAAAGCGTCGGCCGCACGCATCACGTTATCCGCGAGGGTGAGGATTTCCTGCACGATCACGGTGAGCGACGAGGCTGCGCTCAGTGCGCCGAACAGGCAGTAGACTTCCTGATCGCCACCCAGCTTTTCAATGCCGATCGAGGACAATGGGAACAGGTCACGGCTGCGCAGCACCACATCGTTGAAGGCCTGCACGTTCTTGACCTTGTTCACTTCAATCAGGGTCGCGTCGGCCAGGATCTGCTCGCCTTCCACCGCGATGTAGATCGGCAGGTCGCCGTAATCGGCCATGCTCAGCTTGATGCCTGATGCATCGCCTTCGGTCACGTCGAGCTCGATTTTCCCGTTCGTCACCAACTCCAGCTCTGACAAAGCCTTCTGCAGTGAGCTGATGGTCCAGTGGGTGTTCTCGGTCATGAAATCCTCCAATTTGATCCTCTCGCCCAGAAAGGGCTGTCTTAACGCTTTTTCGATACCACGCAGGGCATCGACATTCTCGGGCCGGATCCAGAATTCCCGCTTGACCAGACCGGCGTCCTTGAGTCGCAGACGCATTTCACGCATGTAATCGGTGGAGCTTTTAGTCGTCTTGGCCGGGACTGCTGCGTCACCCTGTTTTTTACGAGGCATCAGCGCTTCCCTCCTGCTGCTGGCCGTGAATCAGATGAGCAACGTAGCAGATGCACTCAAGGATAGATACACATCACATGTGAGATTTTTTGCGCGAGTGGATATCGTCATCTCGCCTCTGCCGAATAGAAAGCATCATTGCGTGGAACAGACAAAAAAGGCGCTGTCCGCATCAGCGGACAGCGCCTTTCTCACAAGTACCTGTCAGGCACTCGGCAAGCCTTATTCAGCCAGGCTTTTGCTCACCACTTCGTACACATCCGCAGACAGTTTGCCGGAAGCAAGGATGCGTTCCAGCTCGGCTTTCATCAACGCCTGACGGGCGCTGTCGTATTTGCGCCAGCGGGTCAGTGGCGCCAGTTGGCGGGAGGCGATTTGCGGGTTCAGGGCGTTCAGCTCAATCACCAGATCCGCCAGGAAGCGGTAGCCGGAGCCGTCCGCCGCGTGGAAGTTGATCAGGTTTTGCCCGGCAAAGGCACCGATCAGGGCGCGGACCTTGTTCGGGTTCTTGATACTGAATGCAGGATGCTTCATCAATTCCTGCACGCGTTGCAAGCCGCCCGGCTGGGTGCTGGCCGCCTGAACACTGAACCACTGATCCATCACAAGCGCGTTGCTCTTGAAGTTCTCGGCAAACACCGCCAGCGCCTTGTCGCGCTCTTCGGTGAATGGCGAATTGACCAGCACGGCCAGTGCGGTCAGGCGTTCGGTCATGTTGTCGCTGGTGTCGAACTGGTCGATGGTTGCCGCCAGCACTTGCGGCTTGCCGCTGAGCATCAGGTACGACAAGGCGATGTTCTGCAAGGCACGACGGGCAAAGTGCGCAGACTCGGCGACATAAGGCGTGGCCTTGGACACCTCGCGATTGGCCTGATAACGGGCCAGCAGGCTGTCGAACAGCGCATCAGCCAGTTGTTTGCGCGCGAACTCACGGGCCGCGTGAATGGCATCGACATCCGCCACTTCGCTGATCTCGGCCAGATAAGCCTCGCCCGGCAGCGAGAGCATTTCTGCGACCATGGCCTGATCCAGTTGCTCATCCGCCAACACAGTGCCCAGTGCAGTGATCAGACGCTGATCCATGACCAGTGGCTGACCTTGCTGATGCTGACCGATCATTTCCTGCAACACCTGAACCGACAACTGCTGACCGGCATCCCAACGATTGAAACCATCGCTGTCGTGCTGCATCAGGAACATCAGTTGATCGCGGTCGTACGGGAAGCTCAGTCTGACCGGTGCAGAGAAGCCACGCAGCAACGAAGGCAAAGGTTTTTCAGCGATATCGACAAAGGTGAACGTCTGCTCGGCGTCGGTCACCGCCAGCACCCGCGTGGTGCCGCTTGCGGAGGCTTCGTTTGCCAGACGCAGGGCAATCTCGCCGCCTTTGCTGTCGAGCAGGCCCAGCTCGACCGGGATCACGAACGGCTGCTTCTGCTCACCAGGCTGCCCGGGTGTGCTCGGGCAGCTCTGGCGGAAGGTCAGGCTGTAGGTTTTCGCAGCCGCGTCATACGACTCGCTGACTGCCAGACGCGGCGTACCCGCCTGGCTGTACCAGCGCTTGAATTGGGTCAGGTCAACGCCGTTGGCGTCTTCCATGGCCTTGATGAAATCGTCGCAGGTGACGGCCTGGCCGTCGTGGCGCTCGAAATACAGATCGCTGCCTTTACGGAAGCCTTGGGCACCCAGCAGCGTGTGGAGCATGCCGACCACTTCCGAACCCTTCTCGTAGACGGTCAGGGTGTAGAAGTTGGAGATTTCGATAAAGCTGTCCGGGCGCACGGCGTGGGCCATCGGGCCGGCATCTTCGGCGAACTGGTGGGTACGCAGGTAAGCAACATCCTGAATGCGCTTGACCGTGGCCGAGTTCATGTCGGCCGAGAAACCGGCATCGCGATAAACCGTGAAGCCTTCCTTGAGCGATAGCTGGAACCAGTCACGGCAGGTCACGCGGTTGCCCGACCAGTTATGGAAGTATTCGTGGGCGACGATCGCCTCGACACGCTGGTGCGCGGCATCGGTGGCGGTTTCGGCACGGGCCAGCACGGCGCTGGAGTTGAAGATGTTGAGGCCCTTGTTCTCCATTGCACCCATGTTGAAATCGTTGACCGCGACGATCATGAAGATGTCCAGGTCGTACTCGCGGCCGTAGGTTTCTTCGTCCCAGCGCATCGACTTTTTCAGACTGGTCATGGCGTGCTGGCACTTGTCGACGTTTTCTGGCTCGACGTAAATGCGCAGGGTCACTTCCCGCTGGTTCATGGTGGTGAAGGTGTCTTCGATGCACCACAAATCACCGGCCACCAGCGCGAACAGGTAGGCCGGTTTCATGAACGGGTCTTCCCAGGTCGCCCAGTGCCGACCGCCCTCTTCTTCGCCGCTGGCCACGGGATTGCCGTTGGACAGCAGAATCGGGAAGCTTTGCTTGTCGGCGCTGAGCGTGGTGGTGAACTTGCTCATCACGTCGGGGCGATCAAGGTAATAGGTGATCTTGCGAAAGCCCTCGGCCTCGCACTGGGTGCAGAACATGCCGCTGGACTTGTACAGGCCTTCCAGTGCGGTATTGGTTTCAGGATGAATGCGCACGGTGCTGTCGACCGTGAAGCTTTCAGCCTGTGGATGCAGGGTCAGGTGATCTTCTGTCAGTTGGTAATCCGCAGCGCTCAGCTCGATGTCGCTCAGTTTTACCGAGACCAGTTCCAGATGCTGGCCGTCCAGCACCAGCGGCGGCAGGCCTGCACCCCGCTCCGGGTTGCGGCGCATCACCAGTTGCGCGTGGACCAGCGAGTGATCGTCGAACAGCTCGAAGGTCAGGTTCGTCTCATCGATGAGGTACTCGGGAGCCTGATAATCCTTCAGATAAATCATTTTCGGTTGTTCGGTGCGCATGCTGGAATCCTTTTACTGATGCACGGCCAGTTGATAGGCCGTGTACTTGCGAATATTGATCACGCCAGTGTCGAAAATCAGGTATTGGCCCTTGATCCCCAGCAGCGTGCCCTCGGCAATCGGGTTCTTGTCCAGGTTGAAGCTGACAATCTTGGTCGGGTACGCCTCGACCGGGTAACGAAACTCGACAGGCTCGGCCTCATGTAGCAATTGGATGGCCTGCAGACCGAATCGTTCTTGCAATCCGAGCAGCCCCGCACCGCAACTGTCGAACAGCTCCTGACGAATGGCCTTGAGATCGACGGGCTGCGCGTCACCCTTGAGCAACGCACGCCAATTGGTGCGGTCAGCGACCTGACTGCGCAGCAAGTCTTCGACAAAACCCGACTGCTGGCGGGTCGCCACGCGAATGATCGGCAGTGCCTGACTGGCACCCTGGTCCAGCCAGCGGGTCGGTAATTGAGTGGCACGGGTGATACCGACTTTCACGCCTGACGAGTTGGCCAGATAGACAATGTGATCGGTCATGCAGAATTGCTCGCCCCACGCCGGATCACGGCAAGTACCCTGATCGTGGTGGCATCGTTCCGGGCTCATGATGCACAGATCGCACTGCGCCAGCTTGAGCATGCACGGGTAGCAATAGCCCTGGCTGTAGCTGGACTTGGTCTTGCGCCCGCAATGGCTGCAATGAATAGCGCCGAGAAACTCCAGACGCAGCGTCTTGCCAATCAGCGGGTTGACCGCGATTTCGGTGTCGCCCAGGCGAAACGCGTATTGCACGAACGACGCGTCATCCTGACGCGCCAACATTTTGTTGACTGCTCCGCGACCAAGTTCGATCAATGAATAGCATCCGATTTGAACAGGATATTAGGCACCGGCGCAGACTTGGAGGCACATTCCTGAGGCCCCATGTAGCCGGTGCGCTGGTCTTCCGGCAGGTTCTGCACTTCCCAGGCGATCAGTGCCTGCAACGACAGCTCACGCTGCTCCTGAGTCAGCTTGCGACCATCGGACCATTTGCCGATTTCCACAGCCAGCTTCAGGCTTTCGTAGATGTCCGGGGTGATGTTTTCGATCATTTCTATAAAAGACGACATGGCGCACTCCAGAAAATAGCGGGGAATTCTAGGCTCTACGGCGCGCAAGCGCACCACCCAGCAAGCCGGTGATACAACCGATGACCAGCCCGCCGACATGCGCGCCGTTGGCGATTTCGCCGAAGCCCAGCATGCTGACCAGACCGGACAGGCACAGCGCCAGCCAGATCAGCATCATGATCAGCACGCCACGCGGCAGACGGTAAACCGGGTTGGGCGCCAGCATCTGGAAGATCCAGCAATGGCCGAGCAACCCGTACAGTACGCCAGACAGTCCGCCGAACAGGCTGGGGCCGCTGAACAGGTATTGCACGTAGTTGGAAACCGCCGAAAACAGCAGTGTGAGCAACAGCAACGTCAGGCTGCCCTGGCGGATTTCGATACGTCGGCCCAGCTCCCAGAACCACATGCCGTTCATGGCCAGGTGCAAAATGCCGAAATGTATGAGCATCGGCGAAATGATGCGCCACCATTGCCCGGACGCAAGAGTTTCAGACAACGGCAGAAACGTCGCGTACTCGCCATTGATCCGGAAATCCTGAAAGGTCAGCCAGCGAATGGCTTCCAGGTTGTCACCCAGCAGCGTCAGGCCCGCCACAAGCAAGGTGACCAGCAGCACCAGCGCCGTCACCGGGCTGCTGCGCAATTGCTCGATCAGGCCCGGTGGTGTGTACTTTGGCGCCTGACTCGCATCCGCCAGTTGAACGTTCTCGTCACCGTCCGGAAAGCGCGCATACAGCTCACGTACATCATCGGCCAGACGCCCGGTATCAGGCACCCACAGCACCTGCTCACCGACTTCCTCGCTGACCCGGTGAGGGATCTGCAAGCGCTGCAACAGGCGGACAAACCCGCTCAGGTCGGTGGTCAGCGGCAAACGCAGAACGGCAACGGGACTCATTGTGAAACCTCTGGACGCTGAACATCGACCCAGACGAATTTATCCGGATCGACCTGTGTTTCCTGATCCAGCCGATAGGCGACCAGTTTGCCGTAGAGCACGGCACTGTAATCCAGGCAGGCCAGATTCGGGCGGATGGGTGCCGGCAGGCCACTGCGCCAGTAATGACCGACAAACAGCAGCGGCTCGTTGATTCCATAGCGCAGCAGTGCATTCTTTTCGGACGTGGACAACGGCGTCTTGGCCACGCCCTCGGGCAATGCGTCGGGCTGGAACACCACGTCACCATAGGTCTGCGGGTCATCTTCCCAAAACTTGGTGCGGAAGAACTCGCGCGTCAGGCCGTCGCCGCCGGTCAGCGTCAGACCGTGCGGCAAGCGCATGTCGGTGCCGCGCAGCAGACGGTTGAACACATTGCTGGCGAAACTGCCGGGCGTTGCCGAGGCCTGAACAAAGGCTTTGTCGATGCAGCCATTGCTGTAAAGGCTACGCAATGGGTCAATCAGGGTTGCATCCCAGCAGGCATGCACCACCCGGAAACGCCCGGCATCCATGTACAACGGCAATTCATAGAACCAGTTGACGAACTCGCGCCACTCATCCGGGTAACGTTCGAACTGCGCCAGCGTCTCGCCAATCAACCGGGCATGGCGCGGCGTGTGTTCGCGCACGAACTCATGGCCGCTTTCAGGCAAGGCCGGGGTGACCCAACCCAGCGCATTGAACTCATGGTTACCCATCAGGCACAGGGCCTGGCCGGCCTGGACCATATCTCGGACAATATGCAGCGACTCGCGGATAAACGGGCCACGGTCGATGATGTCACCGAGAAAAATCGCGACGCGCTCAGGGTGGCGCCACACGCCAGCCTGCAAACGGTAACCGAGAAGCTCCAGCAAGTGCTCGAGGGTATGGGCACACCCGTGCACGTCACCGATCAGATCGTAGCCACGCGCCGGATCGAGCATTAATCGCCACCGCCGCCGAGCCTGCTGCCCCAGCCGAGCTTGGTGCGGCAGACTTCGTAATAGTTGTGATCCAGCGGATGAATCAGGCGCAGTTTCTGCGGCTTCTTGCTGACCGTTATGGTGTCGCCCGGTGCGCAGGTAAAGTGATTCTGCCCGTCACAGGACACCTGCGGGTAAATGGTCATGTCCTTGGACACGACGATTTTCAGTTCACTGTTGCCGTCCACCACAATGGGCCGACCGGACAGCGTATGCGGGTACATCGGCACGATGACGATAGCGTCGAGCTTGGGGTGCATGATCGGCCCGCCCGCCGACAGCGCATAGGCCGTCGAGCCGGTCGGCGTGGCCACGATCAGACCGTCGGCCTTCTGGCTGCACACGAACTGGCCGTCGATATAGATTTCGAACTCGATCATCCGCGTCGACTTGCCGGGGTGCAGCACCACGTCATTGAGCGCATCGCCCTGGCCAATGGCCTCACCATGACGGCGTACTTCGGCTTGCAGCAGAAAGCGGTTCTCGACCAGATAATGCCCGTCGAGCACTTCAGCGCACTTGACCTCCAGTTCATCGGGACGAATGTCGGTCAGAAACCCCAGGCTGCCCCGGTTGATGCCCAGCACCGGTACATTATGGCGGGCCAGCGCCCGCGCCGCGCCCAGCAGGCTGCCGTCGCCGCCGACCACGATCACCATGTCACAGACTTCACCGAGCATCTTGCGCGACGAGGTCTGCAAGCCGTGACCCGGCAGCACTTCGGCAATTGTCTCTTCGAGAATGACGTGCAGATGCCGATCCAGCAGGAACCTCTTGAGTCGGCGAACGGTGTCGAGCACCTGTACACTGCCCAGGCGGCCGATGATGCCGATATTGCGAAATTGCTCCATGGGGCTCCTGCTGCGGTTCGAGACGACTTAAAAGGCGATTATGGGCGAAACGGCCCGCCAGCAGCAAACCGGCAAGCCACGTTCAAGCGAAAGGCGCTTACGACCAGGCTTTTCAATGAGCCGATTGATCCTGAATAAATGAGCAGATTCCTTCAAAAACCCAGGAATCGCCTTACATACCCAGCAGAAGATATTCATTAGTTTCGTCCGTTTTTATTACACCTAAGGACGACGCATGATTCCCTCAGCCCGCCAAAGCGACATGCACCTCTGCCCATTGCCGGGTCATGGTTCCACACCGATTGTCACGGCATCTTCTGACACCCTGATCAATGGCATGTCCGCCGCCAGAGTAGGCGATGTATGTGGCTGTGGTGCGGTAATCGTCACCGGCTTTCCAGCGATCATCATCAACGGTCGCCCAATGGCCCATCTGGGCAGTCCGACCAGCCATGGCGGAACAATCATTTCCGGCAGCCTTGATGTGGGTGGCGGCTTTGACTTCGGCGCTGCGGCAGGTCCGGCCATCGACTTCTCCAGACTCGACATCCTCCGTTTCGATGGCTCGCTGGACGATCTGAAGCTGGATCAACTGGTGGCCGATCCCGAGTTGCACGAGAAAGCCAGCGCAGCCGAGGCACTGTTCTCGCCCGCTACCTCCAGCACGACTACAGAGCCGGTCTGCGATCATCCGGATCAGATGGAGGAGCTGACCCGCTACATCGCTGACGAAATGAACCGAAACCTTCTGCACCCGACGGTTCAGAAATTGAAGAAACTGCTGAACTACGACGCTGCAGAGGAAACCCGTAAATGGATGGAGCTGCCTTGGTACGCGCAGCTTGGCGCGCAGAATAACCCACAGACCATCGCGGCGGCGAACACAGCGGCAGCGATGGCTATATGGACGGAAAAAGTGGGACAGAACAGGGAGTGGGATCATAAATGGAAGTTACGAAGTATGTACAACGGCGACACATGGCACAAGCAGGGAAAACACGCTTATTACTATGATATCTGGTCGAACATTCATTATGGGTATATCGGAATGGCTGCTGGCTTTTCGGAAAGCGTACTTCTGGATGGTGCAGGACTTGAGCAAATAGTATCCGAAACGTTAGGGAAGATAAGAAAACCAATAAAAAACGATTGGCCGACCCCTTCCAAGGACGTTGAGGGGTTGCGAGCCTGGGATGACGACCCTGACCGGATAGCAATTGGCATAGGCATAGCGCTCTATCGCCGCCTCCCAGAGGGGGCAGTACAAGGCAGCGAGATTATGAAAGACGTTTTGCAAGTACCCGATAACAGTTGGGGAAAAGGTGTGGAGCTGCATTCATGCTTTAAGTAAATTAATCGACCCGCCTGAATTACTTGAGTGCGGACTGACAATGGCATTTAAATATTAACAAGCAGAAATGAATCGAAAAACGACGATAAAACTCATGACCCGCTGGCCAAAGTTGACTGGAGTTTTTTTTATTTTGTCACTGTGGAGTTTCGCGACACCTGAAGTAAGCGTTTACTATTCAGATAAAGCAGATGGAGAGCTAAACTATCTATGGCTCATCGATAACCATACACGCAGGGGAGACCTCAAACCTGGCAAAGCAACTGGCGATAATGGCCCTATATTTCAGAAAAAAGATTTCTTCATGTATTTTTTCTGGTGGGACGGCGCAAAAATCGCTGGCTGCGTAAGCATAGATCCGGAATGGCCAACTACCGCGATCTATATTGATGCCAACGGCCGTGTCGACCTGAACGCAAAGGGGGCAACGGACGTTAAGAGATTCTCACCTTGCCCGGATGATGAGGAGTTCGATTTTCTCGGAGGCACCAGGCCCGCCGCCTAGCACCACATCTTTTCGCTTTCACAGCCAGCTCACAGGCACATCAGCCCACAGCTGCGCCTCAACTCACGCTATCCTCGGCACATGACTCTATTCCCCAGCCTGACCGACCTGCCCCGTCAATTGCGACATCCGGAAGTGCGCGACCTTGCCTGGGTGATTCTGGCGCCGCCCATGCTCGACGTCGCACCCTGGCCGCAGCGCCATCCGCTGGCGGGCAGTGACTGGGTTCAGGAGCCGCAGCGACTGGCGAATTTTCTCTGGCAGCTTGATCGAGACAGCAGGCCACTGGAAGCGTGGCTGGCGCTGG
This sequence comes from Pseudomonas syringae CC1557, assembly GCF_000452705.1. Taxonomy (NCBI): domain Bacteria; kingdom Pseudomonadati; phylum Pseudomonadota; class Gammaproteobacteria; order Pseudomonadales; family Pseudomonadaceae; genus Pseudomonas; species Pseudomonas syringae. The sequence continues at coordinate 3,976,583 of NZ_CP007014.1, forward strand.
CAGCCACGCGGCGGCTGGGGCGCTATTACGAGCGGCTCTGGCAGTTCGCGGCGCAGCACGCACCGGGCGTCGAGATCATTGCTGCCAACCTGCCGATCCGGCTCGGCAGCCAGACCCTCGGCGAACTCGACCTGCTGCTGCGTGATCGCGAAGGCGTACATCACGTCGAGCTTGCAATCAAGCTGTACCTCGGGCCACAGGACGGAGACGGCTGCAACCCGGAGCACTGGCTGGGGCCTGGCTGCAATGACCGGCTGGATCGCAAGCTCAAGCACCTGAGCCAGCATCAGTTGCCCATGTCGGCCCGCCCGGAAAGTCGTGCGGCGCTGGCAGAGCTGGGTGTCGAGGCGTTCAGTGCGCAGTTGTGGCTGGGCGGCTATCTGCTGTATCCGTGGCCCGGTTGCTGTGAATCGCCGACAGGCGTTCATCCGCACCACCTCAAGGGGCGCTGGTTGCATCAGCGCGACTGGAAAGCCTTTCTGGCACAAAGCGAGCCTGGCCGCTGGCAGCCGCTGCCCCGCCATGCCTGGCTCGCGCCAGCACTTTACAGCCAAGCCTGGAGCAACGAGCAATTAGGCGAATGGCTGGCTGAACTCGATCCGCTGGCCCCGGCGCAGTTGCTGGTGCGCCTGAGCCAGAATCCCGATAACCATTGGGAAGAAGCCGAGCGGCTGTTTCTGGTGTCGGACATGTGGCCGAACCTGGCCGACACCAGTCATGCCTTCAACCCAATCGCAGCGCCAGCGCCGCCAGCGTGATCAGCAGCACCGGAACGGTCAGCACAATACCGACCTTGAAATAGTAACCCCAACTGATGGTGATGCCCTTGCGCTCCAGTACATGCAGCCAGAGCAAGGTCGCCAGGCTGCCGATTGGCGTGATTTTCGGCCCCAGGTCGCTGCCGATCACGTTGGCATAAATCATGGCTTCCTGGATCGCCCCACTGGCATGACTCGCGTCGATGGACAACAGCCCGATCAGTACCGTTGGCATGTTGTTCATGATCGACGACAAAAACGCCGTCATCACGCCCGTGCCCATGGCCGCGCCCCAGATACCGTAGCCCGCGAACCAATCCAGCAGATTGGCCAGGTAATCGGTCAGCCCGGCGTTACGCAGGCCATACACCACCAGGTACATGCCCAGCGAAAAGACCACGATGTGCCACGGCGCCTCTTTCATCACCTTGCGCGTCTTGATCGTGTGGCCCTTTGCAGCGATGGCCAGCAGCAACAATGCGCACACCGACGAGATCGCACTGATCGGAATGCCCAGCGGTTCAAGGGCAAAACAACCCACCAGCAGAATCAGCAGCACCGCCCAACCGGCCAGGAACGTGGACCGGTCATGGATAGCCGTCTCGGGTTTGTCCAGATGCTCGGGTTCGAACTCGCTGGGAATATCGCGGCGGAAGTACCACATCAACACGGCGAGCGTGGCGGCAACGCTGGCCAGGTTCACCGGCACCATGACTGCGGCGTAACGATTGAAGCCGATCTTGAAATAGTCCGCCGAAACGATGTTCACCAGATTCGACACCACCAGCGGCAGGCTCGCGGTATCGGCGATGAACCCTGCAGCCATCACGAACGCCAGGGTCGACGCAGCAGAAAAGCGCAACGCCAGCATCATGGCGATGACAATAGGCGTGAGGATCAGCACCGCCCCGTCGTTGGCGAACAGTGCCGACACCAGCGCACCAAACAGCACGAACAAGGCAAACAGACGCCGCCCGTTACCCTTGCCCCAGCGCGCCACATGCAAGGCCGCCCAAGCGAAGAAACCTGCTTCGTCGAGCAACAGGGTGATGATGATCAGCGAAATGAACGTGGCGGTGGCGTTCCAGATGATGCCCCACACGACGGCGATGTCACTCAGGTGCACCACGCCGGTCAGCAACGCCAGAGCAGCTCCGAGCACAGCGCTCCAGCCAACACCAAGCCCTTTCGGCTGCCAGATAACCAGTGTGATGGTAAACAGGAAGATCAGCGTTGCGATCAGCATTATTTAGTCCGGGGCAGAAGAATGGCGAAGATGCCGAGCAGCGGCAGGTAAGAACACAGTTGGTAGACGAACAGAATGCCGTGACTGTCAGCCAGGTAGCCGAGCAAGGCTGCACCGATGCCGCCGAAGCCGAACATCAGGCCAAAGAAGATCCCGGCGATCATGCCCACGTTGCCTGGCACCAGCTCCTGGGCGTACACAACGATGGCGGAAAACGCCGAGGCCAGCACGAAGCCGATGATCACGCTGAGTACGCTGGTCCAGAACAGATCCGCATACGGCAGCGCCAGGGTGAACGGCGCAGCACCCAGAATCGAAAACCAGATCACTGCCTTGCGACCGATGCGGTCACCAATGGGGCCTCCGAAAAAGGTCCCGGCTGCCACTGCGCCAAGAAACAGAAACAGGTGCAACTGCGAGCTGGCAACTGAAAGGTCGAACTTCTCGATCAGGTAGAACGTGAAGTAGCTGGTCAGGCTGGTCATGTAGAAAAACTTGGAGAACACCAGGAAGGCCAGTACGGCCAGCGAGGCAATCACGCGGTTTCTCGACAGGCCGTGGGTAGCGGCCTGACCGGCCTTGAGCTTGAACAGATTAAGGTGCGCGCGATACCAGCGACTGATCGTATACAGCAAGCCGAGGGAGAACAGCGCAAACAGCCCGATCCAGGCCACATTGCCCTGCCCGAACGGGATGATGATCGCCGCCGCCAGCAGCGGACCAATGGCGGTGCCGGTGTTGCCACCCACCTGAAAGGTCGACTGCGCCAGACCGAAACGGCCACCGGATGCCAGCCGGGCAATACGCGAGGCTTCCGGGTGAAAGGTCGATGAACCGATGCCGATCAGCGCCGCCGCCAGCAGGATCAATGGAAAACTGCCCACCATCGACATCATCACTATACCGATCAGGGTGCATATCGAACCCAAAGGCAACACCAGCGGATTGGGGTGACGGTCGGTGTAGTAACCCACCCAGGGCTGTAACAGCGATGCGGTGATCTGAAACATCAGGGTGATCATACCGATCTGAGTGAAGCTCAGGTCATAGCTGGCCTTGAGCATCGGGTAGATCGACGGAAGGATGGCCTGGATCAGGTCGTTGATCAGGTGCGCGAGCGCAACGGCACCAATGATACGCATCACCAGAGGGCTGGCTTGCGGGGTGGTCGAGGCCGTCGCGGTAGCGGGCTGAGCGCTGGTCGCCATGAAATTCATCCGTAAAAGGTTTGCGGGTCTCCCCGGACGGATGGTTACAAAATGTGTCTCACGTACCAGGGCGCGCCAATGTGCCATTTTTCGGGGCAACTGTGCCACGTTTTGTTGCGTTTTTGCTTACGCGCAGATATCCAGGACAACGCGCTTGGGAGGCAGTACGGATGGGCCACACGCTTGAAGGCTCGAACACAAACCTGACTGACAATCGTGCCAATACGTGTTGGCATGCCGTGCGTGACGCTTCGCGTCCGGCCTTGAGTACGCGGTGCGCAAGGCATCCCCACGCTGGAGCGTGAGGAACGAGAGGTATGCCGACGACTGCGCTCAAGCCATTGAACCCACCGCTGCCCCCTCTCCCGCAACCGGCACGTCATGCAACGAAATCTTCGAGGTTTCCGGTAGCGCCAGACCACCCGCCATTGCCAGCACGGCCACGGCAATCAGGTAAAACGCGGGTGACAGGTTGCTGCCGGTGACGCTGATCAGCCAGGTCGCCATCAGCGGTGCGGTGCCGCCGAACAGTGTGTAGGCCATGTTGTAGGTGATCGCCGACGCCGTGTAGCGGGTGCGGGTCGGGAAAGTTTCCGACAGCAGAGCGGCCGTTACCACGCCGCACAATACGGCGCCCACGGCCAATAGCATCACGCCGATGATCGAGGCGATGAACGAGCCGGAACTGGCCATCAGAAAGGACGGCAACGCCACGATCATGAGCAGAATGCAGGCAGTGGCCATCGTCACGCGACGCCCTACCCGATCCGAATAAGCACCGGCCAGCGGACAGAGGGCGGCGGCGAATGCCAGGGCGATCAATGACACCAGCAGCGCCGTCGCCCGGCTCAAACCGCCAGCCACTTGCAGGTAGGTGGCGAAATAAGTGGTGAACATATAGAACGACAGTGCCGTGAGCGACACGAACGCCCCCAGACAACACATCGCGGCCGCGTGATGACGCAAGGTGTCTTTCAGCGGCGAATGAGCCACCGCGTGCTCTTGAGCAACCGCCTGGAACGCCGGGGTTTCATCAAGCTTCCAGCGCAGATACAGACCCACCAGCCCCAACGGCGCGGCAATCAGAAACGGCAAGCGCCAGCCCCAGCTGCCCATCGCCTCGGGGGACAGTGACGACTCCAGTGCATAGGCGACCACGGCAGCGGCGGCAAACGCGGAGAACGTCGAGACCGGAACGAAACTGCCGTACCAGGCCCGCTGCGTGCGTGGCGCATGCTCCATGAGATATGCACAGGCCCCCGCATACTCGCCACCCGCCGAGAAACCCTGAGCACAGCGAATGATCGTCAGCAGAATCGGCGCCATCACGCCAATCGCTGCGTACGTCGGCAGCAGACCGATCAGGGTCGTTGCCCCGGCCATCAGCAGGATAGTCATGGCGAGGGTTTTCTTACGGCCGATCCGGTCACCCAGCATGCCGAAGAAAATCCCGCCCAGCGGCCGAAAGGCAAAGGCCACGGCAAACACCGCGAAAGTTTTCAATAACGCGGCACTGCTGTCGCCACTGGGAAAGAATTGCAGGGCGATGGTGGTGGCCAGAAAGCCATAGACGGCGAAATCGAACCATTCGACAAAATTGCCAATGGCAGCGGCGACGATGACTTTCTTCAGCGTGGCAGGATCGACGTGTTCTGCGGCGGTGGTTGTCATGCTGACCTCGGCATCTTGATCTGGAATGGATCGATTATCGAGACCGCGACCCGGACACTTCACTCCAGAAGTGTCGCCTGCGTACTCAGGGCCGACGTCTCGTCACCTGTCCGCGCAGAATTCATGCCAGAAGCTCTACCGCGATGCTTACAGCCCCATCGCCCGTCGACCTTGCAGGCCGCCGGTGTGGATGAAGATCAGCCGGGTACCGGGTTCGAATCGACCGGCCTGCATTTCGTCACGCAGGGTCAGCAGCGCCTTGCCGGTGTACAGAGGTTCAAGCGGTATGCCGCTCTGCATTTCGCTGTTGGCAATGAAGTCGAGCAAGGCCGCATCGGTTTTGGCAAAGCCGCCCCGGCTGGCGTCAAACAGAACGCAGGCAGGTGGCAGCTCAGCCACGGAGGTCACCTGCGCTACTGCTGCCTCGTTCAGCACCGCAAGGATGTTCTGCGCCACGCCATGATCGTCCGGCACTGCCATGGCGCCATATACCGGATGCGCCCCCGCCTCGGCCAACAGCAGACCGGCAATGGTAGTGCCGGTCCCGGCAGCCACCCACCAGCCGTGGTAATCGTCCCAGCCAAGTGGCTCAAGCTGACTATCGACCATGGCCCGCAACCTGGCGCAGCCCAGAGCACCGGCAAGCCCGCCGCCGCCTTCGGGTATCGGATAAAGCTCGGGATAGAGCGCCTGCCAGGGCTGCCAGAAATCCGCAGCATGCCGCGCTCGATACCCCCCATACCCCAGCCAGTGCAGTTGCATGCCAAAGGCTTGCAGATCAAGCACCGTGGGCGTTTGCTGAGCATGACCACGCAGCAGACCAACGGTCGGGAAGCCAAAGCGCTTGCCCGCTGCTGCCAGGGCATGCAGATGATTGGAATGTGCGCCGCCCAGGCTGATCAGCCCCTTGGCACCCGCATCGACCGCGTCGGTCAGGTGCTCGCTGAGCTTGAACCATTTGTTGCCGCTGATCAGCGGGTCGATCTGGTCCAGACGCAGGACAGCCACCTCAACCCCGGCTTCTTGCAGCCAGGGCAGGTTCATGCGTTGCAACGGAGCAGCGGGCTGCCAGCCAAGGGCGTCGGAAATCATCCACGCAGTTTACCGGCAAGCAGACTCAGAGCGCAGCGGCCAGACGCGATCCCTGATCGATAGCGCGCTTGGCGTCGAGTTCGGCAGCGACATCCGCCCCGCCGATCAGATGCACGCTCTGCCCGGCTGCCAGCAAGTCGTCATACAGCTCGCGCAGCGGGTCCTGCCCTGCGCAGATAACGATGTTGTCCACCGGCAGCAGCTTCTCTTCGCCCTCGTCGCCGATGCGGATGTGCAACCCGGCATCGTCGATTTTCAGGTAGTGAACGCTGTTGAGCATCTGAACCTGCTTGTTCTTCAGGCCCGTGCGATGAATCCAGCCGGTGGTCTTGCCCAGACCATCGCCAACCTTGGTGTTCTTGCGTTGCAGCAGGAACACCTGACGGGCCGGAGCCTGCACGTCAGGCTTTATGCCGGCCACGCCGCCACGCGCCTGCAACGTCGTGTCGATGCCCCACTCCTTCCAGAAGGCTTCGCGGTCCAGACTCGTGGCCACGCCCTGGTGCACGAGAAACTCCGACACATCAAAACCGATACCGCCCGCACCAATCACCGCCACGCTGTGCCCGACCGGTTTGCGCTGCAGGATCACATCCAGGTAGCTCAGCACCTTAGGATGATCGATGCCGGGGATGGCCGGGGTGCGCGGCGCAATGCCAGTCGCCAGAATCACTTCGTCGAAGCCTGCCCCCACAAGATCATCGGCTTTCACGCGGGTGCCCAGGCGCAACTGCACGCCGGTTTCCTCAAGCTTGTTGCGGAAGTAGCGCAGGGTTTCGGAAAACTCTTCTTTACCCGGCACACATTTGGCGATGTTGAACTGCCCGCCAATTTCACTGGCCGAATCGAACAGCGTCACCTCGTGCCCACGCTGCGCGGCCACGGTCGCAGCTGCCAGACCGGCAGGCCCGGCACCGATCACGGCAATTTTTCTGATTTGCAGGGCTGGCAGGTAATTGAGCTCGGTCTCGTGGCAGGCACGCGGGTTGACCAGGCAACTGGTCAGCTTGCCGCCAAACGTATGGTCGAGACAGGCCTGATTGCAGCCGATGCAAGTATTGATAAGCTCGGCGCGGCCAGCAGCCGCCTTGTTGACGAACTCCGGGTCGGCCAAAAAGGGACGTGCCATCGACACCATGTCGGCGTCGCCTTCGCTGAGGATGCGTTCGGCGACTTCCGGGGTATTGATGCGATTGGTGGTGATCAGCGGAATGCTTACCGAACCCCGCAGTTTGGCCGTGACCTTGCTGAACGCCGCACGCGGCACTTTGGTTGCGATGGTCGGAATGCGCGCTTCATGCCAGCCGATGCCAGTGTTGATCAGCGTCGCACCGGCCTGCTCGACCGCCTTGGCCAACTGGACGATTTCTTCCCAGGAGCTGCCGCCCTCTACCAGATCCAGCATCGACAGGCGAAAGATGATGATGAAGTCCGGCCCCACTGCCGCACGCACGCGCGTCACGATCTCGACCGCCAGACGCATGCGGTTTTCATAGCTGCCGCCCCATCGATCAGTTCGGTGGTTGGTGTGGGCAGCCAGGAACTGATTGATGAAATAGCCTTCCGAGCCCATGATTTCGACGCCGTCGTAACCGGCAGCCTGGGCCAGCGTCGAACAGGTCACGAAATCGGCAATCTGCTTTTCGATACCCTCTTCGTCCAGCTCGCGCGGCGTGAACGGGTTGATCGGCGCCTGAATGGCACTCGGCGCCACCTGTTTGCGGCTGTAGGCATAACGACCGGCATGCAGGATCTGCAAACATATCTTGCCGCCAGCCTCGTGGACAGCCTGAGTGACCATACGGTGGCGGTCTGCCTCTTCAGCGTTGGTGAGCTTCGCCGCGCCGTCGTACACGCCACCTTCTTCGTTGGGCGCGATCCCACCGGTGACCATCAGCCCGACACCGCCACGCGCACGCTCGGCAAAATACGCGGCCATACGCTCGAAGCCGCCCGGCCGCTCTTCAAGACCGGTATGCATCGAGCCCATCAGCGTGCGATTGCGCAAGGTCGTGAAGCCCAGGTCAAGTGGGGCCAGCAGGTGCGGGTAATGAGCGGCGGTCATGGCAAGGCTCCTTCAGGTCATTCGCGGGGAAACAGGGGCCTCTGCGAGCCCTCTGTTTAATAAGGCCACAGTAAAGAGCCGTTCAGCCACACTCAATGACCGAAAGTGACAAGTTATTGATCCAAACGCGCAGCGGCACTTGGCAAGCGGCCGAGGTCGTCCTACCCTAGCCGATCATTTACCGATGGCAGCCACCCAGCCCTTTATGCGCAAACTCTTCGCCATCTGCCTTGCCCTCATCGGCGTGGCCAGCCTTGTCAGTTATGCCGTCTGGACTGAACAACGTCCGGCAGGTCACTACCTGTCCGATCTGCGCATCCGCCTCGCCGTCAATGAAGGCGTACCCAGCGAACGTGGCAATCTGCTAGGCATCGAACCGCAACTGTTTCCCACGGACTATCAGAATACCGAGCGGCTGCACCGCAAGCTGGCGGCCTATCTGCAACAGGCCCGCGATTTCGGGCTGCTGAATTCCAGAACAGTGGTGGTCTTGCCGGAGCATATCGGCACCTGGCTGTTTGCCAGCGGCGAGAAAGACCAGCTTTATCAGGCACCCACCGTCGACGAGGCGATGGACTGGCTTTCCTGGAGCAACCCGATGCAATTCATCACCGCCATGCTGAGCGCTGAAGGCAGAAACCGGGAGGACGACGCGCACCTGCGCCTAAAGGCCCACGCCATGGCGCGAGACTATCAGGCGCTGTTTGGCGGGCTGGCCAGGGAATTCAAGGTCACGCTGGTGGCAGGTTCCATTGTGCTGCCAGACCCCAGCGTTGAAAGCGGGCAATTGAAGGTCGGTAATGGCGCGCTGTACAACTGCAGCGTGACCTTCGGCAGCGACGGCAAACCGCTTGGTCAACCGCAGCGTCAGCTGTATCCAGATCGCCATCAGAAACGTTATGTACGCGCCGAGCCTGATGCGCCGTTGCAGGTCATCGATACACCGGCCGGCCGTCTTGGCGTGCTGATCGGCAGCGACAGTTGGTACGCGGACAATTACACCCGGCTGAACAACAGCGGGGCCGAGCTGATTGCAGTGCCTGCCCTGGTTATCGGCAAGACTGCCTGGTACGAGCCGTGGCACGCACCCCGTCACACGGCCATCGAGATGGCAAACGAGAACCCCAGCGAAGGCGATGCCTGGCATCGGCTGACGCTGACCGGACGTTTGCCGCAGAACACGGCGCAGGCGGGCATCAGTGTGTTCATGCGCGGGCAGTTCTGGAATCAGGGAGTCTACGGGCAGAGCTTTGCCAGCCATGGCGGACAGACCATAGCCGAACAGCCGCCGGAAAATAGCGCGACGGATGGCGCTCGTCTGATCAACCTCTGGCTTTGACGATGCAGACCCTGCGCCTTGGTGATATGTCGGTGGGGTTTATCCAGAGCCTGGCCGATGCGGTCAGCAGCTTTGATCAAGACCCAAACCCGCTCCTGGAGCAATACGGACTTGATCCTGCCCGTCTGAGCGAGGCCGGAGCGCGGCTGTCGATCCCGCGTTACATGCGCCTGGGCCATGCTGCCATCCAGCTGACCGGCCAGCCCGGACTGGGGTTGCGCATGGGTCAGCTCAGCCGTTTCGCGCAGGCGGGCCTGGCAGGCGTCACGGCCGCGCAGGCACCTACGGTGCGTGAGGCGGCACGTACCCTGATCCGTTTTGAAGCGTTGTATGGTTCCAACTATCGCGGTCAGTCGAGCTTTCACGAGGATGCAGAAGGCGCGTGCATGCGCTTTTATTCCATCAGCCCCTACAACGCTTATAACCGGTTCGTGGTGGACTCGATTCTGAGCGGCTGGCTCGCTCAACTGTCAGCGCTGGCCTGCTCCGAAGTGCGCGCGCAACGCATGGAAATCGAGTTCCAGGCGCCAGTCTACGAGGCGCTATACGCCAGCCTGAGCGACAACCCGATCCTGTTCGGCGCGACCACCAATCAACTACGCCTGGATCAGGCAAGCCTTGCATTACGCAACCCGAATCACTGCCCGAGTACCTGGCGGCATCTGCTGCAATTGTGCGAAAGAGAACTCGAACAGCTGACCCGCACACGCAGCCTGCGTGAGCGCATCATTCAATTGCTTGGGCCATTGTTGAACGGCGGCAGGGAACCGGATCTGGAGGAAGTGGCGGCGAGGCTAAAGCTGCCGACCTGGACGCTGCGCCGCAAGCTGGCCGAGGAAGGAACGCAGTTTCGGGCAGTGCTCAATGACACGCGGCGTGATCTGGCAATGACCTATATCCGCGACACCGAACTGGCGTTCGGAGAGATCGCCTATCTGCTGGGGTTCGCCTCGGCCGAGGCCTTTCAACGCGCCTTTAAACGCTGGAACGGACAGACTCCGGGAGAATTCCGCCGCAGCCAGCGCCAAAGCGCCTGACGCCGTTCACAGTTCGGTAGCGTCGTCGGCAGGCTCTACCGGGTCCAGCTCCGATGCACGGTATTCAAGTAGTTCTTCCTGGTATTCGTCCATTTTCTTGCCCTCTGGCTGATTCAATGCGCTTGATAATCAAAACTGGAATAACTGACCGCAAGATCAACATTAAAGTGCCAATGTGAAACAAAAATGTTGATCCCCATCAAACAGACGAAAATATCTTCTGCGGATTCAGGGCGGTTATGCAGATAGATATAGACCGCCGCGCTTGACTTGACTGCCTGCACCGCCCTAACCTCCTGCTCATGAACCTCATCCAGCAACATCTCGGCCAAATTATTATTACCGTCATTCCAGTCATGGCGGGTTAGCCGACGTTTGCAAAAGAACCCGCCCTGGAGGCGGGTTTTTTCTGTCTCCCGGGCAACATTACTTAGCCAGGAGTCAGACATGATCACCATCTTTCGTGCTATCGCCCTTCCCGCCTCCTTGAACCTGATGATCGGCCTGACGTCTGCTGCGGCGCGGCGCCTGCCTGAAGGGGCTACGCCTAAAGGATCAATGCGATGAGCCAAAGCGAGCCCGATCTGCTCAACCATTACGCACGCAAGATACTCACCTCTCGCGTCTACGACGTCGCTATCGAAACGCCGCTGCAAGGCGCTCGCCAGCTCTCCGAACGGCTGGGCAATCAGGTGTTGCTCAAGCGCGAAGACTTGCAGCCGGTGTTCTCGTTCAAGATTCGCGGCGCCTACAACAAGCTCGCGCAACTGAGCGCAGAAGAAGCCGCACGCGGTGTTGTGACGGCGTCGGCGGGTAACCATGCTCAAGGGCTGGCGCTGGCAGCGCGTGAGCTGGGCATTCTGGCGACCATCGTCATGCCGCGCACCACGCCGGAGATCAAGGTCGAAGGCGTGCGCTCGCGTGGGGCCACGGTGGTGCTGCATGGCGATTCGTTCCCCGAAGCGCTGGCCTACTCGCTGAAACTGGTCGATGAGCACGGCTTCGTCTATATCCACCCGTACGACGACCCTGACACCATTGCCGGGCAGGGCACTGTGGCGATGGAAATCCTTCGTCAGCAGCCGGGGCAACTGGACGCGATTTTCGTACCGGTCGGTGGTGGTGGGTTGATTGCGGGTATTGCGGCGTATGTGAAATACCTGCGCCCGGAGATCAAGGTGATCGGCGTCGAGCCGGATGATTCGAATTGCCTGCAAGCGGCGATGGCGGCGGGTGAGCGCGTGGTGCTGAGCCAGGTCGGGCTGTTCGCGGATGGCGTAGCAGTGGCGCAGATCGGTTATCACACCTTTGAAGTGTGCCGCCATTACGTCGATGAAGTGATCACCGTCAGCACCGATGAGATCTGTGCGGCGATCAAAGACATCTACGACGACACTCGCTCGATCACCGAACCGTCGGGTGCTCTGGGCGTCGCGGGGATCAAGAAGTATGTCGAGCAGCGTGGCGTGAGTGGCCAGACGCTGGTGGCGATTGATTCCGGGGCCAACGCCAACTTTGATCGCTTGCGTCACGTGGCCGAGCGCGCCGAACTGGGTGAGGGCCGTGAGGCAATCATCGCCGTGACCATCCCCGAGCAGCCGGGCAGCTTCAAGGCGTTCTGCGAGGCCATCGGCAAGCGCCAGATCACTGAATTCAACTACCGCTACCACACCGACCGTGAAGCGCACATCTTCGTCGGCGTGCAGACCCATCCGGAAAACGATCCGCGCAGCGCACTGATCGCCAGCCTGACCGGGCAAGACTTTCCGGTGCTCGACCTGACCGATAACGAACTGGCCAAACTACACATCCGCCATATGGTCGGCGGGCACGCCGAGCGGGTCGATGATGAAGTGGTGCTGCGCTTTGAATTTCCGGAGCGACCGGGCGCGCTGTTCAACTTCCTCAACCGCCTGGGCGGCCGCTGGACCATCTCGATGTTCCACTACCGCAACCACGGTGCAGCAGACGGTCGGGTGGTTGCCGGGCTGGTGGTACCTGAGGAAGAGCGGCATCTGGTGGGAGCAGCGCTGGACGAAATCGGTTATCGGTATTGGGATGAGAGCGAGAACCCGGCGTATCGGTTGTTTCTGGGCTGAGGCCTCGGATATCTCACGCTCCGCGCGAATGGAGTTCACAACGCTCTGCGTCGCAAGAGGACGCAGAGCGTCCAGAAATGCATGCCAACGCGGAGCGTTGGCACGATAGCTATGAGCGCTACAGCGCGGGAATGCTTTGGGTGACGCTCTGCGTCACCCATCTGCGCCGTGGCGCGCTTTCAAGGGCGGGTGTGTTTCATCACTGCGCTGGCGCAGTCTCGGTTGGCGCCGGGCTTTCTGTCGACTCAACCGCTGGCGTGTCGACGCTTTCTGCCTTGAACGATGCGGGCTCGGCTGGCGCTGGCAGCGGCTCGCTAGCAGCAGGCGGCGTGGCGGGTTCTGCAGCAGGCTTAATCTTGTGGGTCGACTCCTTGGCCTCCGGAGCCAATTTGGCAGGCTCAGTTGCTTTGGCCGGCTCCGCAGCAGCAGGTGCTGTATCAGGAACACCAAGGTCCGCTTTGGGCTTCTCGACAATATGCGCGGCCTTTTTCACTTCCGGTGGCAGGAAGTTTTCCACCAGACCAAAAAAGCGTTCATAGAACTTTGCAGACGACACGGTTTCGCTGGCAACCTTGACCATCGAATCATCAGTAGAGCCGATTGGCATCGACACAGAACCCAGCACCCCTACCCCCAGGCTTGCCGAGTTATTGGTCTTCTTCAGTGCATAACGGTCCTGCAGGGCGTTGGCGAACATGGTCGAATTGCCCTCTTTCACGTCACCCGCGCACACCAGATTGAAGCTGATTTCGATATGGGCATCGCCGGTCTGCTGAAAGCTCTTGCGGCCACTGATCATCTTCGGGTCGCTACTGGTGATGATGTAGCCCTGACTCAGCAAAGCACGGCGCCCGGCCTCGCAATACGCCACGTCGGTCGCGGGGTAGCTGCGTGAGAACGTTCCAGCATCGTCGAAGTGCTCGTGATCATAAACCGCCTGTTTTGGAGACGAGGAACAGCCGGCGGCTGTCAGCAGGACAGCGGCCCAGAATGCGGTGCGAAGGTTCAATAGCTTAAACATCGAAAATCCTGAGGAAGGAAAGGTCTGCCAGCAAGACTGCGAACTGGGGAAATGGCGGTAAGTCTGCAACAAGGGAGGCGTGGTATCAACGTACAGTTCAAAAGGATTTGGATACGTTAGCTAATCCAGCGGCATGGCCCGATCCGCAATCCGCCAAAACGCAGACAACAAAAAAGCGACTCTATGGTCGCTTTTTTGTTTGCTTCAAGGAGTTCAAGGGCCTTGAAGCGGTGTATGGCGCAGCGGACGGGACTCGAACCCGCGACCCCCGGCGTGACAGGCCGGTATTCTAACCGACTGAACTACCGCTGCGTATCGCTGTAAACCTGCTTGAAACAAACCTGATGTAGTTTGCTTCCTGTACATCTGACTGAAAGGCCCTTGAGCTTTTCAATCGCAGACCCGGCGAACCCGGTCTGTACAAATATGGCGCAGCGGACGGGACTCGAACCCGCGACCCCCGGCGTGACAGGCCGGTATTCTAACCGACTGAACTACCGCTGCGCATTGTGTACTGTTTTCTGCATCTGGAAGCTCTCGAACTTCAACTTCCAAACTCAACGATGGTGGGTGATGACGGGATCGAACCGCCGACCCGCTGCTTGTAAGGCAGCTGCTCTCCCAGCTGAGCTAATCACCCTTTGCTTCGTTGAGGCCGCGAAATTTACGCACCTAACGAACCTAAGTCAATAGCCTGATTGAAGTTTTTTAAAAACCCGCCTCAATCGCAAAACCCTTACCACACATCAAAACTACAGCACAGAGTCAATCGCAGCACACTGCTCGAAACTATTCGGCATAGACCATCTTTCTGGTCATCCCGCCGTCGACGACGAATTCCTGACCGGTGACGAAACCTGCATTGCGCGACAGCAACCAGGCGACCATCGCCGCAACATCTTCTACCGTCCCTACCCTGCCCGCAGGGTGCTGGGCATGATCGGTCTCGGATAACGGCTCGGCACGACGCAACGACGGATCGCGCGCATCGATCCAGCCAGGGCTGACAGCATTGACCCGAATCTCGGGCCCCAGGCTGATCGCCAGTGCATGCGTCAGAGCCATCAGACCGCCCTTGCTGGCCGCATAAGCCTCGGTATCAGGCTCGGACTGGCGGGCACGCGTGGAAGTCAGGTTGACGATGCTGCCGCAGTGCGCACGCAGGTAAGGTGCACAATGCTTGGCCAGTAGCATCGGGCCGCCCAGATTGACCGCCAGCACCCGATTCCAGTGCGACAGCTCAAGGCTTTCCAGCGTGGTGTTATGCGGATCGGCGATCGCTGCATTGCACACCAGGGCGTCCAGACGACCGAACTGCCTGAGCACTTCGGCCACCCCTGCTGCGACCTGATCTTCAATGGCGACGTCCATGCCGATGAACAAGGCATTGTCGCCCAGCACCTTGGCCACCTTGGCGCCACGCGCACGATCAAGATCGGTCAGGACCACTTGCCAGCCCTCGGCAATCAGCCATGCGGCAATGCCGAGCCCGATGCCGCGAGCGGCACCGGTCACCAGCGCGACGCGACCATTGTGGGTGCCAGCAAATTTCAGCGCCCACTCCTGCCCTGTTCCAGCACTCACTGTGTCATTCACAACGCCGCCAGACCTCGTGCAAGGTCCGCCTGAAGGTCTGCGACATCCTCAAGACCCACCGCCACCCGGATCAGGCTGTCACGAATCCCTGCCGCTTCACGCTCTTGCGGCGCCAGACGGCCATGGGACGTGGTGCTCGGGTGAGTGATCGTGGTTTTACTGTCGCCCAGGTTGGCAGTGATCGAAATCAGGCGCGTGGCATCGATAAAGCGCCATGCGCCGTCCTTGCCACCCTTGACCTCAAAGCTCACCACTGCACCGAAACCCTTTTGCTGACGCTGAGCCAGCTCATGCTGCGGATGGCTCTTGAGCCCGGCGTAATGAACCTTTTCGATGCCATCCTGCTGCTCCAGCCACTCGGCCAGAGCCTGCGCATTGGCGCAATGGGCACGCATGCGCAGGTTCAGGGTTTCGAGGCCCTTAAGGAAGATCCAGGCGTTGAACGGGCTGAGCGTCGGCCCGGCCGTACGCAGGAAACCGACCACTTCCTTCATCTGCTCGCTGCGACCGGCCACCACACCGCCCATGCAGCGGCCCTGGCCGTCGATGAACTTGGTGGCCGAATGCACAACGATATCTGCGCCCAACAGCAACGGTTGCTGCAAGGCTGGCGTACAGAAGCAGTTGTCGACGATCAGCATCGTGCCTTTGGCATGCGCGATCTCGGCCAGACCGGCGATGTCCACCAGCTCGGCCAACGGGTTGGACGGCGATTCAACGAACAACATTTTGGTGTTGGACTTGATGGCCGCATCCCAGCCACTCAGATCAGCCAGCGGAACGTAATCCACCTCGATGCCGAACCGTTTGAAATACTTGTCGAACAGGCTGATGGTCGAACCAAAGACACTGCGCGAGACCAGAACATGGTCTCCCGCACTGCACAGGCTCATCACTACCGCCAGCGTCGCCGCCATGCCGGTGGCCGTGGCGACAGCCTGCTCGGCGCCTTCAAGCGCAGCAATGCGCTCCTCGAAGGAGCGCACCGTCGGGTTGGTATACCGCGAGTAGACATTACCCGGCACTTCGCCCGCAAAACGCGCGGCGGCATCGGCCGCCGTGCGAAATACGTAGCTGGAGGTGAAGAACATGGGATCGCCATGTTCGCCTTCCGGTGTGCGGTGTTGCCCGGCACGTACGGCGAGAGTATCGAAACCCACACCTTCAAGGTCGCTGTCCAGCCGACCTGCATCCCATTCCTGAGTCATGCCGCCCACTCCTTGTCCGATTAGTTGTTGTACAGGTCGATGATCGCGCTCACTGCCTGGGTCTTGACCTTGGAGGCATCGTTGCGCGCATGCTCGATCCGGTTCAGGTAATGCTCGTCGATATCGCCCGTCACATACTTGCCGTCGAAGACCGAGCAATCGAAGTTGTCGATCTTGATCTTCTTGCTGCCACTGACCGCCTCGATCAGGTCGTTGAGATCCTGATAGACCAGCCAGTCGGCACCGATGAGGTCGGCGACGTCCTGGGTAGTACGGTTGTGGGCGATCAACTCGTGAGCACTCGGCATATCGATGCCGTAGACGTTGGGGTAACGCACTGCCGGGGCAGCGGAACAGAAGTAGACATTCTTGGCACCGGCTTCGCGGGCCATCTGGATGATCTGTTTGCAGGTTGTGCCGCGAACGATCGAGTCATCCACCAGCATGACGTTCTTGCCACGGAACTCCAGTTCGATGGCATTGAGCTTCTGACGCACGGATTTCTTGCGCGCAGCCTGCCCCGGCATGATGAAGGTGCGACCGATATAACGGTTCTTGACGAACCCTTCGCGAAACTTGACGCCCAGATGATTGGCCAGTTCGAGCGCAGCGGTGCGGCTGGTGTCCGGAATCGGGATGACCACGTCTATGTCGTGATCCGGACGCTCGCGCAGGATCTTGTCGGCCAGTTTCTCGCCCATGCGCAGACGCGCCTTGTAGACCGAGATGCCGTCGATGATCGAATCCGGACGCGCCAGATAGACGTGTTCGAAGATGCACGGCGCATATTTCGGATTGGCTGCGCACTGGCGGGTATACAGCTTGCCGTCTTCGGTGATGTAGACCGCTTCGCCCGGGGCCAGATCGCGGATCAGGGTAAAACCCAGTACGTCGAGCGATACGCTTTCCGAGGCAATCATGTACTCGACGCCTTCGTCGGTATGACGCTGGCCGAACACGATAGGACGAATGGCGTCCGGATCACGGAAACCGACGATGCCATAACCGGTGATCATTGCCACGACTGCGTAACCGCCACGGCAGCGATGGTGTACGTCGGTCACGGCCGCGAAGATATCTTCTTCAGTCGGCTGCAACTTGCCACGCACGGCCAGCTCATGAGCGAAGACGTTGAGCAGCACTTCCGAATCGGAATTGGTGTTGACATGGCGCAGGTCGGATTCGTAAATCTCCTTCGCCAGTTGCTCGACGTTGGTCAGATTGCCATTGTGCGCCAACGTGATGCCGTAAGGCGAGTTGACATAGAACGGCTGGGCTTCGGCCGAAGTCGAACTGCCCGCAGTGGGATAGCGCACATGACCAATGCCCATGTGCCCGACAAGGCGCTGCATATGGCGCTGATGAAATACATCACGCACCAGTCCGTTGTCCTTGCGCAGGAATAACCGGCCATCGTGGCTGGTTACGATACCGGCAGCGTCCTGGCCGCGGTGCTGGAGGACGGTAAGCGCGTCATACAGCGCCTGATTGACGTTCGACTTGCCGACGATACCGACGATGCCACACATGCCACAACCCCTACTTAGTGGAACTGGATTTACCGAGCACATCCTGCTGTGGTGTATACGGCAGGATCTGTTCCTTGAACGGCAGGTCAGCGGGTACGCTGATGCCGCTGGCAAGCCACTTGCTGGACATCCCGAGAATCAGGTTTTTAGACCAGTCAGCGACCATGAGAAATTGTGGCACCAGCCTGGACTGTTGCCACCATTGATCCTGTTGCACCGGCCCGAGGCTCAAAAGCCCCACCGCGACAACGACAAGCAGGCCTCCGCGCGCTGCGCCGAAGACCATGCCGAGAAAACGATCGGTCCCGGAAAGCCCGGTGACGCGAATCAGTTCGCCTATAAGAAAGTTGACCATGGCGCCCACCAGCAGGGTGGCGACGAAAAGAATGGTGCAGCTCGCGATGACGCGGGCCGAAGGTGTTTCTATGTAATTGACCAGGTACTGCGACAACCCTGCGCCAAACATCCAGGCCACTACGCCTGCAATGATCCACGTCGTCAACGACAGTGCTTCTTTTACGAAGCCGCGTTTCAGACTGATCAGGGCGGAGATGGCGACAATTCCCAGAATTGCCCAGTCAACCGGAGTAAATGGCACGTTGCAGCCTGCAGACAGATGAGGCGGCGCATTTTAGCAGAGCGCCCGCCTGCCGGTAAGCAGCGATTACCGGCGAAAGGCATTTTACTTCACTGCAGCAGCACCAGGTGCCGGACGGTCAGCCTCGTTCAGGCTGAAAGCGCACCACAATACCTTTGAGTTTCTGCTGTTTGTCCAGTTGATCACGCAGACGATCAGCTTCTGCACGCTCGATCAGCGGCCCGACAAATACCCGGTTCACACCGTCGGAAGTACGGATATAGGCATTGTAGCCCTGAGTGCGCAACGTCTTTTGCAGGTTATCGGCATTGGCTCGATTGGACATGCTGGCCAGCTGCACCGACCAACTGATCGACAGGCCATTGGCATCAACGCCAGCCGGTGCAGCGGGCTTGGCTGGAGCGGCCGGAGCAGGCGCCGGAGCAGAGGGTGCTGGTGCTGGTGCAGGCGCCGGTTTGGCTACCGGTTTCTGCGCTGGCGCTGTGGTTGCCGGTGGCGCTGACTGGGCAGGTGCTGGCGCAATCGGCATGGAGGGGGCTTGATTGCCTGCCATGTCGTCATCGCCAGGAACAGGTTCCTGAGGCAGCACCTGTGGCTCCTGGACCGGCACAGGATCGACACGAACCTGTGAAGCCGCGGGTGCCTGGGGTGCCGACGGCGCTTCGACCTGCACATGGCGAGTTTCATCTTCCCGCGTGAAGAGCATCGGCAAAAAGATGACTGCCACAGCGATCAACACCAGCGCTCCAACCATCCGCTGCTTGACTACGTTATCCAGCAAAGCCATTTGCAGCTTCCTCGTCGGTGTGCAGGGCCAACCATTCCAGGGCCTCGGCAACACAATAAAAAGATCCGAACAGCAGAATTTCATCATCGGCCGTGGCATGCGCGCATTGAGCCTCCAATGCCAGCGCAATACTCTGATAGGACGTCACGCGAGCGCCAAGGTTCTGCAATGCTGCCTGCAACTCTTCGGCAGGCCTGCTGCGCGGTGTGGGCAACGGCGCGACGGCCCATTCGGCAATGATCGGTGACAGAGGAGCGACTACTCCCTCAAGGTCCTTGTCATTCAGCAGACCGAACACAGCGCGGCGCTTGCCGACAACCGGGAATTGCGCCAGACGCTGGTGCAGAAACTGCGCGGCATGCGGATTGTGACCAACGTCCAGAAGCAGATTGAGGCGTTTGTCCTGCCAGTGCACAACTCGACGATCAAGCCGCCCGGCAAGCCGGGTGCGAGCCAGAACCTGACCCAGCGTTGCGGACTGTAGCGGATACCCCAACAGGGCATACAGCTGGAGGGCCAGCGCGGCGTTCTGCATGGGCAGGTCAAGTAATGGCAGACCGAGCAATTCAACCTGCTTGCCCTGTGCCACGCCGCGCCAGTCCCAGCTGTCCGGGCCAACCGTCAGGTCGAAATCCTCACCGCGCAACAACAACGGGCAGCCCAGTTCACGAGCCTTGTCCAGCAACGGTTCGGGCGGAACGGGATCGCCACACAGCGCCGGACGACCGGATCGGAAGATCCCGGCTTTCTCGAACGCAACGGACTCACGGCTATCACCCAGCCACTCCGGGTGATCCACACCGATACTGGTCACCAGCGCGAAATCCGCATCGATCAGGTTCACGGCGTCCAGACGACCACCCAGGCCGACTTCCAGCACCACAGCGTCAAGCTGAGCGCGCTCGAACAGCCAGAAAGCTGCCAGCGTGCCCATTTCGAAGTAAGTCAGGGTGACGCCATCGCGCGCTGCTTCGACGGCCGCAAAGGCTTCGCACAATTCGTCATCAGTCGCTTCAACGCCTTGCACCCTCACCCGCTCGTTATAGCGGATCAGATGCGGCGAGCTGTAGACACCTGTCTTCAAACCCTGGGCTTGCAGCAACGCGGCGATAAAGGCGCAGGTTGACCCCTTGCCGTTGGTGCCGGTGACAGTGATCACCCTGGGGGCAGGCCTGGTCAGGCCCAACTGCTGCGCCACCTGTTGCGAGCGATCCAGTCCCATGTCGATGGCAGACGGATGCAATTGCTCCAGGTAGGCGAGCCAGTCGCCCAGGGTTGCCGGGGTCATATCGAGGCCGGAGCTGGCGGAACTACAATCGGTTCAATGACGGGCGCAACAAAGCGCGGTGTAGGCAGGTCCATCATCTGCGCAAGCAGATTACCCAGCCGTGGGCGAAGCTCGCTACGAGCGATGATCATGTCGATGGCACCGTGATCCAGCAGGAACTCACTGCGCTGGAAGCCTTCCGGCAGCTTTTCGCGCACGGTCTGTTCGATAACGCGAGGACCGGCGAAACCTATCAGCGCCTTGGGTTCGGCAACGATGACGTCACCCAGCATGGCCAGACTCGCGGAAACGCCGCCGTAGACAGGATCGGTGAGTACGGAAATGAACGGCAGCCCTTCTTCGCGAAGACGCGCCAGCACGGCAGAAGTCTTGGCCATCTGCATCAACGAGATCAGCGCTTCCTGCATGCGTGCACCGCCGGAAGCGGCGAAGCATACGAACGGGCAGCGATTTTCCAGCGCGTAGTTGGCGGCACGTACGAAACGCTCGCCGACAATGGCACCCATCGAACCGCCCATGAACGAGAATTCGAATGCCGAAGCCACCACCGGCATGCCCAGCAGGGTGCCGCTCATCGAGATCAGCGCGTCTTTCTCACCGGTCTGCTTCTGGGCTGCGGTCAGGCGGTCCTTGTACTTCTTGCCGTCACGGAATTTCAGACGGTCCACCGGCTCCAGATCAGCGCCCAGTTCGGCACGGCCTTCGACATCCAGGAAAATGTTCAGACGCGCGCGCGCGCCGATACGCATGTGGTGGTTGCACTTGGGGCAGACGTCCATGGTCTTTTCCAGCTCAGGCCGGTAAAGCACCGCTTCGCAGGACGGGCATTTGTGCCAGAGGCCTTCAGGAACCGAGCTTTTCTTGACCTCGGAACGCATGATCGATGGGATCAGTTTATCTACCAACCAGTTGCTCATGCTTTGTTTCTCCAGTACCGGTGTGGCTCGAACGGCCGACGTTTAAACGCCAGTCGCATGCCCTCGGGTAAATTCGTGTATGGACGATGATGAAGGGGCAGCGATCGGCCCGTGGCCTGACCTGCACACCCTTCAACCCGGTTTTCGCAACAACGACGGTGCACATTGGCACCCTCGCCTATTTGATTCGACCCGCATCTGTTGCGGCGGGAACAGGCTTATGGACGGCGGCCGAACCGCAGCCGTCACATCAGACGCCCTGCACCGCACTCATGAACGCCAGGATCTTTTCGCGATCCTTGATGCCCTTGCTCTTTTCCACCCCACCGCTCACATCCACGGCATAGGGCCGGACCTGAGCAATGGCCTGCGCAACGTTGGCCGAGGTCAGCCCACCTGCCAGAATGACCGGCTTGTCCAGATCATCCGGAATCAGCGCCCAGTCAAAGGTTTCGCCAGTGCCGCCGGGTACACCTTCGACATAGGTGTCGAGCAGTACGCCTCGTGCATTGCGGTAAGCGCGGCACGCCTGGGCAATGTCGTCGCCCGCCTTGACCCGCAAGGCCTTGATATAAGGACGATGATAACCGTCACACTCTTCTGGCGTTTCATCCCCATGAAACTGCAACAGATCCAGCGCAACAGCCTCCAGTGTTTCATTGAGTTCGCAACGACTGGCATTGACGAACAGGCCGACGGTGGTCACGAACGGCGGCAAGGCGGCGATGATCGCGCGCGCCTGCTGGATCGTCACCGCACGCGGGCTTTTGGGGTAAAACACCAGGCCAATGGCGTCGGCCCCGGCCTCGACCGCGGCGAGAGCATCCTCTATGCGGGTAATCCCGCAGATCTTGCTGCGAACGGCTGACATGTGGTGAAAACCTCAGTCCTTTCGGAAAGTCCCGGATGTTAGCAAATGCTGTTCAGGCCGTCAGCCGTCAAGTTCTGCGAAGCCTGTAAGAAAGTGCGGACCGATGTAGCGGTCCGGCAGCGGAAACTCGTCGCGATACTCGACCTGAACCAGATATAAGCCATAAGGATGGGCCGTTACGCCGCCGGTACGCCGCACGCGACTCTCCAGCACATCACGCGCCCACTCAACCGGACGCTCGCCGGTACCGATGGTCATCAGCACACCGGCGATGTTGCGCACCATATGGTGGAGGAAGGCGTTGGCACGCACGTCGATCACAATCATCTTGCCGTGACGGGTCACACGCAGGTGGTGCAATTGCTTGATTGGAGACTTGGCCTGGCACTGACCCGCGCGAAATGCGCTGAAGTCATGCGTTCCCACCAGATACTCGGCGGCCTGCGCCATGCGCTCTACGTCCAGCGGACGATGATTCCAGGTGATTTCCTGATTCAGATGCGCCGGGCGGATCTGATCGTTGTAGATCACGTAGCGATAGCGGCGAGCGATGGCCTTGAAGCGTGCATGAAAGCTGGCAGGCATGACCCTGGCCCAGCTGACGCTAATGTCATGAGGCAGGTTGATGTTTGCGCCCATGACCCAGGCTTTCAGCGAGCGCTCCGCCTGCGTGTCGAAATGCACCACTTGCCCACAGGCATGCACGCCTGCGTCAGTGCGCCCGGCACACATTAGCGAAACAGGCGATGCAGCCACTTTCGAAAGCGCGTCTTCGAGGGTTTCCTGCACGGTCAGTACACCGGACGCCTGCCGCTGCCAACCGCAATAGCGCGAGCCTTTGTACTCCACGCCCAGCGCGATTCGGGAAAAGCCCTCGGCTGCCATCTCGGCGGCCGGGTTATCTATGTTCGCCAATGTGGTAGAGCCTGTCGGTTCGCGAAAAGTCGGCCATTATACGGTCGCAAAAAAAACACGCTACTCAAGCCGAACGCTTGAAAGGCAAACGGCCGCATAAGCGGCCGTTTGCAGAATGGCAGGTTTGAATCAGGCCAGGCGCGAAAGCATCTCACGCGCTTCCGTCTTCTGACCCTCATCGCCTTCGGTAACCACCTCGTCGAGGATGTCCCGCGCCCCGTCGGCATCGCCCATATCAATGTAAGCACGCGCCAGATCAAGCTTGGTCGCCGCCTCATCAGTACCGGACATGAAGTCGAAGTCAGGCTCGTCATCCAGCGCTGCTGCATCCTCGGCGGTGAACCTTGGCTCGTCGAGCGGAGGATGCTCAAGGTTCTGAGCAAGACGATCCAGCTCGGCATTGACGTCATCGATTTCGCTGGCGAATGCCTGACTTGCCTGATCGGTTTCAATCTCGTCGGCCAGCGACAGGTCGAAATCTTCCGGCAGCTCCAGATCGTCGCTGACAGGCGGCGTGGTCTTGCCCAGATCAAGCGAGTCATCGCCAAGACCCAGCAGGAAGTCATCTTCATTCTTGAGCGCCGGGTCTTCTTCGGAAAGATCCAGATCGAAGTCGGCCAGCTCTTCAGTCGAAGCGGCAGCCCGCGCTTCTTCCTGCTGCTGCATGATCGACTCAAAGGTCAGCTCTTCGTCGTCAGGCACAGCGGCTGTTATTGGCGCGTCCGGTTTCGGCTCGTCCAGCGTCAGATCATCAAGATCGTCAACGGTCGAAACTTCAGGCGTGGTCGTCTCTTCGAACTCGTCCAGGCTCAAATCAAAGTCATGATCGAACTCATCTGC
Organism: Pseudomonas syringae CC1557; assembly: GCF_000452705.1. Classification (NCBI taxonomy): domain Bacteria; kingdom Pseudomonadati; phylum Pseudomonadota; class Gammaproteobacteria; order Pseudomonadales; family Pseudomonadaceae; genus Pseudomonas; species Pseudomonas syringae. The sequence goes on from NZ_CP007014.1 coordinate 4,000,668, forward strand.
TTCGACGACCGGCTCAGTAACCAGCTGCGTCGCTTGCGGCTCAGGTGCAGCCACTTGCTCTTCAGGCTTGTCAGCAGGGTCGGCCAGCAGTTCTTCTACATACTTGGCATCAAGCTCGGCAGCCAATGCAGCAGCACTGGCCGCAACCGCTGCTGCCGCAACAGCAGGCGCTGCCGAAGGTGCAGCAGCAGTTTCAGAAGCGAGCGGTGCAGCAGGCTTCAGGGTCGAGTTACGTTCTTCTAGCTGCTCGACCTCAGCTTCAGGCTTTCCCGCAGCCACCAGCTTGCGCTCGTGAGCGGCATAAGCTTTGTTATTGCCTTGTTCAGCGTAGATTTCCATCAGCTTCAGGCGAATGTCATCGCGCTTCGGATCTTCCTGAACCGCTTCCTCAAGCAGCTCGACTGCCTGATTCATGCGCCCGTAGGCAATATGAATCTCGGCCTGCACCAGCGGATCAGCCTGACGCTCACGAGTCGCAGCAGCAGCTGCTGCTGCACCGGCAGCGCCCATGCGAACATTCGGCGGCGGCACATCAAGCCCGTCGAAGCTGGCTTGTGGTGTGTCCAGATCCATGTCGGAAACGAACTCGGACTCTTCAGCCAGCGCACGGGCCATGCGCTTGTGTTTCTCGGCCTCAGCCTTTGCAGCGCGACGACGCGCCAGAAACAACAGCAACAAGGCCAGAATCAACAACGCTGCACCGCCAATCAGACCCAGCAGGACCGGGTTATCAAGGACTTTCTGCAGCGTGTCATCTTCTTCAGGTGCCGCCACCGGTTCAACCGCCAATGGCTGATCAGCCGCTGGCGTTGCTACCTGAGCGGCGCCTGCCGGCAAGGCATCTTCGGGAGCGACTTCACCAGGCGGTTTGATCGGGACGCCGTTGGCATCGACCAGCGAAGCAGGTACAGCCGCGTTCGCCGGTGTCGTGGTATCAGGCACCGCAGCAGCAGGCGGAACGGCTGCGCCAGCGGCCTGCATCTTGGCCAACTGACCGTTTTTCAGCTCGATCAGACGCTGCAACTTGTCGAGCTGGCTTTGCAGATCGTTCATGCGGCTTTTCAGCTCGGCATTGTCACGACGCGTGGTATCAAGCGCTTCCTGAGCGACGGCAAGCTTGTTGCCGACATCGTCACCTGCTGCGCCTTTGGCGGCAGGCTTACCGTTTGCCGACACCAGGCTGAGGTTGTCCGACTTATCGACGCTTGACGGAGCAGCGCCTGCACGATCACGACGGGTCGCGTCGACCTGCCGTGTACCGGTCGCAGGCGAACGACGGCCCCCGCGCCACTCGGTGTACTGCCGGGAAACTTCGGTAACGGCCTGAGGCTGTGGCAGCGCAGTGGTCTGCTGAGGCGACGGCAGGCGCAACACCTGGCCTTTCTTCAGGCGGTTGATGTTGCCGCCGATGAACGCATCCGGATTCAGCGCCTGGATCGCCAGCATGGTCTGCTGGACGGTTCCGGCGGTGCGCACTTTCGCGGCGATTTCCCACAAGGTGTCGTTGTTGGCAGTAACGTATTGCGCCGGCTTATCCGTCGCGGGCGGCGGCAATGCCGTGCCACTGGCCGCTGGCGCAGGTGCCGCGGGAGCAGTGGCTTCTACAGACGGCGCTACGGTTGCCAGCTGGGCCGGCGCTGCCGGAGCGGCAACTGGCGCAGGAGCAGGTGCCGCCGCAGCGGCGGGCCGCCCCCGCCGCAGCAGGCTGTATTCACGCAATAACCGGCCATTGGGCCAGAGTACTTGAACCAGAAACTTCACATAGGGCTCACGCACCGGCTTGCTGGACGTAATCCGCAAAACACTTTTGCCGCTCGCGTTGATCACCGGGGTGAACGTGAGGTCATTGAGAAATGCCTGACGCGTGACGCCCGCCTGAGCGAAGTCGGCAGTGGTTGCCAGGCTGGGCACAACTTGCGTTGCGTTGAGCCCCTGCGCCTCGGTCAACTCGATTTCCGCTACCAATGGCTGATTCAGGGTCGACTTGACCGACAATTCCCCGAGCCCCAGCGCCTGCGCCATACCCGATGACAGCGCTGAAGCAGCAGCGATTGCTAATACCAGTTTACGAACCTGAACCATAGCCCATCCCTTGTTTAAAGATTCTCCGACATCCGGAGAGGTAGTCCTGCATTTGGGTGTAAGGCGTCTCGCCGCGAAAAAATTGTTCAAATTATTGCCAAGTATCTTTTACACATAGCCTTTTATCAACAATTCGCCAACCTGCACAGCATTGAGCGCCGCGCCTTTGCGCACATTATCTGAAGTCAGCCACAGATTAAGTTGCTCGGTGTCATCTGTACCACCCCGGACGCGACCGACATAAACCACATCCTGGCCGACTGCATCGCCAACCGGCGTCGGGTAATCGCCTGCATCGACCAGTTCAAGACCGGGTGCGGCCTCAAGCGCGGCGTTGACCGCGGCCAGATCGACCGGACCTGTTGTTCGCAGCGCGACAGTGAAACTGTCACCGAAGAACACTGGCACCTGAATGCAGGTGGCTGATACTTTGAGCGATGGCTGCGCCAACAGTTCGCGCAGCTCATCCACCAGACGCCGTTCCAGCGGCAAGTGACCGGATTCGTCCGGCGTGCCGACCTGAGCCAGCACGTTGAAGGCCATCTGACGGTCGAAGAAGCGGGTTTCCAGCGGGCGTACGTTGAGCAGTTCAGTGGTCTGTCGCGCCAGTTCGCTCACGCCTTCACGGCCCAGCGCCGATACTGCCAGACAGGCCGTTACCGACACGCTGTGCAGATCGAGCATAGTGCGCAAGGGCGCAAGAACCAGAGCGACCGCAGTGGCAGCAGCACTCGGGCTGGCCACCAGATGTACACCCGCGCCACTGGCGCTCAGTAGCGCAGCATTGATCTCCGGCACGATATTGGCCGCTTGCCCGGCCGGGAAAGCGCCCGAAAGGTCGACGACCGAACAGCCCGCCGCCACGGCCTTCTCTGCGTAACTACGGCTGATCGCGGGGCCTGCGGCGAAAAAGGCCAGCCGGACCTTGCTGAAGTCGAACTCGTCGACTTCACGCACTCGCACATTCTTGCCCCGGAACGGTACGGAATGGCCGGCTGATTCGATGCTCGCCAGCAGGTGCAGATTACCGACAGGAAAATCGCGCTCTTCCAGAACCTGTACAAGGGTTTCGCCGACAGTACCGGTTGCGCCGACTACGGCGATATCAAAGGACTGGCTCATGCAAAAACCTCAGGAAAATCAGGGAGCGGCACTTTAACCGCCGTATTGCCGACAGGCAATTGAAGCGCGTCAGCAGCAGGACATTTCAAGGTTCGAGACCGATCTTGAAAAACACCCCGTGACTCCAGACGCCCAACCAGCGCTGGCCGTCGATTTCACGGGAAACCGCCAGCTCGACCAACTGATAGAACACGTTGCGATGGATCAATGCTTCAAGGTTGCTGCGCACCAGAACATAAGGCGCAGGTTCCTGGGTATCGGGGTCCGTCACCACCCTCAGCGGATGCTCAGGCCCGGCTTCGGCCTTGTCTTCCACATTGGTCAGGAAGCTTAGCACTTGCCCCTCACCTTGCCCCTGCACATCGAGACTGACCGCCACGAACGGTGCGTCATCAACCTTGATGCCAACCTTTTCCACAGGTGTGATCAGAAAGTAATCGTCGCCATCGCGTCGCATGATGGTCGAGAACAGCCGGACCATTGGCTTGCGCCCGATCGGCGTACCCTGGTAGTACCAGGTGCCATCGCGGGCGATACGCATATCAATATCGCCGCAAAAATCCGGATTCCACAGATGAACAGGCGGCAAACCCTTGGTTTTGGGAATCTGCGCAAAAAGATCGCCTGCCTTGTTTGAATCGGTCACGCCACTCTCCCGAGATGGTTCAAGGCTGGACGCCAGATATTTCTAGCGCTCCACGCCCAATAGAGTACGAGCGTAGTCTTCAAGAGGCGGACCTAGCAAATCTTCGGGACTTGTATCGTAAAGCGTCAGCAATCCGCCACGGCTGCGAATCCGCGCGCTGTCGATGAGATAGCGTGTGCTGGTCTCGATCAACATCAGTTGAATGACACCGCTGTCGACGCCCAAGCGATCCACTGCTTCCTGATCGGACCATTGATCCCAGTTGCTGATGCGGTCATCGGCCCGGGCGAAACGGGTATAGAGCAGATAATGTGCGCCTGCGCTGCGCGCTTCGGTCATGGCTTCATCAAGCCCCATTGGCGCAGGGGCACGACGGACCATAGGGAAGTATTCGACGAAGCCTTTGAAAGCCTCTTCGGCAACGACGTTGGGACGCGGGTAAGCCTTACCGGGAGGTACAAAAGCGCCCTGGGCGATGTAAATGAATGAGTCAGGCTGCACACGCCAGTTAGCGGTACGACGAGTGCTGCTGTGGTCGAGCAGACCCGCGTCGCTGAATTGCTCGCGAACGCCTTCGCCCATATCACTGACTTTCATGCAGCCATTCAGCGCCAACAGCGCGAGCAGCAGAACCAGGCTACGCATTATCCCCTCCCAGATGCCGGTGACGGAAAACCGGCGAATGGTCGTCGGATGCAGCTTCCGCGCCATGTCACGCGCGGCGGCTGCAAAAGCCTTGAAGCGATTGTTCAAGGCCAGCCTGGGGCTTACTGACTGGCGGGATCAGGCTTGGCTTCGGCCGGGATTTCGGTGTCACGCTTGCGCTTGTTGCCCATGCGCACGCCAATGTCCATGAGGAAGTTGAAGAAGCCTTCCTGATCTTCCAGCACATTGCTCCAGAACGGCGAGTGGTACAGCGCGACCGCGCCATGCACCAGTGCCCAGGCGGCGCAGTAATGGTAGTAAGGCGGTACATCTTCGAGCTTGCCTTCGGTGATGCGCCCCTTGATCAGCAACGTGAGGTGCTCGAAGTTGGAAGCGCGGATCTTGTGCAGCTCTTCGACCAGCTCGGGCACCTGATTGCCCTTGACCACCTTCTCTTCCAGCCGGTCGAACAACCGGTAGCGCTGCGGGTCACGCATACGGAACTCGAAGTAGGCACGCGAAAGCGCCTCCTTGTCCTTGTCGACATCCGAGGAATGCAGCAGCTCGTTCAGATCCCGCTCGTAGTCGAGCATCAGGCGCAGGTAGATTTCCGCCTTGGACTTGAAGTGCTTGTAGATGGTGCCTTTGCCAATGCCGACGGCGTCCGCGATCATCTCGACGGTGACGCTGTCTTCGCCCTGCTCCAGGAACAGCTTAAGCGCGGTATCGAGAATTTCCTGCTCACGGCGGCGAAATTCACGGACCTTACGAGGTTCTTTCTGCATGAGAAGGTCTGTCAGAGATCGAAATCGAAGCCGGGTATTATGCCCATTCGGCGCTAAATTGCACGGTTCATCAGAATTAGTCGACCTGCACCGGAGCGGTGGCGACAAACTCCATGTATCCGCTGATCACTACATACAGTGTGAAATAAGCAAATATCAACGCTGACGCGATATAAGACCAGCGCAATATCCGCTCGCCCATGAAGCGTCCACCCTGGTGGGCCAGCGCACAGATGGAAATCGACCAGACAACGCCTGCCACGAGAAAACCCGCCAGAAAGGTCGATGCGCTGGCCAGATCCGAGCCTTGCCGGGCAATCAGCGCACCGCCGACTGCGGCGAACCAGAGAATGGCGCTGGGCGAGGACATCGCCAGAAAGATACCGCGCAGAAACAGCTTCTGCGCCGACTCGCCTGATTGGGCATCCTGATCGGCAATGCCGGTGCTGACCGTCCTCGCACTCATCACCATCTTGAAGCAAAAATACGCCAGTACAGCCGTGCCACCCAGCCAGAGCACAAAGCGAACCGTCTCATACTGGAGCAGCACGGCCATGCCGAGCATTGCCAGAATCGCGTAGGCCAGATCACCGACGCAGGTTCCGAGCCCCAGCCATAGACCTTTGGAGAACCCGTGCTGCATGGACAGCGTGATCATGGCTATATTCGCCAGCCCGATATCAAGACACAACGACAGGCTCAACAAAAAACCGTTGGAAAACTCCACCGATAACCTCGACCCGATTCAAATAACCACCGCACGCCTCAAATGGCTATGCGTCCGGAATCCATGATGTTTTTACCATTGCGCAGCGTTGCCCTCGTTTTCATCAGCTTATCGAGGACTCAAGAAGCGTTTTAGTATTCCAAAACTGTTTAAAAAACGAACAGAAGACACTGGACGGGACGCCATCCTGGGCAATACTCAAGACGCTGGCGCCTCATTCCCCCAAATGGTGCGCCCGTAAAGGTACCAATGGATGACGTGCCTTTGTTTTACTCCTAATGGTCTTAACCCGGCTTCACCCCCCCAGAATCCGGGTTTTTTTTGCCTGTGATTTACCCGTCGCCCAGGTTTGCTGCTCAGTGCTGCAAATGGGCCAGCGGGAACAGGCGGGCAAAGTTGGCGGTGGTCTGCTCCGCGAACCGCTCGTAGGACTCGCCTCGCAGCATGGCCAGAAACTCGGCCACCTCACGCACATACTGCGGCAGATTGGGTTTGCCGCGGTAAGGAATAGGCGCCAGGTACGGCGAATCGGTCTCGACCAGCAGACGGTCGGCCGGCACCTGCCGGGCAACGTCGCGCAAGGCGTCGGCATTGCGGAAGGTCACGATGCCGGACAACGAGATGTAATAGCCCAGGTCCAGTGCCGTCTTGGCCATTTCCCAGTCTTCGGTGAAGCAATGCAGCACGCCCGCACGGGGCAAGGCTGCTTCACGCAAAAGGCTCAGGGTATCGGCGCGCGCGCCTCGGGTGTGGATGATCACCGGTTTTTCGGTGATTCTGGCGGCCTCCAGGTGCACCCGGAAAGACGCCTGCTGCAACTCGGCCGCTTCAGGCTCGTAGTGATAATCCAGACCGGTCTCGCCAATCGCCACCACACGCGGGTGATCCAGCTCCTTGAGCAACCAGTCCAGCGGCGGCATCTCACCCGGTTTGACGTCAAGCGGATGAATGCCTACCGAGCAATCGACGTCGGCGTAGCGCTCAGCGACAGCCTTGACCGCGCCCGCATTGTCGGCGCTGACGCCGATGCACAGAAAATGCCCGACACCCCTGCCCCGCGCTGCTTCGAGCGCAGCATCCAGAGAGCCGTCATGTTGAGTAAGGTCGAGACGATCAAGGTGACAGTGGGAATCTACAAGCATGGGTAAAAACACATCTACATCGTATGGGTTGGACGGTCGGACTTGAGAGCGCCGACCAGGTGAGTTTCGATCAGGTTGCGCGCAGTGTTGTCGCCATCATTGAATTGCACACCGACACCGGCAGTTCGGTTACCCTGCGCGCCCTTCGGCGTGATCCAGGTCACGCGACCTGCAACAGGGACCTTCTCGGGTTCGTCCATCAGATTGAGCAGCATGAACACCTCGTCGCCCAGCTTGTAGCTCTTGCTGGTCGGGATGAACAGCCCGCCGTTTCTAATGAATGGCATATAGGCCGCGTACAGCACGGACTTGTCCTTTATGGTAAGGGACAGGATGCCATTACGTGGACCTGTGTTCAGGGGCTCATTCATCACAACACCTCGGCGTTCAATAATGCAGAGTCTACGCCTGTCCTGGCAGCCCTGCCCACTGCACCAGCAGCGCTTCAAGCAACAAGACCCGATTGAGATTGGCCTTGGACATGACTTTCTGTCGCTGCGCGAGTATCCAGTCCTGAATCTCCAACACCTTGCCGCGCGATGACTTCTGCGCCAGGTACTGAACAACCTTGCGCATGTCATGCAGACCAAGGCCTTCTTCGTCCTGAGTCATCTGATAGCGCAAGACCAGGTGCGACCAGTCGCAGAACCAGTCAAACAGCAGCAACAGCGGAATGTCCTTCCAGCCCTCAGCCAGCTGGCTTGCGGATTGCTGTTGCTTGAGAAGCTTCTTTACGCCATCGACCACCAGCGCGCGCTGCTCGCGAACGCCCTGGGCGTGCAGCGATACGGCGGCCAGCGGCGAACCGGCGGCCAGCGTCAGCAACTCGATGCGTTCGTCCGGCGTGCAATCGGGCAAAGCGCTGCTCAACCAGTCCAGACTCATCTGCTCACCGGGCAGCGGACACGCCTGCTGCACGCAACGGCTCTTGACCGTGGGCAGCAGGCGGCTTGGCTGGTGGCTGACCAGTAACAGAACAGTATTGCCCGACGGCTCTTCGAGACTTTTCAGCAAGGCGTTGGCCGCGTTGACGTTCATGGCCTCCACCGGCTCGACGAGAACGACCTTGCGACCGCCCATCTGTGCTGTCTGCACCACGAAACTGACCAGATCACGTACCTGATCGACCTTGATCGGCTTGTCCGCCTCTTCCGGCTCCAGCACGTAATTATCCGGATGGCTACCTGCCAGCAATAACAGGCAGGACTTGCATTGCCCGCAGGCGTCCAGCCCGACAGGCTTCTTGCACAGCAGGCTGGCCATCAAGCGCTCGGCCAGCGCGCGCTTGCCGATACCCGCCGGGCCGTGCAGCAGATAGGCGTGAGCGTGTTGGGCACGACCCGCCATCTGCTGCCAGAGCGACGCCTGCCACGGGTAGGCTTCAGCCACGTTGCAGCTCCAGCAACTGAGGCAGCAATGTGTCGAGAAACGCCTGGACTTCAGCCAGGGTCTGCGAGGCATCCACCAGACGGTAGCGCGCAGGCTCGGCCTTGGCGCGGTCCAGGTACGTCGTGCGAACCGCGTCGAAGAACGCTCGCCCTTCCTGCTCGAAACGGTCCAGGCGGCCCCTCGCCGCTGCGCGCGACAGACCGATTTCAACCGGCAGATCAAAGACCAGCGTCAGATCGGGGCGCAGATCGCCCTGAACAAACTGCTCCAGCGCAGCGATGCGCTCGCGAGGCAAGCCACGGCCGCCACCCTGGTAGGCGTAAGTCGCATCGGTGAAACGGTCACACAGCACCACCTCGCCACGCGCCAGCGCCGGACGAATGACCTCAGCCAGATGCTGCGCGCGGGCCGCGAATACCAGCAGCAGTTCGGTGTCGGCGCTCATGGCTTCGTCACTGGGGACCAGCAACAGCTCGCGAATACGCTCGGCCAGTGGCGTGCCACCCGGCTCACGGGTCATCAATACCTCGACACCCTGCTCCCGCAGTCGGGTGGCCAGATAGTCGCGATTGGTGCTTTTGCCCGCGCCTTCCGGGCCTTCGAGCGTGATAAACAAGCCAGTCACAGGCAATCCTTAATGGTCATCATTGCGCATTCGGCTCGGATTGCGGGGCATCCGGTGCGTTCGCGGGTAGTGGTTCTGAGGGCGTCGAGTCAGCTTCGGGCACGGGCGTGGGTACGCCCGCAGGTGCCGGGCTGGATCGATAATCCGCACGGCGCTTGAGCTGATACTCGCGCACGGCGGCATTGTGCGCATCCAGATCGTCGGAAAATACATGACTGCCATCACCCTTGGCGACGAAATACAGGCTGCTGCCTGCCACCGGATTCAGTGCGGCATGGATCGCTTCGCGCCCCACCAAAGAGATGGGTGTCGGCGGCATACCGGCTATCACGTAGGTGTTGTAAGGCGTGGCTTCTTTAAGGTTGGCCCGGGTCAACTTGCCGTTGTAGCGCTCGCCCATGCCATAGATCACGGTCGGGTCGGTCTGCAATTGCATGCCCAGCTTCAGGCGGCGCACGAAAACGCCTGCGATCTGACCGCGCTCCTGAGGCACACCGGTTTCCTTCTCGACCAGCGATGCCATGATCAGCGCCTGATAAGGATTGGAATACGGCGCCTCGGATGACCTCGCATTCCACTCTTCATCCAGCACTTCTTCGAGACGGCTGTAGGCCTGCTTGAGCAGCTCGGCATCGGTCATGCCGCGCACGTAGCGATACGTGTCGGGGAAGAAGCGACCTTCAGGGAAGACATCGGGATGGCCGATTTTTGCCATCAGCTCGCTATCGGACAAGCCTGCCAGGGTTTGCTCAAGCTTGGCCTGTTTGGCCAGCGCCGCGCGAACCTGACGGAAATTCCAGCCTTCGACCAGCGTCAGGCTGTATTGCACGACTTCCTTGCGCTTCCAGACGTCGAACAGGCCTTTTACGTTCATGCCCGGCACCATCCGGTACTCACCACTGTGCAGCGGCTGGTTGGCCAGGTTGAAACGCCAGTAGAGGCGCAGCCAGAAAGCATCCTTGATGACGCCATCTGCCTGCAGACGATTGAGAACGCCGGTGGGTGTTGAACCCGCAGGTACGTCCAGCAGCTGTTCCTGAGCCACTTCCAGCGGCTGGTTCAAGGCCTTGTTCTGTTGCCAGAACGCAACGCCGAGCAATAAGCCCGCAACGACAATGCCGGTTTCCAGCAACAGCAATAGTTTTCGGATCACGAATCAGATACCCAGAATGGCGCGAGCGATGCCTTGCAGTTTACGGGTCAACGGACCAACCGGCCAGTTCAGCTCCGCAAAGCCGCTAACTGGCCAGACACCATAGACGCTGTTGCACAAAAACACCTCGTCCGCTGCTTCCAGATCGGAGAGATGCACGTCACGAATGTCGACCATCACACCCAGAGTGGATGCCTGATCCAGCAATTCGGCACGCATGACGCCTGCGACCCCGCACCGACTGAGGTCAGCAGTCAGCAGACGGCCTTGAGTGACCAGAAAAAGATTGCTGTAGACCCCTTCGATCACACGACCGGAAGTGTCACGCATCAGCCCTTCGGCATGGTCTGTGTCGCTCCATTCGGAACGGGCCACCACTTGCTCCAGACGGTTAAGATGCTTGAGCCCGGCAAGCAGCGGCTGCTCGGCCAGACGGGTCTGACAGGCGAACAGGCGAACGCCCTGGTCGGCATGGGAAGCAGGATAAGCGGGTGCAGGACTGCCCTGCAGGATGCGACGCGGTTGCGTATCGGGAGCGGGCGCATAACCGCGCTGGCTGTCGCCACGCGTGAGCAACAGTTTCATGACCCCGTCGCCCAGCTCCGCAGCGAAACGGATCATCTCTGTTCGAACCTGCCCAGGGTCGACATCAATCTTCAGTTGCTGACACCCACGCTCAAGGCGCTGCAAGTGCCGCTCCAGAAGCACAGGTTGCCCAGCCCTGACAGCGACGGTTTCAAACAACCCGTCACCATAGGCCAGCCCGCGATCCTTTACCGACAAGGTGTCTGCGGGGCAACCATCAACCCAACAGGGCATTACTCGGCGAACCGACGGAACACCAGCGAGCCATTGGTGCCACCGAACCCGAAGGAGTTCGACAGGACAACATCAATCGGCATCCGGCGCGCTTCGTGAGGTACGAAGTCCAGATCGCAGCCTTCACCCGGCTCATCGAGGTTGATGGTCGGCGGAGCGACCTGATCGACCATTGCCAGAACGCTGAAAATCGCTTCGACTGCGCCCGCAGCACCCAACAGGTGGCCGGTCATCGACTTGGTCGAACTGATTGCCAGCTTATACGCGTGATCGCCGAATACCGACTTGATAGCCGAGGCTTCAGCCAGATCGCCCGCCAGCGTCGAGGTGCCGTGAGCGTTGATGTACTGCACCTGCTCGGGATTGACCTTGGCGTCGCGCAGCGCGTTGACGATGCAACGCGCGGCACCGGCACCGTCATCCGGCGGCGACGTCATGTGGTAAGCATCGCCACTCATGCCAAAGCCGACCAGCTCGGCGTAGATCGTCGCGCCACGCGCCTTGGCGTGCTCAAGCTCCTCGAGCACCATTGCGCCCGCGCCATCGGACAGGACGAAGCCGTCACGGCCCTTGTCCCAGGGGCGACTGGCCCGTGCCGGGTCGTCGTTGCGGGTAGACAGCGCACGCGCTGCGCCAAAGCCGCCAAGACCGAGACCACAGGCGGCCATTTCGGCACCACCGGCAATCATCACGTCAGCCTCGTCATAAGCAATGTTGCGCGCCGCCATGCCGATGCAATGCGTCGCCGTGGTACAGGCTGTCGCGATGGCGTAGTTAGGTCCCTGTGCACCCAGGTGGATGGACAGAAAACCGGAAATCATGTTGATGATCGAGCCCGGTACAAAAAACGGAGAAATCCGTCCCGGTCCCTGCTCGTGCAGCAGACGACTGCTGTTTTCGATGTTGGTCAGACCACCGATACCCGAACCCATGGCAACGCCAATGCGCTCGCGATTTGCATCAGTGACTTCAAGGCCGGCGTTACGCACTGCCTGAAAGCTGGCCGCAAGGCCATATTGGATAAAGAGATCGAGCCGACGCGCTTCTTTCGGCGCCAGGTACTCTTCGACGTTGAATCCCTTGACCGAACCGCCGAAACGGGTGGTGAAGGCTGACAAGTCCGTGTGCTCGATAAGGCCAATGCCACTGCGGCCCGCCAGAATACCTTGCCAACTGCTGTGCACATCATTGCCCAGTGGCGAAAGCATGCCCATCCCGGTGACCACGACGCGTCTACGCGACACAGGACTCTCCTTCTCTCTTGTTTACGGAACAATCACAGCGTTTTTTAAAGAAAAAACCGCACGCCGGTTAAAGCAGTGCGGTTTTCCCGTGACAGCAGGCAGCGATTACAAATCTTAAGCCTGATGGCTGGTGACGTAATCGATTGCTGCTTGAACGGTAGTGATCTTTTCCGCTTCTTCGTCAGGGATTTCGGTCTCGAATTCCTCTTCCAGAGCCATTACCAGCTCAACGGTGTCCAAGGAGTCAGCGCCCAGGTCTTCAACGAAAGAAGCAGTGTTGACAACCTCTTCTGATTTGACGCCAAGTTGCTCGGCAACGATTTTCTTGACGCGCTCTTCGATGGTGCTCATACCTAGTTTTAACTCCTAGTGGAAATGTTCAGGCATCTGGCCAGTGGGTAAGTGTATAGAAGAGGTTTTGCGAATTTCAAGCCTAACGCTCCTCTCTTATGCCCAACCGTACCTTCGCCCATTCATAGATTGCAGCTTTATAACGGATTTTAGACAGCTCGTATGACATTTTTTTGAAACAGATAGTCACATCAGCTCATGTACATGCCGCCGTTAACAGGAATTGTCGCCCCGGTAACGTAGCCTGCGCCTTCCGAAGCAAGAAAAGCGACCACGTTCGCGATCTCTTGAGCCTGCCCCAGGCGGCCCAGGGGAATCTGGGTTATCAGGGACTCACGCTGAGCCTCTGGCAACTCACGCGTCATATCAGTATCGATGAAACCCGGCGCCACCGAATTCACGGTCACCGCACGCGAACCCACTTCTCGGGCCAGAGCCCGACTGAAACCTTCCAGCCCGGCTTTCGCGGAAGCATAGTTTACTTGACCGGCGTTGCCCATGGCACCCACAACCGAACCGATACTGATGATACGCCCCCAGCGAGCCTTGGTCATGCCCCGCAGAACACCTTTCGAAAGACGGAAAAGGCTGTTCAGATTGGTGTTGACGACGTCATACCATTCGTCATCTTTCATGCGCATCATCAGGTTATCACGGGTGATACCGGCATTATTGACCAGAATCAACGGCGCACCAACACGCTCCTGAATGGTGGAGAGCACCGAATTGACCGACTCGGCGTCACACACATCGAGCATCAGGCCAAAGCCTTCAATGCCGTTTTCCCTGAGCGTCGCGCTGATGCGCTCGGCACCGGACTCGGAAGTCGCAGTACCCACGACCACAGCACCATTGCGTCCCAGTTCCAGGGCAATGGCTTGACCAATACCACGACTGGCACCGGTTACCAGTGCAACTTTACCTTGAAGGCTCATGCAGTCTTCTCCTAATCAGGCCAGTGCCGCACGTGCGGCGGCAAAGGCATCCGGGGTATCAACGTTGTAGGTCATCACGCCTTCGGCGCAACGCTTGTTCAGACCTGCCAGCACTTTGCCAGGGCCACATTCCACCAGTTGTGTTGCACCCTGGCTTGCCAGGAACTGAATGGATTCAACCCAGCGTACCGGCTTGTACAATTGCTCCAGCAGATCGCGCTTGAGCGTCGCCAGATCACTGACTGCGCTGGCGCTGACGTTTTGCACCAACGCAATTTCCGGCGCCTGCCAGTCGATTGCTTCGATGGACTCGGCGAAACGCTCGGCAGCCGGGCGCATCAACTCGCAGTGCGAGGGCACGCTGACCGGCAACGGCAGGGCGCGCTTGGCACCACGGGCCTTGCACAGTTCCATGGCGCGTTTGACCGCTTCGGCGGAACCGGCAATGACGACCTGCCCCGGCGAGTTGAAATTGACCGCACTGACCACCTCACCCTGAGCCGCTTCGGCGCAGGCTGCGATCACATCGGCATCTTCCAGCCCTAGAATGGCAGCCATGCCACCCTGACCGGCTGGTACGGCTTCCTGCATCAACTGACCGCGACGCTCCACCAGCTTGACGGCGTCAGCCAGGCTGAGGCTTTGCGCAGCAACCAGCGCACTGTATTCACCCAGGCTGTGGCCGGCAACAAAAGCAGGAATTGCCCCGCCCTCGGCCAGCCATACGTGCCACAGGGCCACCGAGGCGGTCAGAATTGCAGGCTGGGTCTTGTCGGTCTGATTGAGCAGCTCGGCCGGCCCGTCCTGGGTCAACGCCCAGAGATCGTAGCCGAGCGCCTCGGACGCTTGCTCGAACGTATCGAGGATCAACGGATGCTGCTTGCCTTGCTCGGCAAGCATGCCAAGCGATTGCGAGCCTTGACCCGGAAAGACGAATGCGAGGGATGCAGACATTTGACAAGCCTCTGAATTATTGTCGCCAAAATGGGCGTCCGGACTGGCCGAACGCGGGTATTCAAACATGCATGACTGATCGTTTGGATGACTGACCAGTCAAGCGCGTCACATATTCAACCTCGGCCGTCACTAAACATCGCTTCGAGCTGGCTATTCAGGCGTTGCGGCAGGTTTTCAGAGGCCTCGGTCATAGCCCGATAAATCGCACTCTGAAACCCGGAAACACTGGCAGAACCGTGGCTTTTCACGACAACGCCCTGCAACCCCAAAAGACTCGCGCCATTGTGTCGTGCGGGAGCCAGATCAGTCTGAAGCCGCTTCAGCAATGGCAAGGCCAGTACCCCTATCGCCCTGCTGAGCAGATTACGATTGAACAGCGAGTCGATTCTGGCGGCGATCATGGTCGCCAGCCCCTCGCTCGACTTGAGCAGTACATTACCGACAAATCCGTCACACACCACCACATCGGCCTCGCCCCGGTACACACCGTCACCTTCAACGTAACCGACGTAGTTCAGCTCCGCTGCCGCTTGCAGCAGGTTCGCCGCGAGCTTGACCTGCTGGTTGCCCTTGATGTCTTCCGTACCGACATTGAGCAAAGCAACCCTGGGCTTTGCAACCCCGAGAATCTGCGCAAGAACCGACCCCATCACGGCAAATTGATAGAGTGCCTCGGCACTGCAATCGACATTTGCCCCCAGATCCAGCAACTGACAATGGCCTGTACGGGTCGGAATGGCCGCGATCATCGCCGGTCGATCAATACCCGGCAAGGTCTTGAGCACATGCCGGGAGAGCGCCATCAACGCACCGGTATTGCCCGCACTGACACACGCCCCGGCCTCACCGTTTGCTACAAGCTCAAGGGCGACACGCATTGACGATTCGGGTTTGCCACGCAGCGCCTGAGACGGACGCTCGTCCATGCCTATGACTTCGCTGGCATTGACAACACGCAGACGCGAGCGATCCACACCACGATGGCTGGCAATCAGTTCTTCAATCAAGGGGGCCTGGCCGACGAGGGCCAAATGAAGCGAGGGAGTAGCAATCAGGCACGCAAGACTAGCCTGAACAATGTTGCGGGGACCGAAGTCCCCGCCCATTGCGTCGATCGCGATGATCGGAGCGGACAAGAAATTACTCGTCAGCGCCCTTGTCGATCACTTTACGACCACGGTATACGCCTTCTGGCGATACGTGGTGACGCAGGTGAATTTCACCAGTGGTCTTTTCTACCGACAGAGTGCTTGCCTCAAGAGCATCGTGCGAACGACGCATGTCACGGGCAGAGCGGGATTTTTTGTTCTGCTGAACAGCCATAATTGATTAACTCCTAAACGTTTGGGTCACGCTTTAACTGCGCCAATACACTGAACGGGTTGGACCGCGTTACCTCGTCCACGCTCGGTTCGGGCTCATCGAGACCCGCCGGTTGCTGGCATTCTTCAGGATGATGAGCAGGCACAATGGGCAAGGCGAGCAATAGCTCCTCCTCGATCAATGCCAGCAGATCCAAAGGATCTTCGCCCAGTTCCAGCACGTCATAACCTTTCGGTAACGACTGGGTATTCGCACCCTCCTTCACCACGGCATAACTGCACTCGCTGTGGATCGGCAGGGTGACCAACTCAAGACAACGCTGGCAAACCATCTTGACCGGGACGTCTATCGAACTGTGGATAACCACAGAACGGCGTTCGTCACGTTCAAAAACGAATTTCGCCTGCACCGTACCGACAGTGTCGGCAAGCGGGTCGCAGAGTCTTTTCAAATCGCCCAGCAGCACTTCACCCTGAAGGGTAGTGCCGCGATCAGACAATTTGCGCGGGTCAACGTGAGATGGAATCGGGTCATTCAACATAGGCGCAGCATTCTAGGGATGCCCCCTTGGCATGTCAAAGGAAATTCAGGCCTGTTCGTCACTCTGGCCACTGATTAGAATCGCTGCTCTGCCAACGGAGAACCGCATGCCATCCCTGCTCCTTGCCTCCAGCTCCCCATACCGCCGCGAACTGCTTGCACGTCTGCGCCTTCCGTTCACCTGCAAGTCCCCGGATATCGACGAAAGCCACCGCCCTGGCGAAGCCGCACGCGACCTCGTGTTACGCCTTGCCAGACAGAAAGCCGAGGCCTTGGCAGGCGAGTATCCGCAGCACCTGATCATCGGCTCCGATCAGGTCGCCGTCCTCGGTGACCGGATACTGGGCAAACCTCATACATTCGAGCGCGCCCGGGAGCAGCTTGGCGCTGCGAGTGGCGCCAGCGTGACCTTTCTGACCGGACTGGCACTGCTCAACAGCTCCACAGGCGAATGCCAGACCGACTGCGTACCCTTTACCGTGCACATGCGCGAACTGGACCCAGCCAGCATCGAGCGCTACCTGCGCGCTGAAGAGCCCTACGACTGCGCTGGCAGCTTCAAGGCCGAGGGATTGGGCGTCAGCCTGTTTCGCAGCACAGAAGGCAGTGATGCGACCAGCCTGATCGGGCTGCCACTGATTCGTCTGGTGGACATGCTTATAAAGGAAGGGATCAGCATTCCCTGACCCGAGCGCGCAATAAAAAGCCCTGACCGGCAGCGATCAGGGCTTGCGGCACGACAGCGGTATCAGCGCAGCGTGGGACCATTGAAGCCCACCAGCATGGCGATCCTCTCGGCAATACTGGTGCCCAGTTTTTTCGAGAAACGATCAAAGGGTGACTCTTCGACGGTGTATTCGACGATGTTCTTTTCCTTGATCACATCCCGCGCCACATAACTTGCACTGCCCAGACCATCAACCAGACCCAGCCCGACCGCTTGCTCACCCGTCCAGATCAGTCCGGAGAACAACTCGGGGTGATCCTTGTCCTTCAGACGATCGCCACGGCCCTGCTTGACGCTGGCAATGAACTGGCGATGAGTCGTGTCCAGCACGCTCTGCCAAAACTGCGTCTCGTCGGCTTTTTGCGGCTGGAACGGATCAAGAAATGCCTTGTGCTCGCCCGACGTATAAGTGCGACGATCCACGCCCAGCTTGTCCATCGTGCCGACAAAGCCGAAACCGGCTGCAGTCACACCGATGGAACCCACCAGACTCGCCTTGTCGGCATAGATCTGATCGGCTGCACTGGCGATGTAGTAAGCACCCGAAGCCCCCAGATCAGTGATCACCGCATAAACCTTGATATCCGGCTTCTCGGCACGCAGACGACGGATCTCGTCGTACACATACCCAGACTGCACAGGGCTGCCACCCGGACTGTTGATGCGCAGGATCACACCCTTGGTCTTTTCATCCTCGAAAGCCTCACGCAACGCGGTGACAATATTATCGGCACTGGCCGATTCCTTGTCGGCGATTACGCCCTGCACGTCGATCAGCGCAGTGTGACTGGAGTGGCGCGACGTACCGCCTTCGAAATCCAGCATCGGCAGGACCACTGCCACAAACAGAAATACAAATGTCAGCAGCTTGAAAAAGATCCCCCAGCGACGCGCTCGCCGCTGCTCCTGCACGCTGGCGAGCAGCGTTTTCTCAAGAAGCTTCCAGCTTTTAGCCTCTTCCCTGCTATTGATAGCCTCTTCCGCATTTTGCGAACCGGGCGCTTTCCATTCGTCAGACATGTTTCTTTTACCCTCACCAAAAACTAGACGCTGCGCCGGTTCAACCAGGTGCGCAGCTCGGAAAAATGCTCGATAGCCAGACGCGGCTCAAACTGACGCAATGACTCCAGCGGCTGAGCGCCATAGCCCACCGCCACATAATCCATGCCGGCATTGCGTGCCATCAACAGATCGAACGATGCATCACCGATCATCAGCGAACGCTCGGGCGCGACGCCGCAGTGCGCCATGATCTCGTTGAGCATCAACGGATCCGGCTTGCTGGCTGTCTCGTCGGCAGCCCGCGTGATGTCGAAATAGTCAGCCCAGCCATTGGCTTTCAGCACCCGATCAAGCCCGCGACGTGCCTTGCCGGTGGCCACTGCCAGATGATAGCCGTCCTCGCGGAACGCCTGCATCGACTCAACGACGCCTTCAAACAAAGGAGATGGCACGTTATCCATTGCCATGTAGGCGCCAGCGTAGTGCTGCCGGAACTCGACCAGAAGGCTGTCACTGACCTGCGGGTACAGGGTCCGGATCGCCTCGGGCAGGCCCAGACCGATAATGTCCTTGATTGCGGAGTCGTCACGCACCTCAAGGCCGCTCTCGATGGCCGCCGTGCGCATGGACTGGATAATTCGTCCGACCGAGTCGGCCAGCGTGCCGTCCCAGTCGAAAATCAGCAGATCATAATCACGTTGCACTCAGACGCTCCACGGTCTTCGCCCACATCTCATCGACGGGCGCCTGTACATTCAGCTTGCTGCCATCAGGCATCGGTACGGTCAGCATGTAGGCATGCAGAAACAGACGCTTGCCGCCCAGATCGCGAATCTCGCGACTGAAATTCTCGTCCCCGTATTTGGTGTCGCCCGCAATGGCATGACCGGCGTGCAGCGTATGCACCCTGATCTGGTGCGTGCGTCCGGTGACAGGTTTGGCCTCGACCATGGTCGCGAAGTCGCCGAAACGGCGCAGCACCTTGAAGAGGGTCAGCGCCTCCTTGCCCTCTTCATTGACCTCGACCATGCGCTCGCCAGAGCGCAGATTGCTCTTGAGCAACGGCGCGCGCACCTGCTTTTGTGCAGTAGCCCAGTTGCCGCGTACCAGTGCCATATAACGCTTGTCGACACCGTCGCCACGCAGGGCCTCGTGCAAATGACGCAACATGCTGCGTTTCTTGGCAATCATCAGCAAACCGGACGTGTCCCGGTCGAGGCGATGCACCAGTTCAAGCTCCTTGGTATCCGGGCGCAACTGGCGAAACGCCTCGATCACACCGAAGCTCAGGCCACTGCCGCCATGCACGGCAATGCCCGCCGGCTTATTCAGCACGATCAGCGCCTTGTCTTCGTAGACAATCGCAGCCTCAAGGCGCTGCAAGAGGGCCTGCGCGACCGGCACCGGCTCATCACGCTCGGGCACGCGCACAGGGGGAATGCGCACGATATCGCCTGCCTGCAACTTATACTCGGGCTTGGTCCGCCCCTTGTTCACACGCACTTCGCCTTTGCGCACAATGCGGTAAATCAAGGTCTTGGGCACACCCTTGAGATAAGTGATCAGAAAGTTATCGATGCGTTGACCGGCAAGTTCCGGCGCAACCTCAACCAGCTGGACGCCGGGGGTTGGAGGGGCAATATTCGTCATGCCGCAAATCATAACAATTTTTTATGGATTTGAAGCACTTAATGATTGCTGATATAGTCGCGAACGCCGCCATAAGCGGCCGGACAGCGGATCAACGGTTGACAACCGGCCCTGACCAACGCAATTCACGAGGACGCGAGGCCGTCCTACTGGGCGTTCGGTGACAACGGAGCACGATGAAAGCGTAACAGGCGCAGGTGACATGAGGCCGGATACACGCCCGACAGCAGAGCAGACAGCTCGCCGTCGGTGCGGACAGTTCATGGCCAGTTCACAAAGTGCAGTCGCTTCCAGACGCAACGAGCGAACGCTTCGGGAACAACGCCTCAAGCCATGATGCGCAGTCTTCCCTTTCGAAGATTGCGGTAAATGCCAACCCGCTGCGGATTCTGCGCGCGGCAGCACCCGAATTATCAGGGATACGTGTAGGGTGGAGACGCACAACCATCGGACTGTGTAGCACAAGGCTTGTTCTAGACGCTTCATCTCGTCCGCTACCGATGGTCGATTCCTCCTCCTGACAAAGCTTTTGCTGAAAGGGTGTCTTATGCCACCACAGCAAGCAGGAAACGTCGTCGCGACCCTCCGCCCCCTCTGGGCGAGGATCTCGCTAGACACTGGAGTGTTCAACCACTCCTGACGTGCCCTGACACCGACCGTGAGAAGTCGTGTGTGCCGAACGCCGTTTCCGGCAGCCCGGAAACCGACGGTACTACATGAAAAGAATGCTGATTAACGCAACTCAACCCGAAGAGTTGCGTGTTGCACTGGTAGACGGCCAGCGCCTCTACGACCTGGACATCGAGTCAGGTGCACGCGAGCAGAAGAAGGCCAACATCTATAAAGGCCGAATCACTCGTATCGAACCCAGCCTTGAGGCTGCCTTTGTCGATTTCGGCTCTGAGCGCCACGGTTTTCTGCCCCTCAAGGAAATCTCCCGCGAGTACTTCAAGAAAGCCCCTGAAGGCCGCGTCAACATCAAGGACGTCCTGAGCGAAGGCCAGGAAGTCATCGTTCAGGTCGAGAAAGAAGAACGTGGCAACAAGGGCGCAGCCCTGACCACCTTCATCAGCCTTGCAGGTCGCTATCTGGTCCTGATGCCGAACAACCCGCGTGCCGGTGGCATTTCGCGTCGAATCGAAGGTGAAGAGCGCAACGAACTGCGCGAAGCACTGAACGGTCTGATCGCCCCTGCCGACATGGGTCTGATCGTTCGTACCGCCGGTCTTGGCCGCAGCAGCGAAGAAATGCAGTGGGACCTCGACTACCTGCTGCAACTGTGGACCGCCATCAAGGAAGCGTCCCTGGATCGCTCCGCTCCTTTCCTGATTTACCAGGAAAGCAACGTTATCATCCGCGCCATCCGCGACTACCTGCGCCAGGACATCGGTGAAGTCCTCATCGACAGCATCGAAGCCCAGGAAGAAGCCCTGACCTTCATCCGCCAGGTGATGCCGCAGTACGCCAGCAAGATCAAACTGTACGAAGACAGCGTTCCGCTGTTCAATCGATTCCAGATCGAAAGCCAGATCGAAACCGCCTTCCAGCGCGTTGTCGAACTGCCTTCCGGTGGCTCCATCGTCATCGATCCGACCGAAGCACTGGTGTCCATCGACATCAACTCGGCGCGCGCCACCAAAGGCAGCGACATCGAAGAAACCGCCCTGCAGACCAACCTTGAAGCGGCTGAGGAAATCGCCCGTCAACTGCGTCTGCGTGACATCGGCGGCCTGATCGTCATCGACTTCATCGACATGACGCCTGCCAAGAACCAGCGCGCCGTGGAAGAGAAAGTCCGCGAAAGCCTGGAAGCCGACCGCGCCCGCGTTCAGGTCGGTCGCATTTCGCGCTTCGGCCTGCTGGAAATGTCCCGTCAGCGCCTGCGTCCATCGCTGGGCGAGAGCAGCGGCATCGTCTGCCCGCGCTGCAATGGCACCGGTATCATCCGCGATGTCGAATCGCTGTCGCTGGCGATCCTGCGCCTGATCGAAGAAGAAGCCCTGAAAGACCGCACTGCCGAAGTGCGCGCTCAGGTGCCGATCCCGGTTGCTGCGTTCCTGCTCAACGAAAAGCGCAATTCGATCACCAAGATCGAACTGCGCACTCGCGCCCGCATCATCATTCTGCCGAACGATCATCTGGAAACGCCGCACTTCGAAGTGCAGCGTCTGCGTGATGACAGCCCGGAAGCGCACAACAACCAGACCAGCTACGAAATCGCCGCTGCGGCTGCCGAAGTGGAAGAAATTGCTCCGCTGGCTGCTGCAACCCGCACCCTGGTTCGTCAGGAAGCAGCCGTCAAGACCGCCCCCGCGCGTGCCAATGCGCCGGTTCCGGTTGAAGCCGCAGAGCCTGTTCCGACCCCAGCACCTGTGGTTCCTGAGCCAAGCCTGTTCAAAGGCCTGGTGAAGTCCCTGGTCAGCCTGTTCGCGACCAAGGAAGAACCTGTTGCTCCGGTAGTGGTTGAAAAACCTGCCGCCGAGCAGCGTCCGGCACGCAACGAAGAACGCCGCAACGGTCGCCAACAGAGCCGTGGCCGCAACAATCGTCGTGACGAAGAGCGCAAGCCTCGTGAAGAGCGTGCTCCACGCGAAGAACGTGCCGAGCGTGCGCCGCGTGAAGAACGTGCACCCCGCGAAGAACGCGCCGTACGTGAACCGCGTGAAGCCCGTGAAGAGTCGGCACCACGCGAAGAGCGTCCGGCACGCACCTCCCGTGAGCGCAAGCCGCGTGAAGCTCGTGAAGACCGTCCGGTCCGTGAACTGCGTGAGCCACTGGATGCCGCACCTGCGGTGAGCCTTGCCCGTGAAGAACGTCCAGAGCGCGCTCCGCGTGAAGAACGCCAGCCACGTGCCCCTCGCGAAGAACGTCAACCACGTGCCGAACAGGCCGCGGCTGCCGTGGGCGAAGAAGAGGAAGTGCTGCTCAACGAAGAGCAGACTCAGGACGACAACCAGGAAATCAACGATGGCAACGACGGTAACGACGGCGATCGCCCTCGTCGCCGCTCCCGTGGCCAGCGTCGTCGCAGCAACCGCCGTGAGCGTCAACGTGATGCCAACGGCAATGTGATCGAAGGCTCCGAAGAAAGCGGTAATAATGAAGAAGAAGCCAGCGCCGATCTGTCCGCTGGCCTGGGCTTCACAGCCGCCGCCTCTGCCGCCAGCAGCGTGATCAGCGCACCAGCCGAAGCCGATGCGCATCAGCAGGCCGAACGCGCCAACAGCACTTCATCCGCTCCGGACGCGGAGCCTGCACAACAGGCCCCGGCTGCCGAAGCAGCAGCGACCGAAGCGCCTGTAGCTGAAGAAGCAGTCACTGAAGCACCGGCCGCGCAAGCGCCAGTTGCTGCACAGCCGACCGTTGAAGCGCCTGCCGTTGAAGCCCCGGTAGCAGACGATGCTCCAGTAGCACAGCCTGCTCCAGAGTTAGAAGTTCAGCCGGCAGCGGTGGAAGCACCTGCCATCGCTGCGCAGTCCGAGCTGTTCGAAGCACCGCACGCAGAACGCGTCGTGCCGTTCAAACCAACGCCAGAGCCTACGCCAGAAGCGCCGGTCGAAGCTGCGGTCCATGAAGAAGTGCCTGCCACCGAATCGTCTGAACTGCCAACGCCTGTGCCTGCTCCTGCGGCCGAACCAGTAGCTGTCGAGCCTGCAGCGGTGAAAGAGGAGCCTGCTCCTTACGTCGCGCCTCAAGCCGCCGCTGAAGAACAGACCCCTGCTCCGCAAGAGCAAGAGCCAGTAGCAGCAGAAGCACCCGCCGCGCCAGCGGTCAGCAGCACCGGCCGCGCTCCGAACGATCCACGTGAAGTTCGTCGCCGCAAGCGTGAAGAAGAAGCACGTCGTCAGCAGGAATCCTCTGCTGCCAGCGCTCCAGTCGCCGAAGCAGCACCGGTTGCCGCTGAAGCAGAATCGGCCCAGCCTTCACCGGCCTCCGAGCACAAGACTGAAGACTCCGTGATTCAGTTGCAGCATGAAGCCGAGAAAGAGACCGAGCATAAACCCCTCATCTAACCCCGGCCCATGAAAAAGCCCCGCCTGTGCAAACAGGCGGGGCTTTTTCATATCTGACGTTTACCTCTTGCGGGAACGAAAGACATGCGGGCACATGCCTTGGTCCTTAGTACAGGTTCGGTTCCATCTCCAGCTCGACGCCGAAACGTTCGGCGATGTCGGCCTGGATGCGGCGCGCCAGGCTCAGTAGTTGCGAGCCAGTC
Source organism: Pseudomonas syringae CC1557 (assembly GCF_000452705.1). Taxonomy (NCBI): domain Bacteria; kingdom Pseudomonadati; phylum Pseudomonadota; class Gammaproteobacteria; order Pseudomonadales; family Pseudomonadaceae; genus Pseudomonas; species Pseudomonas syringae. The sequence goes on from NZ_CP007014.1 coordinate 4,024,748, forward strand.
GCCTGGCCATAGTTGACCAGCACCAGCGATTGAAGCGCGTGCACGCCTGCGTCGCCCTCTCGAAAGCCTTTCCAGCCAGCCTGTTCAATCAGCCAGCCTGCCGCCAGCTTCACCCGGCCATCGGCCTGCGGATAGCCAACTACACCGGGGTGTGCATGCTGGATCGTGGCGTACAGGTCGGCAGAAATCACCGGGTTCTTGAAGAAACTGCCCGCATTGCCCAGCACCGCAGGGTCAGGCAGTTTTTCGCTGCGGATTGCACAGATTGCGCGGCTGACATCGAACGGGGTCGGTTTATCGATACCCAGCTCGTTCAGACGCTGCCGAACCGGACCGTACTCAAGGTGCAATCTGGCTTCACGGGTCAGCCTGAAGCGCACACGCAGGATCAGCCAGCGCGCGACCTGTTGCTTGAACACACTGTCGCGATAGCCAAACGCACAGTCTTCCAGGGAAAACTCACGCAACTCGCCCGTCTCGCGATCAAGTGCCGTCAGGCTGTGGAAGACATCCTTGATTTCTACGCCGTAGGCGCCGATGTTTTGCATGGGCGCTGCACCGACAGTGCCAGGGATCAGGCTGAGGTTTTCCAGCCCCGCCAACCCCAGTTCCAGACAGGACTGTACAAACGGATGCCAGGGCTCACCGGCCTCAGCCTCAACGATTGACTCAAGGCAGTCTTCCCGCACGATACGCAGGCCGCGACTTGCGATGCGCAACACCAGAGCCTGCACATCACCGCTCAACAACAGATTGCTGCCGCCGCCAATAACCAGCAGTGGCACATCATGATCGGCGGAGTACGCCAGCGCTTCGCGAACGTCTTGATCGCTGTGCGCTTCGGCAAATAGCTGTGCCTGAACATCGACACCGAAGGTGTTGAACGGTTTAAGGGAAACCGCAGAGCGGATCTGCAAGGTCATGGCCCCACCTGCCCGCTCGTCCGAACACGTCGCATCAAACCTCCAGCAGGCGTCTTACGCGCTCAAGGTCTTCAGGTGTGTCGACGCCGCCGGGTGGCGCTTCCAGTGCATCGGCAACATGTATACGCACACCGTTCCACAGCGCACGCAGTTGTTCGAGGCTTTCAGTGTTTTCCAGCCAGCAAGGCCCCCAGCCAACAAAGTCATGCAGGAAACCCGCGCGGTAGGCGTAGATCCCGATATGACGGCGGTAAGGCACACCAGCAGGCAACTCGTCGCGGCTCTTGGCCAGCGCGTCACGCGCCCACGGCAATGGCGCACGACTGAACGTCAGGGCCAGACCGTTGATGTCCGTCGAGACCTTGACGATATTCGGATTGAACAGCATCGCTACATCATCGATAGGCTCGGCGAGCGTCGACATGCCAGCCTCGGGATGTGCAGCCAGATTGGACGCCACCTGATCAATGACTGCCGGCGGAATCATCGGCTCGTCGCCCTGAACATTGACCACGATGGCGTCAGCCGCCAGCCCCAGTTGCTCCGCAACTTCGGCCAGACGATCAGTGCCGGAATTATGATCATCACGGGTCAGCAGCACTTCGGCACCAAACGCCTGGCACGCCTCGACAATGCGCGCATCGTCGGTGGCGATCACCACGCGTTCGGCATTGCTCTTGCGCGCCTGCTCCCAGACAAGCTGAACCATGGGCTTGCCTGCGATGACTTTCAGCGGCTTGCCAGGAAAGCGGCTGGAGCCGTAACGCGCAGGGATGACAACAGTGAAGGCTGCTGTCATTTTTCCAGCCGCTCGTCGGTGGTCAGGGTGCGTGCTTCGGTTTCCAGCATGACCGGAATGCCGTCGCGAACCGGGTATGCAAGGCCTGCGCTTTTACTGATCAGCTCGGTCTTGTCGGCGCTGAGCTTCAATGGTCCCTTGCAGACGGGGCAAGCGAGGATGTCGAGTAGTTTGGTGTCCATAGGAGATCCTGAAGCAATCATGGAGAAAGACGTAGCAGTTGCTCATCGAACCAGCCGACGAAGGCGTCGGAGGGTACTGCATCCACCGCCAGATACCACCAGTCTTCGGCTGCGAAAGCACGACATTTCACCGCATCCTTCTCGGTCATGACCAAGGGTAACGATGGGCTGAAGGTCAACGCCTGAGCACTGTAGACCGCATGGTCGGCAAACGCGTGAGTTACCGGTCGCCAGTGTAATCCTTCGAGGGTATTGAAGAAACGTTGCGGGTTGCCGATTCCGGCGACCGCATGCAGCGCCTGCCCGGCCGGAAAGTACTCTACCGGCTGGCGTTCGCCACTGCGCAGATTGATCAGCGCAGACGGTTTGAGGGTAAACGCATAGCCATCGGCGCGATCCGACGTCGCTCCGTTATAGAGCAAGGCATCGACACTGCCCAGGCGTTCGACCGGTTCGCGCAGTGGGCCGGCAGGCAGACAGCGACGATTACCCAGACCGCGAGCGGCATCGATCAGCACCAGCTCCAGGTCGCGAGCCAGGCGATAATGCTGCAGGCCATCGTCGGAAAGAATCAGGTCCAGAGGCTCGGCCGCGAGCAAGGCCCGAACGGCGCTGCTGCGGTCAGGATCGATCATCAGCGGGACACCACAGCGCTGCACGATGAGCAAAGGCTCGTCACCTGCCTCGCTGGCGCTTTGCCCGGGAAGAACGCGCCACGGCAGGCTTGGCGGCCTGGCGCCATAGCCGCGGCTGACAACACCCACTCGCAAACCGCGTCGACGGCAGTGTTCGATCATCCAGAGAATCAGCGGCGTCTTGCCAGTGCCGCCGATAGTGATATTACCGACCACGATTACCGGAACCGGAGCGCGATAGATATCACCCTCCCCGGCTAGAAAACGCGAGCGTTTACGATCGACAACCCGTCGGTAGAGGCTTTCCAGCGGACGCAAAAGTGTCAGCGCAGGGTGGCCTGTGTACCAGGCATCAAGCAAACGGTCGGTAAATGCCATCAGTTAGCCGATGTGGCCTCGACAGTGGTCATGCGCAAATGACTGAAACCCAGTTTTCCCGCTGCATCCATGGCCGTGATGACCGACTGATGCGGGGTCTTGCCATCGGCGCTGATCGACAGCGGCAAACTGGTATCGCCCGCCGACTCGCGCTGCAAGGCCTCGATCAGCGTGGCCAGGTCGTTTTTCGGCAACAACTGATTGTTCAGGGAAAAGATCCCGTCGGCATTGATCGCGATGTCCAGATGTTTCGCAGCGGCGTCCACCTCCGGCGTGCCGGTAACTGCCTGCGGCAGGTCCACGCGCAACTGGGTCTCACGGGTAAAGGTGGTCGTCACGATGAAGAACAGCAGCAGGATGAACACCACATCAATCAGGGAAACCAGATTGATGTCGATGTTTTCGCGGGGTCTGCGGCGGCGAAATTTCACTTTTTCTTGCTCCCGCCCGCCCTGGCCAGCGATTTGAGATCAACCTTGGCGTCAATCAGATCGACATCACGGTCGCCCTGCACGACTTCAACCAGACGAATGGCCTGCTGCTCCATGCCGACCACCAGCTCGTCGACACGGCTCTGCAGAAAGCGATGAAAGAAGATCGCCGGAATCGCGACGATAAGACCCGATGCCGTACAGATCAGCGCCTTGGAAATACCGCTTGCCAGCACACCGGCATTGGCCGTCGCGCCGGTACTGTTGAACGAACCGAAAATTTCGATCATGCCCAATACTGTACCGAGCAGACCAAGCAGGGGTGCCATTGCTGCAATCGAGCCCAGCGCGCTCAGGTAGCGTTCCAGATCATGAATAACCCTGGCCGCGGCTTCTTCGATGCATTCTTTCATGATCTCGCGACCATGCCTGGAGTTGGCCAGACCTGCAGCGAGGATTTCACCCAGCGGCGAGTCAGCACGCAGTTGCTTGAGCTTTTCGCTATCGAGCTTTTTTTCCTGAATCCACTGCCAGGCCTGTCCCAACAGATGCGGCGGCGCGATACGGCTGGCACGCAGTGTCCACAGACGCTCGATGATAATGCCGGCAGCGGCAATGGAACTCAAAATGATCGGCAGCATCATCCAGCCGCCAGACTTGACCAGTTCCCACACAGTGATCACTCCATCGAAAATTGGCGCCACTCTACCATAGGGTCGTTGAATGCCGAGCGCCCAGATCGATATCCATACGCTCAATCGCGCCAGAACCGCCGCTGCGCACGTTCTGCCCGGGGCGAGCCGAATGCACCCAGTTGCAGATGAATGGCGCCCAGCTCGGCGCTGTCATAACTCGATATGCCCAACCATCGATAACGCGTCATGACCGAAGGGTGCGGATGCCCGAAGGCATTGTTGCGCCCTCGGGAAATCACTACGCCGACGGGCGCTACAGCCTGAAGAAAGGGTTTCGAGGACGAGGACCGGCTGCCGTGATGTGGCGCCTGCAACCAGTGGGCGCGCAGGTCGAACCCGCTGTCGATGGCCGCACGCTCGGCATGCACATCGATGTCGCCGGTCAGCAACAGACGCTCGCCACCGGCATCGACGCTGAGGATGCAGGAGGCCGCATTACCATCGGGAGCCTGCTCCCAGCGCCATGTGGTGAATATCACGCCATCCCACTCCCAGCGCTCGCCGCTCTCGCACAGCCTTGCATCAAGTTGCGGGGCGAGCCTGGCCAGTTCACCGCCCAGCACCCTGGTCACGGGAAATGCCTGATGAACCGCCCGGGCACCACCGGCATGATCAGCGTCGGCGTGGCTGATCAGCATCAGATCAAGATGACGAACACCGGTCTTGCGAATGGCCGGTACGACCACCCGCTCACCGATGTCGAACTCACCGAAACGCGGGCCGGCGTCGTACAACAGCGTGTGATGACGGGTACGCAGGAGAATCGCCAGTCCTTGACCCACATCCAGTTGCAGTACGTCGACCCGCCCCGTCGGCACCGATTCTAGCGGCGGGAACACGCACAGCAACAGCAAGGGCCAGCCCAACGGACGCATCGGCACGCCCTTGGGCAGCAACAACAGCAAGGCCCCGAAAAGACTCAAGCCCCATGCCCAGACTGGCACGGCGCTGGGTAACCAGGCCGGCAGCGCTCCGGCGACCAGGGCGAGGAACACGAACAGCCATTCCAGCGCGCCTCCGGCCAGCCACAATAGACCTTCACCCAACACTGGGATGGGCAGCAGCAAGGTACCGATCAGTGCAGGCGGCAGGACGATCACGCTGACCCACGGAACAGCAATAAGGTTGGCAAACGGGCCACTGAGGCTGATCGGCAAGTTCAGCGCCAACAGAATCGGCAGCAGGCCTACGGCGATCAGCCATTGCGCACGGGTCCAGCTTTGCCACCCGCTCCAGGCACCCAGCCGGCCGCTGAAAATCAGAACCAGAATGCCGACCGCCGTAAAGGACAGCCAGAAACCCGGTTGCAATGTCACCAGTGGCTCAAAGATCAGCACCGTGTTGAATGACAGCAGCAACGGCCAGACCACACCCAGATGCCGAAAGCGTAAACGCCAGAGCAGCACCATGGCGACCATCACACAGGCACGCCGTACCGGCACGTCGAAACCAGCCAGCAACCCGTACCCCAACGCCGCAGCAAACGCCAACCCACACGCGCAGGGTAACCATGGCAAAGCGCGTGGCCACAGCCCCCAACGTGCCAAACCTGCCACCAGCGCGTAAACCACCCCGGCCAGCAGGCCGATGTGCTGACCGGAAATCACCAGCAGATGCACCGTGCCGGTGTCTTGCAGCACTTGCCAGTCGGTGCGCGACAAACCAGAGCCATCGCCCAGCACCAAGGCAGCCAGACCACCTTCTCTGCCCTGCGCATCGACGGCCAACAGCCGCTGACGAATGCCATCGCGCCAGGCACCGCGCGCTGGGGCCAGCCGCTGACCGTCTGCCACGGTGCCGGTAGCGCCGATACGCTGGGCCAGCAGCCAGGCCTGATAATCGAAGGCATCCGGATTGACCAGTCCGCCCGGACGCTTGAGTTTGACCGCCAGACGCCAGCGCTCGCCGCTACGTATCTCGGGGCCGACGTACCAGGCCAGGCGAATGCGCGCAGGCAGTTTCGACCGTCGTGAGCTGGCGTCCTCCAGCTCGAAACGCACCACGCCCTCGGCAACACTCGGCAAACCGACTATTTGGCCCTGTACCCACAGCGTCCGCCCGTCCAGCCGGGACGGCAGACGGTCATTCAGCGCCCACTGCGCTGAAATGCAGGCCCAAGTGAAACCGAGCAGAAACAACGCCAATGGATAAGTGCGAAACGGCAGCAGCATCAATGCCAGTACCGGCATCAGCAACAACAGCCAGGCAGGCGGCAACGCAGGCAGAAAACGCAGGGCAACAAGCCCCAGTGCGAGCGCGATCATCCCTGTGCGCATGAGGGTTCCTTGAAGCAGAAAGCCTTAAGGATTAGCGCAGTATCGGAACGTCAGAAAGGATGAAGTGTTGCAGCATTTGAAAGGAAAGGGATCAACACGGTTCGACCCGCCAGCCTGGCGGGTCGGGACCAATGTGTTACTGACGCATACCGCGCCCGCTCACCAGCAACCGTGCGCAACCGACGTACAGCACGATGGTCGCGACGATCATGAACGCCAGGGCGATGCTGATCTTGATGTCGGACACACCCAGAATGCCATAGCGGAAGGCGTTGACCATGTGCAGCACCGGGTTGGCCAGCGACACGGTCTGCCAGAACGGTGGCAGCAGGTTGATCGAGTAGAACACGCCGCCCAGATAGGTCAACGGGGTCAGAACGAAGGTCGGGATGATCGAAATATCGTCGAAATTACGGGCAAACACAGCATTGATGAACCCCAGCAGCGAGAAGATCGTCGCTGTCAGCACGACCACGATGATGGTCACGCCAAGGTGATGCACTTGCAGGTCGGTGAAGAACATCGACAGCAAAGTGACGATGAACCCCACCATAAGCCCACGCAGCACGCCGCCCAGCGTGTAGCCGATCAGGATGGTGTGCGGTGAGACCGGCGAGACCATCAGCTCTTCGATGGAGTGCTGAAACTTGGCACCGAAGAAGCTTGAAACCACATTGCCGTAGGAGTTGGTGATCACCGACATCATGATCAGGCCCGGCACGATGTACTGCATGTAGGTGAAACCACCCATGTCACCGATCTGCCGGCCGATCAGGTTACCGAAGATGACGAAGTACAGCACCATGGTGATGGCTGGCGGCAGCAGCGTCTGCGGCCAGATCCGCATAAAGCGATGGACTTCGCGATAGACGATGGTTTTCAGGGCAATCAGGTTGGGCCGCAGTTCGCCATTTTGCTCGATCATACCGCCACCTTCGCCAGGTTTTTCTCAACCAGAGACACAAACAACTCCTCAAGGCGATTGGATTTATTACGCAGGCTCAGCACTTCGATGTTCTGGAACGCCAACTGGCTGAACAACGCGGTGATGCCGACATTCTTGTCGACCTGGACTTCCAGGGTGTGGCTGTCCAGCAGGCGGCAGGGAAAACCGGGCAATTGCGGAGCGCTCTGCCAGGATTCCTTGAGGTCCAGCACGAACGTTTCGACGGTCAGCGTGGCGAGCAATTGCTTCATGCCGGTGTTTTGCACAATCACCCCATGGTCGATGATGCCGATGTTGCGGCACAGCTGCTCGGCCTCTTCCAGGTAGTGAGTGGTCAGAATGATGGTGATGCCCTTTCTGTTCAGCTCAGTGAGAAAGGTCCACATCGAGCGGCGCAGTTCGATGTCCACACCCGCGGTGGGCTCGTCGAGGATCAGCAGCCGCGGCTCGTGAATCAGCGCGCGGGCAATCATCAGACGTCGCTTCATGCCGCCGGACAGCGAGCGTGAAGGCACGTCGCGCTTGTCCCACAGGCCCAACTGGGTCAGGTACTGCTCGGCACGCTCCCTGGCGATCTTCGCCGGGATGCCGTAGTAACCAGCCTGAGTCACGACGATGTCGAATGTCTTCTCGAACTGGTTGAAGTTGAACTCCTGCGGCACCACGCCAATGCAGCGTTTCAGCGCAGCAGGCTCGCGATCCAGGTCGTGGCCGAAGATGTTCACCGTTCCGCTGGTCTTGTTGACCAGTGTCGAGATGATACCGATGGTAGTGGATTTGCCGGCACCGTTAGGGCCAAGCAAAGCGAAGAAATCACCTTCAGCCACGTCCAGGTCGATGCCACTCAAGGCCTGGAAACCGTTGCCGTAGGTTTTGGTGAGCTGCCGAATGGACAGAGCAGAAGACATAGAGGAAGGAATACCCATCAGGAAAAAGGAAATGAATCTGGCTGGAAACAGCCGCCGTCCGTAACGACCCAGCCAGGCAATGGTGCGTGGCCGGGCCGTTCAAGTACAGACACATCTGTTAATAGTACATATCAAGCGTCAGACATGGGCCCGACAAGCAACCCGGAAGCGCGTGAGTCGAACGCAGTCAGGTCAACGGGCTCATGACCGCCTTGCGATACGCCGGGCGGGCCTTGAGTCGCTCATACCAGGCTTGGAGGTGAGGCAATGGCGGACGTTCAATCGGCATTTCAAACCAGCTGTATGCAAAGCATCCCAGGGGAATGTCGCCCATGCCGAATGTCTCGCCGGACAGCCAGGGCTGACGGGACAGGGCGTCATCGGCGATCTGCAGCAGACTGTGCAGAGTTTTGATGCCCTGCTCAATGGCTATCCAGTCCTGCTTGTCGGCTGGCGTTCGCACCACACCCCAGAATACCGGGCTGATCGGACCGGCAATGGTCGACGTCGTCCAGTCCATCCACTTGTCGGCCAGCGCGCGCGCCTGTACGTCAGTTGGGTAAAGGTCGGAATCCGGAGCATAGCGGGCAGCCAGATAACGCACGATGGCGTTGGACTCCCACAGCACGAAGTCACCGTCCTCGATCATCGGAATACGGCCGTTGGGGTTCTTCGCCCGGTAGGCAGCCTCGTCGACCAGCCCGAATGCGCCACCGGCATCCTGCGTTTCGTACGCAACCCCGACTTCCTCGGCAATCCAGAGTGCCTTGCGCACATTGCTGGAATTTTTCCGTCCCCAGATCTTAAGCATTGCGTTCCCCTCGCTTAGCACCGAATGTATGAGAGTGTGTTGAGCAGTAATGTCCTGAAACCAACCGAACGCCAGTCTACCCGGATCCTGCGGCAACTTCCTCGCCAAGCGAGGGTCACTATCGATATCGCCTCGACACTGCCTGGCGATCAGTTCCTGACAGCTGCCAGGGCGGCTGTCATCACGGAGGAATACCTATGCTGTTGTTGTGGATTGTAGTGCTGGTCGTCGGCATTGCCTGGCTGGCTCACAGACGGACCGACCCGCTCCCGGCGCTTGGTGTAGTGGCTGTTTACCTGCTGGCCATGGGCGTTTTCAGCCACGCGCCAGGATGGCTGCTGACCGTATTCTGGCTGTTGTGGCTAGCGGTATTCATACCGCTGATACTGCCCGATCTGCGTCGCAAGCATTTCACCGCACCGATGTTCAGTTGGTTCCAGAAAGTGTTGCCGCCCATGTCCGAAACCGAGCGCGACGCGATCGATGCCGGGACTGTCTGGTGGGACGGCGAGCTGTTCAGCGGTCGTCCGGACTGGGACAAGTTACTGGCTTATCCAAAGGTCCAACTGACCGAAGAAGAGCAGGCCTTTATTGACGGCCCGACCGAAGATCTGTGTGCGATGGTCAGCGATTGGGAGATCGGTCAGGCGATGGACCTGCCGCCCGAAGCCTGGGCGCACATGAAAGAGCACGGTTTCTTCGCCTTGATCATTCCGAAAGAATTCGGCGGCAAGGGCTTCTCGGCGTACGCCCACTCTCAGGTTGCCATGAAACTGGCCACCCGCAGCGGCGATCTGGCGTCCACCGTGATGGTCCCCAACTCCCTAGGCCCTGCTGAATTGCTGCTGCATTACGGCACCGACGAGCAACGCAACCACTATCTGCCGCGTCTGGCTCGCGGTGAAGACATCCCGTGCTTCGCACTGACCGGCCCGCTCGCGGGCTCCGATGCAGGCGCGATGCCCGATACCGGCATCATCTGCAAGGGCCAGTGGCAAGGCGAAGAAGTCATCGGCCTGCGCCTGACTTGGGAAAAACGCTACATCACCCTCGGCCCGGTGGCCACCCTGCTCGGCCTGGCGTTCAAGGCTTACGACCCCGAACACCTGCTCGGCGAGGAAGATGACCTGGGCATCAGCCTCGCGTTGATCCCGACTGACACACCGGGCGTCGAAATCGGCCGTCGTCATCTGCCACTGGGGGCGGCGTTCATGAACGGCCCTAACTCGGGCAAGGATGTGTTCGTCCCGCTGAGCTACCTGATCGGTGGTCAGCCGATGCTGGGCAAGGGCTGGATGATGCTGATGAACTGCCTGTCGGTGGGTCGTTCGATCTCGCTGCCTGCGGTGGGCACTGGCGCGGCCAAGTACACCAGTCTGGTGACCGGCCAGTACGCCAAGGTGCGCGAGCAATTCAATGTGCCGTTGTCGGCCTTTGAAGGCATTCAGGAAGCGTTGGCACGGATCGGCGGTAACGCCTGGCTGATGGACAGCGCACGCATGTTGACCGCCAATGCAGTCGATCTGGGCGAGAAGCCATCGGTACTGTCGGCAATCCTCAAGTACCACCTGACCGAACGCGGCCGCGAATGCATCGGCCACGCCATGGACGTGCACGGTGGCAAGGGCATCATCATGGGCCCGAACAACTATCTGGGTCGCAACTGGCAAGGCGCGCCGATTTTCATCACCGTTGAAGGCGCCAATATTCTTTCGCGCAACCTGATGATTTTCGGCCAGGGCGCGATTCGTTGCCATCCGTTCGTACTCAAGGAAATGGCGCTGGCTGGACGCGAAGACAAACAACAGGCACTGGCCGAGTTCGACACCTTACTGCTCAAGCACATCGGTTTTGCAGTGAGCAACGCGGCCAGCACGCTGATTCTCAACCTCGGCTTCGGGCACTTTGAACGCGTGCCGGGCAACAGTCTGAGCCAGGGCTATTTCCGCGCACTGAACCGTCAGGCGGCGGCATTTGCCATGCTGGCGGATTTGAGCATGATGCTGCTGGGCGGCGAACTGAAGCGTCGCGAACGACTGTCGGCACGCCTGGGTGATGTACTCAGCCACATGTACCTGGCGTCGGCAGCCCTCAAGCGCTATCACGATCTCGGCTCGCCGGACCACATGAGCCCGCTGTTTCGCTGGGCAATGGAAGAAAGCCTTGGGCACTCGGAACGTGCGATGGACGAGATTCTCAGCAACTTCCCCAACCGGGTACTGGGCGGATTGCTACGTGCAGTAGTGTTCCCGTTCGGCCGTCGCCACAAGGGGCCATCGGACAAACTGGACGCCGAAGTTGCGCAAGTGCTGGGCCGTACCAAGGGCGATCCGACCCTGGAAGAGTTGCTGGCTGGCTGCTATCGCCCGCAATCGGCAGAAGACCCGGTCGGTGCATTGCAACATGCTGTCGATCTGCTGAGTACTGCTTACCCGCTGCACAAGAAACTGCAAGTGGCGCTCAAAAGTGGCCAGGTCAAACCCGAGGCAGGCGAGCACGCTATCGACGCGGCATTGCGCATCGGTGTGTTGCAGGCTGACGAGGTGCAGACCTTGCGTGCAGCCGAAGCGGCGCGTCGTGTGGTGATCGACGTGGACGATTTCGACAAGGAAGAACTGACCCTGACAGCGGGCAAAATCCGCTAACCATCAGGTCTTACCACACAGCAGGCGCGTAGAGCTTTATACTCTCGCGCCTGTTTTGCATTTGAGGATTACCCGATGGCCGACGCCACTCTCGACTACCAACTGGGCCTGCTGGCACATCTGCGCAGCATTCTGGTCGCGCTGGGCGAGGCCGAGCAGGTTCCGGAAGAAAGTCATGCGCTGTTCATGGAGCGCTTTGACGAACTGGTCGAACAACTGCCGCTGGACCCGATTGAAAGCCAGTACCTGGGCCAGGATATTCTCTGTCAGGTGATCCAGCGTTATCCGCAGATCGCCCATCTGGTGCCTCGCGACCTGCTGTGGTTCTTCGCCGGAGACTGCCTGCATTTCATGCCGGATGATGAGATCGAGCTGTATCAGGCGCTGGAAGAACGTCGCTACGAAGCCGAGCAGAACGATGAGCCGTTTGACTGGAATCAGGAAAAACAGCTGCTGGCGATGTCTGCGCAAGGCAGCACTCACTAACCTGCCCAGGCTGTTTCGACAGCCTTTTCGATGTATCGACAAATACGATCATTCCTGCCCGGGATTCGAATCTGTTTATCGATAATTCAGGCTTACCATGACACTCACTGTCACCTGATCAGGAGTGCTCTGTTTCCATGACTCAATTTCGTAAAGTGCTGTCCATCCATGCTGGCCAACCGGCGTCCGATGGCGCAGGTGTAAGCCTGACTCGCGTATTCGGCGGCCGGGGCGTAGAGCAATTCGACCCGTTTCTTATGCTCGACGAGTTCGGCTCGGACAAGCCCGATGACTACATTGCGGGCTTCCCGCCTCATCCGCATCGTGGTTTCGAGACCGTGACCTACATGCTTGAAGGCCGGATGCGCCACGAAGACCACATGGGCAATGTCGGCCTGCTGCAGAGCGGCGGCGTGCAATGGATGACCGCGGCACGCGGAATCATCCACAGCGAGATGCCTGAACAGGAAGAAGGCACCATGCGTGGCTTCCAGCTGTGGCTGAACCTGCCAGGCAAGAACAAGCTGGCTGACGCCAGTTATCAGGATATACAGCCGGAAAATGTTCCTCGCCTGACCACAGAGTCCGGTGTCGGGGTGGTGGTGATCGCCGGTCATTTCGATGACGGCAACCTTCGCCAGGCCGGCGCAGTGCAGCGCCCGGACACCGAGCCGCTGTATCTGGACTTTCATTTACCAGCTGGCAGCAGCATCAACCCCCAGGTGCCCGAAGGCCACCGCGCGTTGTTGTATGTGTATGAAGGCAGCATCGAGGTCGAAGGCAGCAGCCAATCGGTTGGTCTGCGTCAAATGGCGCGCCTGTCTGACCAGGGCGAGCTGCGGATCGGCAGTCCCGGCGGCGCGCGAGTGCTGTTGATTGCAGGCAAACCCCTGCTTGAGCCAATCGTCCAGTACGGGCCGTTCGTGATGAACACCAAGGAAGAGATCGAGCAGGCGATTCGTGATTTCCGGGAAGATCGTTTGACGGCTTGACCGGTCAAGCTGTCAAAACCCCCGGCTGCCTGCCCAGCCCGATCACTTCAGGCGCAGGAACCGCTTCAGTTCGGCGCCTTGGGCAATCGCATCATGACGACCGAGCTCGATCAACTCGCTGCAATAGCCCGATTCAAACAACAGATAACTGAGGACACTGGCACCGCTGCTCTTGGTCGCGCCCGGGCCGCGCAAAAAGGTGCGCAGTGCCGGTGGTAATTCGCGGCGGTGACGGGCGGCGATTTCGTCCAGCGGGCGGCTTGGGGAAATCACCAGTACTTCCACCGGCTCCATCCCCGGTTGCCTGATCTGCTCGTCGGGCAACAGCGCGCTGGCCGTGTTCAGCCGTTCCAGCAACTCGATATCGCTTTCCAGATTATCAATGAACGTGCTGTTGAGCATGTGACCGCTGATCTGCGCCAGAGTAGGCTGAACGCCGCTCGGCGGGCGCGGTGCAGGCCTTTCAGTCTTGAGCCCGCGCGGATTGCCGCTGACGCCCACCACCAGCACACGGTTGGCGCCGAGGTGCAGCGCGGGGCTGATCGGTGCGGACTGACGCACAGCGCCATCACCAAAGTACTCCTGATCCAGCATCACGGGGGCGAACAACAAGGGGATGGCCGAACTGGCCAGCAGGTGATCCACGGTCAGCTGTGTCGGCCGGCCGGTGCGCCGATGACGCAGCCAGGGCTCTATGGTGCCCCGACCTTGATAGAACGTGACCGCCTGCCCCGACTCGTAGCCGAAAGCTGTTACCGCTACCGCGCGCAGATGGTGGGCGTTGATGGCGGCTTCGATCCCGGAAAGGTCCAGTCGCTCATTGAGCAGGTCACGTAGCGGCGAGCTGTTGAGCAAGGCCACCGGAATGTTGCGCCCGAAGCCCATCAGGCTGCGTCCGAAAAACCGGCTGGCCTGATGAATCACACCCGACCAGTCGCTGCGCAATACCTGATGACTGCGAAATGACTGCCAGAACTCGGTCAACTGGTGAATGGCGATGCGAAAATGCAACGCACCGCTGGCCAGCTTCACGGCATTGATTGCGCCAGCCGACGTACCGACGATGACCGGAAAGGGATTGGGCGAGCCGGCAGGCAACAGGTCGGCGATACCTGCAAGGACCCCCACCTGATAGGCGGCACGCGCGCCGCCGCCGGACAGAATGAGCCCGGTTACAGGCTCGACATGACTGCTCACTACGTTGTTCTGAACGGCAGGATCTGGCATCTACAACTGACCTCGGTGATCGAAGACGCTTTATTTATGCTTGGTGTATAGCTTCGGTTCACCTGCCGGTCGACTTTTGAAACGTCGATGGGCCCAAAGATATTGTTCCGGGCATTCGGTAATGGCCTTTTCTACCCACTGGTTGATGCGCAGGCAATCCGCTTCGTCGCTCTCACCCGGAAAATCTTCCAGCGGAGGATGAATCACCAACCGATAACCACTGCCATCGGCGAGACGCTGCTGGGTGAACGGCACCACTTGCGCACGACCCAATCGGGCGAACTTGCTGGTGGCGGTCACCGTCGCGGCCTGAATACCGAACAGTGGCACGAACACGCTCTGTTTCGCGCCATAGTCCTGATCCGGCGCGTACCAGATGGCACGTCCGGCGCGCAGCAACTTGAGCATGCCGCGCACATCGTCGCGCTCGACGGCCAGGGAGTCGAGATTGTGACGCTCGCGACCACGACGCTGAATGAAGTCGAACAGCGGGCTCTTGTGCTCGCGGTACATGCCGTCGATGGTGTGCTGCTGGCCCAATAGCGCCGCGCCGATTTCCAGCGTGGTGAAGTGCAATGCCATCAGAATCACGCCCTCGCCCTTCTGCTGAGCCTGTTGCAAATGTTCAAGCCCTTCGACATGGGCCAGCTTTGCCAATCGCGCTCTGGACCACCACCAGCTCATGGCCATTTCAAAGAAGGCGACACCCGTGGAGGCAAAGTTTTCCTTCAGCAGGCGCTTGCGCTCGGCGGCGGACAACTGCGGGAAGCACAGCTCCAGATTGCGTGAGGCGATATTTTTTCGATCAGTGGCCACGCAATACATGATCGCGCCCAACGCACGACCCATGACCAGCAAGACCCGAAACGGCAACTGGACAATCAGCCACAAAAGCCCCAGCCCCAGCCACAACGGCCAGAAACGGGGGTGAAGGAAACTGGCTTTAAAGCGCGGGCGATCCATTTGGGCTTCCGTCAGAACAAAGGCCGCGCATTCTACAACGGTTCGACCCGCTTGCGGCTCGCGGGCGTTCTCGCTATAAGTCTCGGCACTTTTAGCGACAAGCTGTTGTGTATATCAACCATGAGCCAGATTGAATCGCAAAACCCGGAACCCGTATTTCAGCTCAAGGGCAGCATGCTCGCCATCACCGTGATGGAGCTGACCCGAGCCAACCTCGAAGCGCTCGACAGGCAACTGGCGGCGAAAGTGGCGCAGGCCCCCAATTTCTTCAGCAATACACCGTTGATTCTCGCGCTCGACAAGCTCGCCCCCCACGAAGGGCCGGTGGATTTGCCCGGTCTGGTGCGCATCTGTCGCCAGCACGGCCTGCGTACCCTGGCGATCCGTGCCAATCGTATCGAAGACATCGCTGCGGCCATCGCCGTCGATCTGCCAGTGCTGCCGCCGTCCGGTGCCCGCGAGCGCGTGCTGGACCCGGTCGAAGCCGAAGCGCCGAAAAAGGTCCCGGAAAAACCGCCTGAACCCATCATCAAGCCGACCCGCGTGATCACCGCTCCGGTACGCGGCGGCCAGCAGATCTATGCCCAGGGTGGCGATCTGGTCGTGGTCGCTCCGGTCAGTCCCGGTGCGGAACTTCTGGCCGATGGAAACATCCATGTGTACGGCCCAATGCGCGGCAGGGCACTGGCAGGTATCAAGGGTGACACGCGGGCACGGATCTTCTGCCAGCAACTCAGCGCCGAGCTGATTTCGATCGCCGGGCAATATAAGGTCTCCGAGGACCTGCGCCGGGACCCGTTATGGGGCTCGCCGGTCCAGATAAGCCTTTCCGGTGATGTGTTGAACATCATTCGTCTTTAACGGATACTGCCGCAATTTTCAAAGTGTCTCTGATTCGTCGCGAAAAGGTCGTCAAGGCGGTAGGAAATCCTGAAAAACGTTGTTTTTCAGTCGGTATATGAGTTGAAAGTAGTAGCCGGGTGCTAGCTTTCCAGGACCATGCCTGTTGATTTCCAGAATTCTTCGACCCACGTTGCGTCACGAGATGCTCTTCAGGGACTAAACGTCCTTTTCATCTAGGGGTGATTCACCTTGGCCAAGATTCTCGTAGTTACATCCGGCAAGGGTGGTGTGGGCAAGACCACTACCAGCGCCGCCATCGGTACAGGTCTCGCACTGCGTGGCCACAAGACAGTCATCGTCGACTTCGACGTCGGCCTGCGTAACCTCGACCTGATCATGGGCTGCGAGCGTCGTGTGGTGTATGACTTCGTCAACGTGGTCAATGGCGAAGCCAACCTGCAGCAGGCCTTGATCAAGGACAAGAAGATCGAGAACCTGTTTGTTCTGGCCGCGAGCCAGACCCGTGACAAGGATGCACTGACCAAGGAGGGCGTTGAAAAAGTCCTCATGGAATTGAAGGAAACCTTCGAATTCGTGGTTTGCGACTCGCCGGCCGGCATCGAGACCGGTGCTCATCTGGCGATGTACTTCGCCGATGAAGCGATTGTCGTGACCAACCCTGAAGTTTCGTCGGTACGCGACTCTGACCGCATGCTGGGGCTGCTGGCCAGCAAATCGCGTCGCGCCGAACTGGGCCAGGACCCGATCAAGGAACACCTGCTGCTTACGCGTTACAACCCTGAGCGCGTCAGCAAGGGCGAGATGCTGGGCGTGGAAGACGTCAAGGAAATCCTCGCTGTGACCCTGCTGGGCGTGATTCCAGAGTCCCAGGCGGTTCTCAAGGCGTCCAACCAGGGCGTGCCGGTCATTCTGGATGACCAGAGCGATGCAGGTCAGGCCTATAGCGATGCGGTCGACCGCCTGCTGGGCAAAACACTTGAGCACCGTTTTCTGGATGTGAATAAGAAAGGATTCTTTGAACGTCTGTTCGGGGGTAAATGATGAATATTTTTGACTTCTTTCGTGACCGCAAAAAAGAAAGCACGGCCTCGGTAGCGAAAGAGCGTCTACAGATCATCGTTGCCCACGAACGTGGCCAGCGGAGTACCCCGGACTACCTTCCTGCGTTGCAGAAAGAGCTGGTGGAAGTGATCCGTAAATACGTCAATATCGAGTCTGATCAGGTTCAGGTCGCTCTGGAAAGCCAGGGCAGCTGTTCGATTCTGGAACTCAATATCACCCTGCCAGATCGCTGATCCGGCAGTCGCTGGCGGCGGTATCGGCGCACTTCTGCGGAAGCTGCGCCTTTACCGCCGTTGGCGTTTCTAGCGTTTCGAGGCCGTTGCATGCCGTTGTCGAACATCCGCATCATCCATCAGGACGCTGCCGTTCTGGTGATCGATAAGCCTACCCTGCTGCTTTCCGTCCCCGGCCGCGCCGATGACAACAAGGATTGCCTGATTACCCGCCTGCAGGAAAACGGTTTTCCCGAGGCCCGCATTGTCCATCGTCTGGACTGGGAAACGTCCGGGATCATCCTGCTGGCGCGTGATGCCGACACGCATCGCGAACTGTCGCGTCAGTTTCATGACCGCGAAACCGAAAAAGCCTACACCGCACTGTGCTGGGGCCAGCCGTCGCTGGACAGCGGCAGCATCGACCTGCCCTTGCGCTACGACCCGCCGACCAAGCCGCGCCATGTGGTGGACCACGAAGGCGGCAAGCATGCGCTGACGTTCTGGAAGGTTGTGGAGCGGCATGACACGTACTGCCGCGTCGAGCTCACGCCGATCACCGGCCGCTCGCATCAACTGCGCGTGCACATGCTGTCAATCGGGCATCCGCTGCTGGGCGATGGTCTGTACGCCCACCCCGAGGCGCTGGCGGCGTATCCGCGCCTGTGCCTGCATGCCAGCATGTTGAGCTTCACGCATCCGGGTACCGGCGAGCGTCTTACCTTCGAATGCCCTGCGCCTTTTTGATCTGAATGGGTACTGAGCAACACACTGACACTCTTGCCCACGCAAAGCACTGAGCTTTGAACACTGAGCTTTGAACATCGTGCCAATGCTCTGCGTTGGCATGCATTTCGTGACGCTCCGCGTCACAGATATCCGATACGGCGTAACGTAATGCCTTACCCCGTAGCAACTGCCAAAGAAACGCTTTTCGATCGCAATGGTACTGACGACGCAGAGTGCGACGTAAGTGACGGCTGAGTCCTGACACTGATCCGGGGGTAGCTCGGCAGGACGCCGAGCAAGCCGCACCGGGCCATGGATGGCCCGTTGCGGCGACCCCCGGATCAGTGTCAGGACGAAGGAACCCGACGAAGTCGGGCCGGAAACGGAGCCAGGGGGTTTGGTTACTTTGGCCCCATCAAAGTAACTCGCCGAGGGGCGAAAAGGTGACTTGAGTCGAGCCTCAAACCCACTGACATCACAGAACCGCTGTGTGACGCAGAGCGTCACGAAGCGCATGCACCTCAGAGCGTTGGCACGAGAGCCCGTCGGGCTTGGGTATCTCGATAAGCGCAACCCAAGGCAGCAAATCATCCAATGCGGTAAACTCGCGCCATTGCTGTCTGGAGCTATTTATGCGCGACGAGTTGAACAAAGGCCTCATCGATTTCCTCAAGGCTTCCCCTACCCCCTTCCACGCCACCGCCACCCTCGTGCAACACCTCGAAGCTGCCGGGTTTCAGCGGCTGGACGAGCGTGACACCTGGGCCGTCGAAACGGGAGGTCGTTACTATGTGACGCGCAATGACTCCTCCATTGTCGCGTTCAGAATGGGCCGTCAGTCACCACTGACCGGCGGTATCCGCATGGTCGGCGCGCACACCGACAGCCCCTGCCTGCGGGTCAAGCCGCAACCCGAGTTGCAACGTCAGGGTTTCTGGCAACTGGGTGTCGAAGTCTATGGCGGCGCACTGCTGGCACCGTGGTTCGACCGCGATCTGTCGCTGGCCGGCCGGGTCACGTTCCGCCGCGACGGCAAGGTCGAAAGTCAGCTGATCGACTTCAAATTGCCGATTGCGGTCATTCCCAATCTGGCCATTCACCTGAATCGCACGGTTAACGAAGGCCGTGCCATCAATCCGCAGACCGAGCTGCCGCCGATTCTGGCGCAAGTGGCCGGTGACGAGCGCGCCGACTTCCGCGCGCTGCTGACTGACCAACTGGCACGCGAACATGGCCTGAACGCCGATGTGGTGCTGGATTACGAGCTGAGCTTCTACGACACCCAAAGCGCTGCCATCGTTGGCCTGCATGGCGATTTCCTCGCCGGTGCGCGCCTGGACAACCTGCTGTCGTGCTTTGCCGGGCTGCAAGCGTTGCTCAACACTAACAGTGACGAAACAGCGCTGTTGGTCTGCACTGACCACGAAGAAGTCGGATCGTCCTCGACCTGTGGCGCAGATGGCGCAATGCTGGAACAGATCGTCCGGCGCCTGCTGCCGAGCAGCGAGGATTATGTGCGGACCATTCAGAAGTCACTGATGATCTCCGCCGACAACGCACACGGTATACACCCCAACTACGCCGACAAACACGACGCCAACCATGGCCCGAAACTCAATGCCGGGCCAGTGATCAAGGTCAACAGCAATCAGCGCTACGCCACCAATAGCGAGACCGCCGGTTTCTTCCGCCACCTGTGCATGGCCGAAGAGGTTCCGGTGCAGAGCTTTGTGGTGCGCAGTGACATGGCCTGCGGTTCGACCATCGGACCGATCACCGCCAGCCATCTGGGCATTCGCACGGTCGATATCGGTTTGCCGACGTTTGCCATGCACTCGATCCGGGAACTGGCCGGCAGCCACGACCTGGCGCATCTGGTCAAAGTACTCGGCGCGTTCTATGCCAGCCATGAGCTGCCGTAACTGCTGCTGCCACTACTGAGGCGATCATCGACAACGTGAGGGCGGCCTGCCGCCACCACGTATCGGTGCTGACGCTCGGCAAACTGCCCATTGAAAGAAATAAAATCTTGCCAGTTACAACGATAAAAAAGATGCTGTGGTCTGTGGCATCCCGAGCCACCAGCGTGCAATAAATAGTTATTCGTTTATAAAGGGACTTCATGTCCCGAACCCCATCGACGGACCCTGTCGATGATTCAGTAGTGGAATGCCCACATAAAGCTGGCTATTCGACCTCGATCCAGTCGTCGTCCTCGTCGGATTTATCGACAATATCGTCATCTTCGTTCACGTAATACGGTATGTCGGCGTCAACACCGTTCTCCCCCGTTTTGGCAACCAGTTGCCTGTACCTCTTCCCGTCCCAGCGTCTGAAAATCAGCGTTGAGTCTTCTCCAGCCGAGAGCGTCGAGCCTTCACTGCCAATAAGTTTGCTACGAGCGCCTGCCGTCAAGATACTGTTCTTTCCAGCGGTCAATCTGCTTTCGTCTCCCGCCATCAGGGTGCAGTCATGCCCACCGGTCAGCTTGCTTCTATCGCCGGCGGTCAGATAACTGTTATTACCGGCCAGTAGTTTGCTGCGGTCACCCGCCGTCTGATTACTGTCTGCACCGGCAATCAACCTGCTGCGATCACCTGCCAGCTGTACGCTACCCGCACCGGCAATCAGCGTGCTGCGAAAACCTGCTGTCTGCGAGCTGCCCTTGCCGGCGATCAGCATGCTTTTATTTCCGGCGACCTGAATGCTTTCATGGCCTGCAATCAACGAGCTGCCATAACTTGCAATCTGGTTACTGCCGTAACCCGCAGTCAATGTGCTGCGAATGCCCGATGTAAGGCTACTGCCATAACCGGCGATCAAAACACTGCGAAGTCCTGCGATCAGCGTACTGCCATAACCTGCCGTCAGGAAACTTCTGATTCCACTGGTCAGGGAGCTGCCATAGCCGGCGATCAATGAGCTGTCTTGCCCGGCCGTTGCAGTGCTGCCGTAGCCCGCAGTGAGTGAGCTTCCGTACTCTGCGGTCTGAGTACTGCCGTAGCCGGCCGTGAGGGTACTTTTATAGCCTGCTGTCTGCGTACTGCCATAACCCGCGATCAGCGAGCTGGCAAAGCCGGCGGTCGAAGTGCTTCCATAGCCGGTGGTGAGCGAGCTGTTTTCCTGTGCGGTTTGCGTACTGCCGTAACCGGCGGTCAAGGTGCTCTCGTAACCTGCCGTCTGTGTGCTGCCATAACCCGCAATCAACGAACTCGCATAGCCGGCGGTAGAGGTGCTTCCATAACCTGTCACCAGGTCACTGCGCTCCTGCGCGGTTTGCGTACTGCCGTAGCCAGCGGTCAACGTGCTCTCGTAGCCTGCTGTCTGTGTACTGCCGTAACCCGCGATCAGCGAGCTGGAATAACCCGCGGTGGAGGTACTTCCGTAACCGGTGGTGAGCGAACTGTTTTCCTGCGCGGTTTGCGTACTGCCATAACCGGTCGTCAACGTGCTCCCGTAACCCGCCGTCTGCGTACTGCCATAGCCGGCGATCAAGGAACTGGAGTAACCCGCAGTCGATGTGCTTCCATAGCCTGCAACCAGGTCACTGCGCTCCTGTGCCGTCTGTGTACTGCCATAACCGGCAGTGAGTATGCTTTTGAAACCTGCCGTTTGGGTGCTGCCATATCCGGCGATCAGCGAACTGTTTGACCCTGCCGTTGAAGTGCTGCCATAACCTGTAACAAGGTCACTGTGTTCTCGGGCCGTCTGTGTACTGCCATAACCGGCGGTCAGCATGCTTTTGTAGCTCGCGGTCTGGGTGCTGCCATAACCTGCGATCAGCGAACTGCTTGAGCCTGCGGTTGCAGTACTGCCATAACCCGCAATCAGGTCGCTGCCATCCCTGGCCGTCTGAGTACTCCCATAGCCAGCGGTCAGGATGCTTTTGTGGCCCGCTGTCTGTGTACTCCCGTACCCCGCGATGATGAAGCTCTCATGACCCGCAGTGCCTGTACTTCCATAGCCGGTAGTGAGGTTACTGGCAGCCCCGGCCGTTTGCGTACTGCCGTAGCCTGACGTGAGTACGCTACCCTGCTGTGCGGTCTGGGTACTGCCATAACCTGCAGTAAGCGAGCTTTCACTGCCCGAGGTCTGCGTGCTTCCGTAACCAGCGATCAGCGAGCTTTCAGCGCCCGCAGTTCCCGTACTTCCATACCCGGCCGTCAGGGTGCTGCCTTCACGGGCAGTCTGGGTACTGCCATAGCCTGCGGTCAGTGAGCTGTCGCTGCCGGAAGTCTGCGTGCTGCCGTAACCGGCGATCAACGAGCTGTCAGCGCCTGCCGTGCCGGTACTGCCGTAGCCCGCCGTCAGATTGCTGCCCTCTTGAGCGGTCTGGGTGCTGCCGTAGCCTGCCGTCAGAGCACTATCGCCCCCTGAGGTTTGTGTGCTGCCGTAACCGGCGATGAGCGAGCTGTCGGTCCCGGCTGTTCCGGTACTGCCATAGCCCGCCGTCAGATTGCTGCCTTGCTGAGCCGTTTGTGTGCTGCCATAGCCTGCCGTGAGCGAACTGTCACTGCCCGAGGTTTGCGTGCTGCCGTAACCGGCGATCAGCGAGCTGTCGGAACCTGCTGTCCCGGTACTGCCATAGCCGGAAGTCAGGTTACTTCCCTCTTGAGCAGTCTGCGTGCTGCCGTAACCAGCGGTGAGTGAGCTGTCTCCACCCGAGGTTTGCGTGCTGCCGTAACCGGCGATCAGCGAGCTGTCGGAACCTGCTGTCCCGGTACTGCCATAGCCGGAAGTCAGGTTACTTCCCTCTTGAGCAGTCTGCGTGCTGCCGTAACCAGCGGTGAGTGAGCTGTCTCCACCCGAGGTTTGCGTGCTGCCGTAACCGGCGATCAACGAGCTGTCGGAGCCGGCCGTTCCTGTGCTGCCATAGCCCGCCGTCAGGTTGCTGCCTTCCTGAGCAGTCTGGGTGCTGCCGTAGCCTGCGGTAAGGGCGCTGTCACTGCCCGAGGTTTGCGTGCTGCCGTAGCCAGCGATCAGCGAGCTGTCGGAACCTGCTGTCCCGGTACTGCCATAGCCGGAAGTCAGGTTACTTCCCTCTTGAGCAGTCTGCGTGCTGCCGTAACCAGCGGTGAGCGAGCTGTCTCCACCCGAGGTTTGCGTACTGCCGTAACCGGCGATCAACGAACTGTCGGAGCCGGCCGTTCCTGTGCTGCCATAGCCCGCCGTCAGGTTGCTGCCTTCCTGAGCAGTCTGGGTGCTGCCGTAACCCGCCGTGAGCGAGCTGTCTTCTCCGGAAGTCTGAGTACTGCCGTAACCGGCGATCAAGGAGCTGTCCGAACCCGCCGTGCCGGTGCTGCCATAGCCCGCCGTCAGGTTGCTGCCTTCCTGAGCTGTTTGTGTACTGCCGTAACCCGCCGTCAGCGAGCTGTCCCCGCCTGAGGTTTGTGTACTGCCGTAACCGGCGATCAGCGAGCTGTCCGAACCTGCCGTGCCGGTGCTGCCGTAGCCCGCCGTCAGGTTGCTGCCTTCGCGAGCGGTCTGGGTGCTGCCGTAACCCGCCGTCAGCGCGCTGTCCCCTCCAGCAGTCTGAGTGCTTCCATAGCCTGCTACCAGCGAGCTGTCGGAGCCGGCGGTTCCTGTACTTCCGTAACCGGCAATCAGATCACTGTGATTGCCAGCAGTTTCGGAACTGCCATAACCGGCAATGAGCCGACTGTGATTGTCGCCACTCAACGTGCCGCCGTAAGTGGCGGTCTGCAACGTCTGCGGCGTCGTCACTGGCAGGTTGCTTGCTGAAGGGGCAGCCGCGCTGACCAACGCCACATCGAACACTTCATGACTGGGCTGTTCGGCCGCAGATACCGCGAAGCTTGCTGGTGTTGGCGTCAGAGTTGGCGTTGGTGTCGGCGTCAACGTTGGCGTTGGCGTTGATGATGACGTCGGTGGCGTGGATACATAGTCGGCCTGACGTGCCGAAATGAAGTGTGACGCGCTGATCCTGTCACCGACATGAACCACTTCGGCTCGCGGAAACTTGACCATTCCCGGCTCTTCCAGAGCAATGAGGTCTGCAACAGCGACTTCACAGACAATCCATCGAGCGTCAGCATGCACACTTAGAAAAGCGCTGCTTCCAGCGCCCCACAGTAGACCGACCAGACCATTCTCGTGCCGCCGGGTTGACTGCCAGTATTTGGATTCAACCGTCCCGGAAGCGGGCCATATAAGGCCGCAATGATCGGCCATGTTATTTGCACAGGTCCGCAGCACCAACGCCTTGTCTAGGTTCATTACAGCATCCTCATAGTTCCTTTAAATAAAAGCAGCTGCACTCATTGAGCATTGCTTTACAGGACAACTGCCGTGTCAGCCTTTACGCCACAGCGGAACGACGCACAGGAAATAAACCAACTAACCAGTGCACATCCTTCCGTACTAAAAAGCTAACACAACGAACTAGCAAATATTAATTAATATTAATTTTTCCGTATATTTTTTACACTAAATTAGAATGATTACTCTGGAAAATATCATGGCAAAATCGAACTAATCTACGCCCACCCCATAAAAGTCAATAGAAGAATTTCCATTAATTTTTTTTGTTAATTAAACGCATGCATTACACAAATCCTATTAAGCCGGCTGTAGACTTCGCGCACCTTAGATGACCGGAATGAGTATTTACTTATAAAAAACAAGCAACTAACGACCGTGCGGGCCACGCTTGGCAAGAGAGTTTGCAGTACGAGCACTCAGTCGCCATGCACCTCGGCGCGCACATGAATCGCATCGTGGCGCCAGTACTCCAGATCGCAGTCAATCAGCCGGTCTTTGCGGTCGTAATTGACGCGCGCAATGCGCAGCCCTGGGCTGCCGAGGGAAACCTTAAGAGCAGCGGCTGCCTCGGCGTGCAGCGCAGTGGGGACCATGTCGAAGCGCACCTGACCGTAGTGAAGGTCATAACACCGTGCATAGAGCTCGGTAAGCGACTCGTTCAGATCATGTTCGAGAATGCCGGGGAACACTTCCGGCCTCAGGTAGTGCTCGACGTACAGCACCAGACGCTGATCGATACGCCGCGCACGACAGATCTGGATCACGCTCGACAGCGCTGGCAGCTCCAGCATTTCGCAGATCATCGCCGAAGCCGGTTGCAGACGAGCCGAAAGCAGCTGAGTGTGAGCCACTCTTCCCTGCGCGCAGACCATCGCATGAAAATGACTGCGCCGAATCAGGTCGTAGGCCAGCCGCGGCGGCGAGATGAACCAGCCACGCCGCTCCTCACGATAAATCAGCCCCTGAGCCTCCAGTTGCAGGAGGGCTTCACGCAGGGTAATGCGGGTGGTGCCGAACACTTCACTGAGCTTGCGTTCGGCAGGCAGTTTGCTGCCGTGCGGCAACAGGCCATGTTCTATCTGTTCCTGCAAAGCCTTGCAGATAGTGGTTACCGCTCGTGGCACATCTTCGCGCATTCCTGTACCTGCCTGGACTAGACCAGCTCTCTTGCGGGGCACCTATCAGTGCCATGCCCACTGTGAACTCCCTCGCTGCAAGCCTAGGCTGGCTACATGACCGTCCTGTGACATGACTAATCACAATTCATGCCAGACGGCGCTGAAAAAGCCCTGAAACCCTTGTCAGGCAGGCATTTTGCAATGGTCTACGCTTAGCCCGAAGCACTGCCAGGCCACGGAAAAAGCAGAACTCTCCGCCCTCCCCGACACGAAAATGTCATGCAACACGCCTAACTTGGCTCAGGTATTGCTGATCTAGACCAAACCATCCGCGATGAACACTTCTGCTAAAGAAGTGCACAGGAGCTCCGAATGAAACATCTTTTGCTGGCATCACTCCTCGGTTCAGCCATGGCAATGAGTTCCCTGGCCATGGCTGCGGACACGGATCTTAAAACGCTGGAAGCTGCGGCCAAGGCCGAAGGCGCGGTCAACAGCCTTGGCATGCCGGATGACTGGGCAAACTGGGGCGGTATCTGGAAAGACCTGGAAACCAAGTACGGTCTCAAGCACATGGACACCGACATGAGTTCGGCCCAGGAAATTGCCAAGTTCGATGCAGAGAAAGACAACGCCAGTGGTGACATCGGCGACGTCGGTGCAGCGTTCGGCCCGATTGCCGTCGCCAAAGGTGTGACCCAGCCTTACAAGCCCACCACCTGGGAGCAGATCCCGGACTGGGCCAAGGATAAGGAAGGTCACTGGGCGCTGGCCTACACCGGCACTATCGCCTTCATCGTCAACAAGAACCTGCTGCACGGTTCTGAAATACCAAAAACCTGGGCTGACCTTAAAACCGGCAAGTACAAGGTTTCCATTGGCGACGTGAGCACCGCGGCTCAGGCTGCCAACGGTGTGCTGGCAGCCGCTATCGCCATGAAAGGCGACGAAACCAATATCGAACCGGGCCTGCAACTGTTTACCGATCTGGCCAAGCAAAAGCGTCTGTCGCTCGCCAACCCGACCATTCAGACCATCGAAAAAGGCGAGATCGAAGTCGGTGTGGTCTGGGACTTCAACGGTCTGGGTTACAAGGCCAAGATGGCCAAACCGGATGACTACGTGGTACTGATCCCGTCGGATGGCACGGTGATTTCCGGCTACACCACCATCATCAACAAGTACGCCAAGCACCCGAACGCCGCCAAACTGGCGCGTGAGTACACCTTCAGCGATGCGGGTCAGATCAGGCTGGCAGAAGGCAATGCGCGCCCGATTCGTGCCGAGCACATCAAGTTGCCTGAAGACGTACAAGCCAAATTGCTGCCGCACGAACAGTACAAGAACGTAACGCCGATCAAAGACGCAGCAGCTTGGGAAAAGACGTCCAAAGCACTGCCTCAGAAGTGGCAAGAACAAGTCATCATCGAGATGAACTGATCGCCACTGCGACTCAGGGATGGAGTCGTATGAAGCGGGCGAGTCACTCTCGCCCGCACTCTTTCGCCCGAGCGAGTCGCCCATGAAACACAACGTTATCCTGATCGTACTCGATGGCCTCAATTACGAAGTGGCCCGCCACGCGATGGGCCACCTGCAAGCCTGGCATGCTGCCGGTCGGGCCGCGCTCTACAAGCTGGAGTGCGAACTGCCCGCCCTGTCGCGTCCTTTATACGAATGCATAATGACCGGTGTCGCGCCCATCGACAGCGGCATCGTGCATAACAACATCTCACGCCTGTCCAGCCAGCGCAGTGTATTTCACTATGCCCGCGACGCAGGGCTGAGCACGGCTGCGGCGGCTTATCACTGGGTCAGCGAGCTGTACAACCGCACACCGTTTGATGCGCCACGCGATCGCCACACCGATGCACCCGACCTGCCTATTCAGCACGGGTTGTTTTACTGGGCTGATCACTACCCCGATTCACACCTGTTCGCCGATGCTGAAAGCCTGCGTCTCAGGCATGCACCGAATTTTCTGCTGATCCACCCCATGAATATCGACGACGCCGGGCACAAGCACGGCCTCGACACCGCGCAATACCGCAATACTGCCCGCAGTGCCGACATCATTCTGGCTGACTACCTGCAACGCTGGCTGGACGCGGGCTACCAGGTGCTGGTGACCGCCGACCACGGCATGAACAACGACCGCTCACACAACGGCCTGCTGGCGGAAGAGCGCGAAGTGCCGCTGTTCGTCATCGGTGATGCGTTCAGCCTGAATGTCGATGCAGCGCCGCGCCAGACCGAATTGTGCGGCACGATCTGCGAACTGCTCGGCATCCCTCACGACAAACCGGTCTGTCAGGAGCTTCTCAATTGATCAGCCTATCCCGGGGTAAATGGCTGGGCCTGCTGTGCCTTTTGCCGTTTACACTGTTTTTCATCGTGTTTCAGATTGCACCGCTGCTCTGGGTAGCGATCAACAGCCTGCAAAGCGACGCCGGTTGGGGCCTGGAAAACTTCATCCGGGCATTCAGTTCGAAGTTCTATCGTCAGGCGATTCAATACAGTCTCGAGATCAGCTTCTGGTCGAGCCTGTTCGGCATTCTGATATCGATTCTGGGCGCTTACTCGCTGCGCAAAGTGGATTCGCGGCTGCGCGATTTCGTCAATTCATTTGCCAACATGACCAGCAACTTCGCAGGCGTTCCGCTGGCGTTTGCCTTCATCATCCTGCTGGGCTTCAACGGCGCACTGACGCTGATCCTCAAGCAGACGGGGATCATTGACGACTTCAACCTGTATTCCAAGAACGGGCTGATCATCCTCTACACCTACTTCCAGATTCCACTCGGCGTGCTGCTGCTTTACCCGGCGTTCGATGCTGTGCGTGAGGACTGGAACGAGTCGGCGGCGTTGCTGGGGGCGAGCAGTTATCAGTTCTGGCGCTACATCGGCCTGCCAGTCCTGACCCCGGCACTCCTCGGCACCTTCGTGATTCTGCTGGCCAATGCGCTGGGGGCCTATGCCACGGTGTACGCCCTGACCACCGGCAACTTCAACGTACTGCCGATCCGCATCGCAGCGATGGTCGCAGGTGACATCACGCTGGACCCGAACATGGCCAGCGCCCTGGCGATGATTCTGGTCGGGCTGATGACCCTGGTAACGGTGGTCCATCAGTGGCTGTTGAAAAGGAGCTACCATGTCTCGCGCTGAACAAGGGCCTGCCGGGGTCTACCACAAGACGGTGGTCTACCTGCTGTTCCTGATCCTTCTGCTGCCGCTGGCCGGCACCTTTCTGTACTCGATTGCGACCAGTTGGTCGGCGACCATTCTGCCCAGCGGGCTGACCTTCAAATGGTACATCGCGCTGTGGAGCGATCCACGCTTTCTCGCGGCGTTCGGGCAATCACTGCTGGTCTGCTTCGGCGCACTGATACTGTCGGTGGTGCTGATTCTGCCGCTGCTGTTCGTCGTGCATTACTACTTCCCACGTCTCGACGGGCTGATGAACATCCTGATCCTGCTGCCCTTTGCCGTGCCACCCGTGGTGTCGTCGGTGGGGCTGTTGCAACTGTATGGCTCAGGGCCGCTGGCCATGGTCGGTACACCGTGGATTCTGATCGGCTGCTATTTCACCGTCGCCCTGCCCTTCATGTACCGCGCGATCACCAACAACCTGCAGGCGATCAACCTGACGGACCTGATGGACGCAGCACAACTACTGGGCGCCAGCACTTGGCAGGCAGCCTTTCTGGTAGTGCTGCCGAATCTGCGCAAGGGCCTGATGATCGCCCTGCTACTGTCGTTCTCCTTTCTGTTCGGCGAGTTCGTGTTCGCCAATCTGCTGGTCGGCACCCGCTATGAAACCCTGCAGGTGTACCTGAACAACATGCGCAACAGCAGCGGTCACTTCAACAGCGCGCTGGTGATTTCCTACTTCCTTTTCGTGCTGGTGCTGACATGGGCCGCCAATCGACTGAACAAGGACAAAGACTGAAATGAGTTTTGTCAGCATTGAAAACCTGCAGAAAAGCTATGCCAGCACGGTCGTGTTCAGCGACATCAATTGCAGCGTCAAAAAAGGTGAGTTTGTCACCCTGCTGGGCCCGTCCGGCTGCGGCAAGTCCACACTGCTGCGCTGCATCGCCGGTCTGACTTCGGTCAACAGCGGGCGCATCCTGCTCGATGGCAATGATCTGGTGCCGCTCACCCCGCAAAAGCGTCATATCGGCATGGTGTTCCAGAGCTACGCGCTGTTTCCCAACATGACCGTGGAACAGAACGTCGCCTTCGGCTTGCGCATGCAAAAAATCAACGACGATGAAAGCCACACGCGCGTCGCCGAGATCCTGCAGATGGTCGAGCTGCATGATTTCGCCAAACGCTATCCGCACCAGTTGTCCGGTGGCCAGTGCCAGCGTGTGGCACTGGCCCGCTCGCTGGTTACGCGCCCGCGCCTGCTATTGCTTGATGAGCCACTGTCGGCACTGGATGCGCGAATTCGCAAACACCTGCGCGAACAGATCCGCGCCATTCAACGCGAACTGGGCCTGACCACCATTTTCGTTACCCATGACCAGGAAGAAGCACTGACCATGTCAGACCGTATCTTCTTGATGAATCAGGGCAGGATCGTTCAAAGCGGTGACGCGGAAACCCTTTACACCGCGCCAGTGGACGTATTCGCCGCAGGCTTCATCGGCAACTACAACCTGCTGGAAGCCGACGACGCCACGCGCCTGATGCAACGCCCGATCGCCAGTCGCATCGCGATTCGCCCAGAATCAATCCAATTGAGCCTGACCGGCGAACTGGAAGGCGAAATACGCAGTCACAGTCTGCTCGGCAACGTGATCCGCTACCGGATACAGGCGCGCGGCGTGGAACTGGTGGTCGATGTACTGAACCGTAGCGCCGAAGACCTGCACCCGGATGGACGACGCGTAACGCTGAACATAGAACCTTCGGCGCTGTGTGTTCTGAACTGACAGCACCAGACGCCTAGGTTTCACTTGCAGCTTGAGGCTCGAAGCTGACAAACCGACTCAACAAATACTGAGGATAAGCACACATGCCCCTGGCAATTTTCGACCTGGACGAAACCCTGATCGGCGGCGACTGCGCCACCTTGTGGAGCGAGCAGATGGGTCGCCTGGGCTGGGTCGATTCCGAGTCGTTCATGCGACGCAACCATGAACTGATGGAAGCCTACAGTGCGGGCAAACTGGCGATGGAAGAGTTCATGGCCTTCAGCCTGGAACCCATGGCTGGCCGCACACCGGAAGAAATCGATCATCTGGTCGGCCCGTGGGTCGAGGATGTGATCGAGCCGATTATCTACAGCGACGCCTGCAAATGCATTGCGCAGCATCGTGCCATGGGCGACCGGATTCTGATCATCTCGGCGTCAGGCGTACACCTGGTCAAGCCCATTGCCGCGCGCGTGGGCGTCGACGAAGTATTGGGTATCGAACTGGACGTGCAACATGGCGTGTACAGCGGTGCCACGGTCGGCGTGCTGACCTACCGGGAAGGCAAGATCACCCGCCTGATGGAATGGCTGGACGCCGAAGGGGAAAACCTGGAGGGCGCGAGTTTCTATTCGGATTCGCGCAATGACCTGCCGCTGCTGCTCAAGGTTGACCACCCACATGTGGTCAACCCTGATGCAGTGTTACTGGAGCATGCTCAGCAAGCTGGCTGGCCGGTGCATCGCTGGAGTTGATGCCAGCAGCACCGACGCGTCAGACCAGGCTTTCGTCGATGACCAGCACGATTTTGCCGGATACCTTGTTGGTGGCCAGCTCTGCGAACGCCGCTTCGGCATCCTTGATCGCGAAGGATTTCGCCAGTTGCGGCTTGAGCCGGCCTTCGGTGAACAGCGGCCAGACGTGCTGGCCAAGATCGCGGATCAGATCAGCCTTGAAGGTTTCATCGCGACTGCGCAATGTCGAGCCCATCAACTGGATGCGCTTGCCCAGTACATGCGCCATATCCAGCTTGGCATCGCGCCCACTCATGACACCGATCAGCACCCAGCGGCCATCCAGCGCCAGCAGCTTGACGTTGAGTTCGGCATAACCGGCACCTACCGGATCGAGAATGACGTTGAAGGGAGCGAAATCGTTCAGGCCCTCCAGACTCTCGCTGCGTACCACGCCGCCCTGCGCACCCAGCTCGACACAATAGGCCAGACGCTCGGTCGAACCGACACTGACCCAGACCGGGTTGCCGAACGCTTTGCAAAGCTGAATACCGGCTGAACCAACCCCACTTGCGCCCGCGTGCAACAAGACTTTTTCACCGGGCTTCAGACCCGCCAGTTGAAACAGGTTCAGCCACGCTGTGGCGTACACCTCGGGAATGGCCGCCGCCTCGTGCAGCGACAGCCCTTCCGGCACCGGCAACACATGGCGTGCATCGACCACTACTTCTTCGGCCATCGCCCCGCCCGCCAGGAGCGCGCAGACACGGTCGCCGACCAGCCAGGACGTTCCCGGCCCCACTTCAGCGATCACCCCGGAGCACTCCAGCCCCAGTGTCGCGGTAACGCCAGGCGGCGGCGGATACTTGCCTTCGCGCTGTAACAGATCGGCACGATTCAAACCCGCCGCAGCAACTTTGATACGTACTTGTCCCACATCAAGGGCCGGACTTGACTCCTCGACCCATTCCACATGACCTTCAACGCCTTGCAATGCCTTCACAGTGCCTCCATAGTGAGTCCAGACTGAGCCCGTGGCTGTTTGCCCGGGCTTTTGCATTATGCGGCCGGGTCCAAGGGAACCGGCGACCTCACAGACGGCCTAATATGCGTTATCAATTGTCCTCGCGTCGAATCAGCATGAAGCAACTATTTCCCGGTACAGCCCTCGCACTGTTAGTCGGCCTTAGCGTTTTGCCGATGTCAGCCAGTACCTTTGCCGCCAACAGCTGGGATAATCTTCAGCCAGACCGCGACGAAGTGATTGCCAGTCTCAACGTGGTTGAGCTGCTCAAGCGGCATCATTACAGCAAGCCGCCCCTGGACGACAAGCGTTCGGCGATTATTTATCAGAGCTACATCAAGCAACTGGACCCCTCGCGCAGCTATTTCATGGCCAGCGATATTGCCGAATTCGACAAATGGCAGTTCCAGTTCGATGACTTTCTCAAAAGCGGCGATCTGAACCCCGGTTTCACCATCTACAAGCGTTATCTGGACCGCATCAAGGCGCGTCTGGACTTCGCCCTGGCGGAGCTGAGCAAGGGCGTCGACAAGCTCGATTTCAACACCAAGGAAACCCTGCTGGTGGACCGCAAGGACGCCGCATGGGCCAAGGACACTGCCGAGCTCGACGAACTGTGGCGCAAACGCATCAAGGACGAAGTCCTGCGTTTGAAAATCGCGGGCAAAGACCCGGCGAAGATTCAGGAAACCCTGACCAAGCGCTACAAGAATCAACAGGCCCGTCTGAACCAGACCCGCGCCGAAGATATCTTCCAAGCGTATATCAACACGTTTGCCATGTCGTACGACCCGCACACCAACTACCTGTCCCCTGACAGCGCGGAGAACTTCGACATCAACATGAGCCTGTCGCTGGAAGGCATCGGCGCCGTGTTGCAGAGCGATAACGACAACGTGAAGATCGTGCGTCTGGTTCCGGCAGGTCCGGCAGCCAAGACCAAACAGGTTGCACCGGCCGACAAGATCGTAGCCGTGGCCCAGGGCGACAAGGAAATGGTCGACGTGATCGGCTGGCGTCTGGACGAGGTGGTCAAGCTGATCCGTGGTCCGAAAGGCTCCGTGGTACGCCTGGAGATCATCCCGGCCAGCAATGCACCGAACGACCAGACTAGCAAGATCGTCGCCATCACCCGTGAAGCGGTGAAACTTGAAGAACAGGCAGCCAAGAAGTCGATCCTGCACCTGAAACAGGACGGCAAGGACTACAAGCTCGGCGTCATCGACATTCCTGCTTTCTATCTGGACTTCAAGGCCTACCGTGCTGGCGATCCGGAATACAAGAGCACCACCCGCGACGTGAAGAAACTGCTCACCGAACTGCAGGCAGAGAAAGTAGACGGCGTGGTCCTGGATTTGCGCAACAACGGTGGTGGTTCGTTGCAGGAAGCGACCGAGCTGACCAGCCTGTTCATCGACAAAGGCCCGACCGTGCTGGTGCGTAACGCAGACGGCAAGGTCGACGTGCTGGAAGATGAAGCCAAAGGCGCGTTCTACAAAGGCCCGATGGCACTGCTGGTCAACCGCCTGTCCGCTTCGGCTTCGGAGATTTTTGCCGGCGCCATGCAGGACTACCACCGCGCATTGGTGATCGGTGGCCAGACCTTCGGCAAAGGCACCGTGCAGACCATTCAGCCGCTCAATCATGGCGAGCTGAAACTGACTTTGGCCAAGTTCTACCGGGTTTCCGGGCAGAGCACCCAGCATCAGGGCGTCGTGCCGGACATCACCTATCCGTCGTTGATCGACACTAAGGAAATCGGCGAGAGCGCGCTGCCTGAGGCCATGCCGTGGGACAGCATCAAACCGGCGATCAAGCCGGCCATTGATCCGTTCAAGCCGTTCCTTGCACAGTTGCAGGCGCGTCATGAGGCACGTTCGGCCAAAGACGCCGAGTTCGTGTTTATCGAAGATCGCCTCGCGCTGGCCAAGAAGCTGATGAACGAGAAGACCGTCAGCCTCAATGAAGCTGACCGCCGTGCCGAACACGCGTCTATTGAAAGCAAGCAGCTCGCTCTGGAAAACACTCGCCGCAAGGCCAAGGGTGAAGAGCCGCTGAAAGAGCTGAAAAAAGAAGACGAGGACGCGTTGCCGGTAGAAGACGAGAAGACCAAACCCGAGGACGACGCCTACCTGGCAGAGACCGGGCGTATCCTGATCGACTATCTGGGACTGAGCGCAACGGTCGCAAAGAAATAAGACGGCTTCATTGATGGCCATTTAGCTTCAACGTCATCAAACAGTCATGAAGCTGTCGTGAAATACAGGGCTGAACGTGGAAGCGTTCAGCCCTTTTTATTGCGCCACCCTTTATCACCCCTCGAGACGACCATGACCGTGACTGAACAGTTGAGCGCGCTGAGTTCCATTCTGGCTCGTGGTAACTTGCACAGCTTGTTTCAGCCTATCGTCTCGCTGAACGAGCGCCGGATTCTGGGTTATGAGGCATTGACTCGCGGCCCCTCCAACAGCGCATTGCACTCCCCGCTCAATCTGTTTGCCATTGCGCGTCACGCCGGTCGCCTGAGTGAACTGGAATTAAGCTGCCGCGACAGCGCTTGCCGTCGTTTCAGCCAGCAGAAACTGCCTGGCAAACTGTTTCTCAACGTCTCACCCGAATCGTTGCTCGAAACATCGCACCCGCCGGGTCGCACGCTTGAAATGCTGCGCCGCTATCAGATCGCGCCGAAGGATGTGGTGATCGAACTGACCGAGCAAACACCGACCGACGACTTCGACCTGCTTTACAACGCACTGCACCACTATCGCGACATGGGCTTTTCGATTGCCCTCGACGATCTCGGGGCCGGCTATTCCAGCCTGCGTCTGTGGTCGGAGCTGCGCCCGGATTACGTGAAGATTGACCGGCACTTTATAGACGGCATTCATCAGGACGCCGTGAAACGCGAGTTCGTCGGTTCCATGCTGCAGATGGCCAAGGCTTCACGAGCGATCGTGATCGCCGAAGGCATCGAGCTGCCAGAGGAGCTGGCGACACTGAAGGACATGGGTGTCGATCTGGTTCAGGGCTACCTGCTGGCCCGTCCGCAAGAACGTCCGCCCCGCGACACCCGCGCCATGTTGCCGAAGGTTGAAATTGCCAGCGCGTCCTTGAACGAGGAGGTGGCAGACCTTTCTGCCCTGCTCAACCCACAGCCTTCAGTGAGCCAGTCCACACCTACCGCGGAAGTCCTTGAGGCCTTTCGCAAACAGGCCAATCTGAATTCGCTGGCAGTGCTGGACGATGGCGCCAGGCCGTGCGGCATCGTCCATCGGCATTCACTGTCCGAGGCCTTGCTCAAGCCGTTCGGCACCGAGCTGTTTGCCCGCAAACCGATCAGCCGCCTGATGAGCGATGACTTTCTGGCCGTGGAGGTCAGCCAGTCGCTGCAACAAGTCAGCCGCCTGCTGACCAGCCGAGCCCGCCAGCGAATTGAAGAAGACTTCATCATTACCCTGAACGGCGCCTATCTGGGGCTGGGACGCGTGATCGATGTCCTGAAGCTGATTACCGAGATGAAAATCCAGCAGGCGCGCTATGCCAACCCGCTGACCCTGCTGCCTGGCAACGTGCCGATCCAGCAGTGCCTGACCCGACTGTTACAACAGGGCCGCGAGTCGATGATCTGCTACGTCGACATCGACAGCTTCAAGCCCTTCAACGACATCTATGGTTACGCTCGTGGCGACGAAGTATTGCTATGCCTCGCACAGTGCCTGAGCGACCGAATCGACCCGAGCCGAGACTTCGTCGGGCACATCGGCGGGGATGACTTTTTGATGGTGCTGGGTTTCGAAGACTGGGAGCGGCGCTTGAAAAACCTGCTGGATGACTTTCAGAACCAGTGCCGACGCTTTTATCGTGCCGAGCACCTTGAAGCTGGCTGCTTCATCGCCCTCAATCGTCAGGGGCAGCGCCAGGAGTTTCCATTGCTGTCATTGTCGATTGGCGTGGTGCATCTGCATGAAGAAAGCTGCACGCTGCTGGACGCCAGCCAGTTGGCCGACCTGGCATCGCAAGCCAAACACTTCGCCAAGGACATCGCAGGCTCAAGCACCCACGTGATCGACTCGACGCGCCTGGATTTATTGATGGAAGCGTGAGGGCAGGCACATTGATTAACCCCAAGGCTCCGCGCTCAGGGTTACACATAAGTCCAACTGACTCGCGCACAGTGCGTTGTGCATGCATAGATGTCATACCTCGCCCGTAGCCACTGCCTATAAAAGCGCTTTTTTTATCGCGATGGCACTGACGACGCAGAGTGCGACGTTAGTGACGGCTGAGTCCTGGCGCTGATCCGGGGGTAGCCTGGCAGGACGCCAGGCTAGCCGCACCGGGCCATGGATGGCCCGTTGCGGCGACCCCCGGATCAGTGTCAGGGCGAAGGAACCCGACGAAGTCGGGCCGGAAACAGGAGCAAGGGGTTTTGGTTACTTTGGCCCCATCAAAGTAACTCGCCGAGGGGCGAAAAGGGGGCTTGAGTCGAGCCTGAATCTCTCTGATACATGGCTGCAGTGTGACGCAGAGCGTCACGAAATGCATTACCACGCGGAGCGTGGGAACGAGAACCAGCGTAGTCCCAAGCCCGTTTTCAGTGCTCATCCAGAATTGCGCATAACGATGAGTAAGGCGCATGGGCACGGGAGCCAGCGCAGTTTTAGCTCAGTTTTTCGAGTATCCCAAGGGGTTAGTTTGGCGTTGAACGCTGCGCGTGCGAACAACGGCTATTCGTGGACTACTGCACCTCCGCTTCCGGGTAGCTGTGCTCGAACACCCGAACCACTTCCGAGGCATGCCAGGACGCGGCTGCGACGCCGTCGGACGGGCCGGAGAAGCGTCCCAACCGCTCGGCGCATTCGAAAAAACCCGGGCGCGGCAGGCGGCTTGCGCCTTGGCTGATCACCAGTGAACTGCGTAATGGCTGCTCGGCACGAGCATCCAGGGCGGCAAGGTGCTCAAGGGCCGCGGTCAATGTCTGCATGGCAGGGCTGGGAAACTGCAAACGCTCAAGCAATGCCCGGTAGGTCAGCAGATGGCGCTGGCGCCGAGCCGCATCAAGCTCACTCAAGAGCCCGTCCCAGTGCTGACGACTGATGCGCACGCTCATGACTCTACCCGCCAGCCCGGCACTCCGAGTTCCCATGCAAGGCTGCGCTTGATTGCCGAGTCGGGTTGGCGAGTGCCGTTTTCGATCAACTCCAGATAGGACGGGCTGATGCCGACCGTCCGCGCCAGAGTGGCCAGTTCGATCCCCTTCGCCTCACGCAACGCGCCCAGTTGATCAAAACCGGGAAGCTCACTTGATGCTGTCTCGGAACCAGAGGTGGAAGTAGGCGCCGCCGCATGCGAGCGCGACCTGGTGGCCAGGCCGGCAGCCTTGAGAAGCGCTTGATACTGATCCCACGGCAGCACCGCATATTGCGGCTCGCCCTCATGAGATATGACTTGAAGATCCATACACCCCCCTTGTACGACAAGACTGCATACCGAACAGACTGACGGCAGATGCTGGCATCTTAACAGTGGAACGCGGCGCCTTGTGTTCAATCCGTGAGACTCAGACCTTGCGCTGTTCATTCTCCAGAAGCGCCTGGGTCTTCGGCAGTTGCTCGACAACGATCAATTTCTCCGGCGACTGTTCGGCGCGCCATGCGCGAAAGGCATCCAGCTCGCCACTCAGGTGCTTCGTCACCCAGGCGAGTACGGCGATGTCGTCCAGCATGCCCAGCCCTGGAATCCAGTCAGGGATCGCGTCCAGAGGGCTGAGGAAGTACATCAGGCCTGCAACGATGGACAGAATCGCCTTGGGGCTGATACTCCGGTATTCGCCACGCCAGTAAGCCAGGCACAGCGCCTGCAACAAACGCAGATCGTCCTTGAGCTTACCCAAACGGCTGCCCTCGCTATTGCCCTTGCGCGCGACGGCGAACAAAAGTGCCGGCAACCGGCCCGCGGCCAACAGGCGGCGCGCGCCGGGCAAATAACGGATCAAATTCCAAGGTGCTTTCATGTTTAACCCCGTCCAGAAAAATTTCATTGAGCGACAGCAGGTCTTTCCAGATGACATCACAATGTTATCCACAATTGTTGTGGATAACCTTGTGAACAGCGGCACTTTAAAAGTCCGAAACCCCTGATTTCACGGGCTCAAACTTAAATCGGGCGTTTTTTACTCACAAAAAAATACCTTAAAAAACGTTGACTTGGCACCTGCAATAAAGCAAGCGCCCTAATCCTGACGGACTGTCGGACAACTTTTTTCGCCTGTATTCATAATAGTGGCGTAATACTGGGACTGCCCGGACGGGCAAGCGTTCGGGAAATAAGCCGGACAAAAAAACGCCCTGTCGAGACAGGGCGTTTTTCGTAGCCAGGTGTTGCGTTACTTCTTGGCCGGGGCCGAAGCCGCTGGAGCCGACTCTTCTTCGTCAGCATCAGGCGCTGGCGCAGCCGCCGGGTCCTTGATGCCAAGCAGTTCCAGATCGAAAACCAGGACCGAGTTGGCCGGGATAGCCGGGCTCGGGCTCTGCGCGCCGTATGCCAGATCACTAGGGATGAAGAGTTTGATCTTCTCGCCTACGTGCATCAGTTGCAGACCTTCAACCCAACCCGGAATCACACCGCTAACCGGCAGATCGATCGGGCTACCGCGTTCAACAGAGCTGTCGAAGACCTTGCCGTCGATCAGCTTGCCTTCGTAGTGAACGGTCACGACATCAGTCGGCTTTGGCTGAGCGCCGTCAGCTTTCTTGATGATCTGATACTGCAGACCGGAAGCGGTGGTGACCACGCCATCCTTCTTGCCGTTCTCTTCGAGGAATTTCTTGCCGGCTGCCGAAGCTTCTTCGCTCATCTTCGCCAGACGCTCTTCAGAACGCTTCTGCAACGCGGAGAAGGCTTCAACCAGCTCTTCGTCCTTGAGTTTCTGATCTTTCTTGCCGACAGCGTCTTCGATGCCCAAGGCTACGGCCTTGGAATCCAGATCATCCATACCTTCCTGAGCCAGGCTTTTGCCCATGTTCAGACCGATGCCATAAGACGCTTTTTGTGCCGGAGTTTTCAGCTCTACGGTGCTGGCTTGTTTATCACAACCTGCGAGTACCAGACCGACCAGGGCAATCGCCGCTGCCAACCGATGCTGCTGTTTCATGCTAATTCCTTGTTCATGCGCCAAAAGGGCAAACGAGTAAAGCCGCGAGCTTATCAGGCCGCCGCGATCAATGGCTACCGGCATGAGAGAGTGAAAAAGGCGATAAGTTCAGGTATCCAAAGGTTTTCCAGGCTCGACACTGCATTGTTCAGTTGCAGTTCAGTTTGTGACTCACTTGTGCGAAGCGCAATTCTGGTAAGCAGGTTCAGGACACAGGGCTGATCAACCCTGCATCAGGCCAGTTCTCACTTGTCTGTAACACGCGGAGGTGACCGGCTCGGGCGACCCTGCTGATGAAATCGCTGGTACTGATCCTCCCGTCTGCCAATTGTGCCTGGATGGACCTGACGCCTGAGTAAACACGCGACACGCCTTGCAGCAACTGAATTTCCTGAGCGGACTGGCTGGGTGTGTACCCGAGCAACGCACCATCGGCTGCCGAGAAATAAATCGCCGACATCTCGAAACCATAGCGAATCGGCATCCCGCTGGGCCGTTTTGCAGGCTTGTGTCGATACGTGAACATCCTGTGCAGGTCGTCCGGCTCGAAGAATGGGCGCTGCACGTTACGCTCGCCTTGCGCAGCCAGGTTGGCGGATGAAAAATACATACCGTCGATGCGGTAACCGTCAGGCAAAGGCGGACGGTAATAGGCGTCTGGATGAAAGACCGAGCACGGCGCGTATACCGGATAGCCATCTTCCAGCATCGGCTCGGCGATCCGATAGGTTCGCGCGACTGGATTGAACAGCAGAAAACCAATGATCTGCGAATGAATGCCTGTACCGATACGCCGGTGTACATGGCGCGCTGCGTCATCGGCACGGGTGAATTCCGCGCTGAGGCTCAGCGCCTTCGGCGGCCATACCGGCTTGCAGACCGCAGGAACAGTGACTTTCGGCGCCGCCGGAGCAACCTGCTCGGGAAACGGTCGCCAGTCAGCAGACACCTTACCAGCCCTGCCCCACAAGCGACTGGGCACCACAACCTCCAGGTTCCCTGCAGCCGCCAGCAGGCGAACCAGGTCGCTGGGCATGAGCGTGAGGTTCTGCAACGCTTTGTGAACCTGACTAAGCGTGCAGACATGCGGTGAGCCGGGCGGACCGGAAACGCGACTGAACAGCCTTTTCTCGGCCGCAGAACTGGACACGGTGTATTTGATCAATGAGCTGTCAGGCCCGGAAAGATAGCTCGCCGGGCAGATCTCCTTATCATCGATCACCGCATAGATATCGCCTGCCGAGAAACTGTTCGGATAAATCACCCTTTCACTTTCAGTCCACTCGCTCAGTCCGGCCTCAAGTGAAGGGTGAGAGTGGTAGACCGCATAGTCGTCATATCCCTGCGGGTAGATCACGTAGCCCTCTTGATCGTTGCGCGGAAACACTTCGTTGGGGTCGAAGCTGAACTGGCTACCCCCCATCGGCTCGGTCGCGACGTACTTGCCGTCCTTGCGAATCAGTATGAAGCCTCCGTACTCGCGATCACGCCGATTGCCGATTCGTTCATGAACGTAACGTGCCGCATCGTCGGGACGATCGAACGGTGCGCTGAGCGCTGGCATGTCGGGCGTGGAGTCATAATCAGCAGAGCGTTTGCTGCGTATTTTCCTGGTGTACATCTCTGGCTCCTTGAACACCTGATTGATTGAGTCAGGAGCTTAAGGAAGTCTGACGCGCTGACTGACATAGGTAGATATGACAATCACAGGACGAACGAGCCTCTATCAACATGAAATTAAAGATAATTTTTCACGTTTCCAGGATGTGATTCGATTCCCGGCGTGGGCAAATCTGCCCAGACCCTGCATCGATTATCGCGACTGGCGATCAGGGCCACACGGATCGTCGCGCTCAGGAACGCTTATGCAATCTCACAATCGTTTTGGCTTGAGAATCCCGGCTGCACGTCAGCTTGCGGGTTGTGCCGCGATCGCAGCAGCGTTCATGCTGCCGGTCAGCAGCGCCTATGCTGCCAAGCCGCCGGTCGTTGTAACAGAGGGCATCAAGGCATTCAGGCTGTGCACGGGCCCGGACAATCTGTCACACGTTATAGAGGGATCGGTTGACCAGAAAGCAATGACTGCTGTCAGCACCTTGCACTTCGAGGAAACACCGGCCCACTCCAAGTATGACTGGCATGCCGCGCCGGAAGATCAATACGTGATCACCCTCTCGGGTACTCTGGAGTTTTCCACCACCGGTGGCGAGAACTTCGTGTTGCATCCCGGAGAAGTATTACTGGCGCAGGACACCACCGGCCCAGGCCACCGTTGGAGGCTGATTGATAATCAACCGTGGCGGCGTGCATACATCCTCACCAAGCCTGGGGATATGAGCGCTTTTGTGCCGAAAACCGGGGCGGCTGCCAAAGGCTGCTGATGCACTGACGCAGTCTGAAAGGGCCTTTGGTTCAGGCCGGCATCAGCTTGATACTGACGCCTGGCCTCACGATAGACAGCTCAGGCGCCCGCCTGGATCAGCTCGGAAATTTCGATCAGGTTCAGATCAGGATCACGTATATACACCGAGCGGATCGGCCCCGTCGCCCCCGTGCGATCCACCGGACCTTCGACGATGGGCCACTCCTGCTCATGCAAGTGCGCGATCACCTGCTCCAGTGGCACACTGGCAATGAAACACAAATCCAGCGCCCCCGGCACAGGCAAGTGGGCTTTGGGCTCAAACTCTTTGCCACGCTCATGCACATTGATTTTCTGATTGCCGAAGCGGAACGCAAGACGCCCCTGACGAAAACGCTCAGGGGTCATGCCCATGATACGTACGTAGAAATCCTTGCAGGCGTCAGTGTCGGCAGTGGTCAACACCAGATGGTCCAGATGATCAATCACGGGATCAGCTCCGTTTGAGATGGAATGACTGTTTACGGCACGTGTCAGGCTTTGGATCAGATAAATCCTTTACGAAGCTATCTAGTCAAGCACACGTGTTGATACGGCATCACTCGCCAGCAGCCAGATAATATATATCTACCTATGAGCAAGCCACTTAGTTCCAGTTTGCCATCATCACTGAGCAATGCCTGTGAGCGCCGCCAGCCCATGTCGAGCGGGGCAATACATCAGCTGGCGTGGTATTCATATCAGGCAGCCCGGCATAAGCACGCTATAAAAGCCCCGCATAAAGCGAGGCTCATTTAATCAATTGCTGCAGGCCAGCTGAAAACTCATCGACGAATCACCTGAAGCGCCGCTTTTTCCAACCATAAGACCCAATACATTGACCTTCTCTGTTGTAGCGGCTCCACCCAGTTTGGCGTGGCCGTAGAACAGACGTTCATGGTCGCTGGTATCGATGGAAGACACCGAGCAGAAGCCAGGCGGTTGTTTGAACTGTCCTTCATTGAAGAGCACTTTGTAGGTCGCGAAATAATCTTTCTGGCTGAAGTAGATGACAGACTTGATCCAGGGCGAAGACTGAGCAACGATAGTGCCGTGCTGATCAATAGTTGCCGTATGCAGCACAGGCTGGGCCAAGGCACCCGCAGACAGAGCCATTGCGGTGGCCCCCAAAAACAGTTTAAAACGATTTTTCATAATGTTCTCTTTATTTAAGAATGCAGTATTGACCGCTGTAAGATAGCGATCATTTCAAGTCAGGTAGTTGAGCATTTGTCCAGAGGTACGGACGTCTTGTCTCAATCAACAAAACAAGCTAATACCAGCATGAAATAGAAATCAAGGGACCAAACAG
Organism: Pseudomonas syringae CC1557; assembly: GCF_000452705.1. Lineage (NCBI taxonomy): Bacteria > Pseudomonadati > Pseudomonadota > Gammaproteobacteria > Pseudomonadales > Pseudomonadaceae > Pseudomonas > Pseudomonas syringae. The sequence goes on from NZ_CP007014.1 coordinate 4,067,861, forward strand.
CTTAAACAGAGAGTGATTTTATAATTTCAATAAATACGGAAATAACTTACGCATATAGGAAATAAATCCTACATGATTTTAGATTACTTACGAATAGATGTACGAGACATGCAGCTCAGGGACAAGCAACCTGTTCGCAAACGACAGAAAGCAGAAAGCCCGCACAAGGCGGGCTTTCTGTTTGCTTCAAGGAGTTCAAGGGCCTTGAAGCTGAATATGGCGCAGCGGACGGGACTCGAACCCGCGACCCCCGGCGTGACAGGCCGGTATTCTAACCGACTGAACTACCGCTGCGCATTGTGTACTGTTTTCTGCATCTGGAAGCTCTCGAACTTCAACTTCCAAACTCAACGATGGTGGGCAGCTGCTCTCCCAGCTGAGCTAATCACCCTTCACTCTCGGTGTGGCGCGCATTCTACGGAGCGACCTGTAGTCTGGCAAGCACTTTTTTAAATAATTTTTATAATCCTTCCAAAGGCTTACAAACGCTCTATGCAGGGTTGGCCGGAGCGGCTGAGGAGCGAATAATGCCCGCCTTTGTATAGAAAGAGAGATTCACCTCATGTGGTTCAAAAACCTGCTTGTCTATCGCCTGACCCAGGACGTGCCTTTTGATGCCGAGGCGCTGGAAACCGCACTGGCGACCAAACCGGCCCGTGCCTGCGCCAGCCAGGAGGTGGCCACCTATGGTTTCGTCGCGCCTTTTGGCAAGGGCGAAGACGCTCCATTGGTACACGTCAGCCAGGACTTCATGCTGATCGCCGCACGCAAGGAAGAACGCATTCTGCCGGGCAGCGTTGTACGCGACGCGCTTAAGGAAAAGGTCGACGAGATCGAAGCCGAGCAGATGCGCAAGGTCTACAAGAAGGAACGCGATCAGCTCAAGGATGAAATCATCCAGGCGTTCCTGCCGCGCGCCTTTATCCGCCGCTCCGCGACGTTCGCCGCCATCGCGCCGAAACAGGGCCTGATTCTGGTCAACGCTTCCAGCCCGAAACGGGCCGAAGACCTGCTGTCGACTCTGCGTGAAGTGATCGGCTCGCTGCCGGTACGTCCGCTGACCGTCAAGGTTTCGCCAAGTGCGACCATGACCGACTGGGTCAAGACCCAGAAAGCGGCCGACCACTTCTTCGTGCTGGACGAATGCGAATTGCGCGATACCCACGAAGATGGCGGCATCGTGCGTTGCAAGCGTCAGGACCTGACCAGCGATGAAATCCAGCTGCACCTGAACACCGGCAAGGTGGTCACTCAACTGTCGCTGGCCTGGCAGGATAAGCTGTCGTTCGTACTCGACGACAAGATGGTCGTCAAACGCCTGAAGTTCGAAGACCTGCTGCAGGATCAGGCTGAACAGGACGGTGGCGAAGAAGCGCTCGGCCAGTTGGACGCCAGCTTCACATTGATGATGCTGACATTTGGCGAGTTCCTGCCAGAGCTGTTCGAAGCGCTGGGCGGCGAAGAAATCCCGCAGGGTATCTGATATCCGCTGATCGCGGCCTGAGGCCTTGATGCTTGAAACACCGCGCCGTCTTGCCAGACGGCGCATTCATTTCACAGCGGTTATTCAACAATAAGGAACAGGTCATGCACGCTTTGAAAGCCTTGAGTCGATTTGTGGGTAATACTTTCGCCTGGTGGGTGCTGCTGTTCGCCATTCTGGCGTTTCTGTTCCCGCAGGCATTCATCGGTTTAAAGAGCTGGATCGTGCCGCTGCTGGGGCTGGTCATGTTCGGCATGGGCCTGACCCTGAAACTCGAAGATTTTTCTGAAGTGGCGCGCAACCCATGGCGCGTTGCGCTGGGCGTGATCGCGCACTTCGTCATCATGCCCGGCGTGGCATGGTTGCTGTGCCAGGTTTTTCAACTTCCGCCGGAAATCGCCGTCGGCGTGATACTGGTCGGCTGCTGCCCGAGCGGTACATCGTCGAATGTCATGGCCTGGCTGGCCAAGGGTGACCTGGCGCTGGCGGTGGCGATTGCCGCCGTCACCACCCTGCTCGCCCCGCTGCTGACCCCGGCCCTGATCTGGCTGCTCGCGTCAGCCTGGTTGCCCGTGTCCTTTATGGATATGTTCTGGTCAATCCTGCAACTGGTCATGCTGCCGATTGTGCTCGGCGTGGTCGCACAACGCCTGCTGGGCGCGCGAGTCAGTTACGCCGTGGACGTACTGCCGCTGGTTTCGGTGGTGAGCATCGTCATGATCGTCTGCGCGGTAGTCGCCGCCAGCCAGGCGAAAATTGCTGAATCCGGCCTGCTGATCATGGCGGTGGTCATCCTCCACAACACGTTTGGTTTTTTGCTGGGCTATTTCACCGGCAAGGTTTTCAAGCTGCCACTGGCGCAACGCAAGTCGCTGGCGCTGGAGGTCGGTATGCAGAACTCCGGCCTGGGCGCCGCGCTGGCCAGCGCACACTTCTCGCCACTGGCGGCGGTACCCAGTGCGCTGTTCAGCGTCTGGCACAATATTTCCGGTGCATTATTGTCGACGTATTTCAGGAAGATGCCGGAGGAAGATAATACGTCCAAGTCATAGCTCAGACACCGATGACTATGGTGCCTACGCGTTGGCATGCAGTTCGTCACACAATGGTTCTGTGATGTCAGTGGGTTTGAGGCTCGACTCAAGTCACCTTTTCGCCCCTCGGCGAGTAACTTTGATGGGGCCAAAGTAACCAAACCCCCTGCTCAGGGACTATCGTGCCCACGCTCCGCGTCGGCATGCAGTTCGTGACGCTCTGCGTCACACAACGGTTCTGTGATGTCAGTGGGTTTGAGGCTCGACTCAAGTCACCTTTTCGCCCTCGGCGAGTTACTTTGATGGGGCCAAAGTGAGCAAAGTCCCTGCTCAGACACTGGGGACTATCGTGCCCACGCTCCGCGTTGGCATGCAGTTCGTGACGCTCTGCGTCACACAGCGGCTCTGTGATGTCAGTGGGTTTGAGGCTCGACTCAAGTCACCTTTTCGCCCCTCGGCGAGTTACTTTGATGGGGCCAAAGTAACCAAACCCCCTGGCTCCGTTTCCGGCCCGACTTCGTCGGGTTCCTTCGCCCTGTCACTGATCCGGGGGTCGCCGCAACGGGCCATCCATGGCCCGGTGCGGCTAGCCTGGCGTCCTGCCAGGCTACCCCCGGATCAGCGTCAGGACTCAGCCGTCACTTACGTCGCACTCTGCGTCGTCAGTGCCATCGTGGTTGAAAAGCGCTTCGTTGGCAGCGGCTGCGTGTAAGGCATGAGATTGTTTTGACTATCTATCGTGCCCACGCTCCGCGTTGGCATGCAGTTCGTGACGCTCTGCGTCACACAACGGTTCTGTAATGTCAGTGGGTTTGAGGCTCGACTCGAGACACCTTTTCGCCCCTCGGCGAGTTACTTTGATGGGGCCAAGGTAACCAAACCCCCTGGCTCCGTTTCCGGCCCGACTTCGTCGGGTTCCTTCGTCCTGACACTGATCCGGGGGTCGCCGCAACGGGCCATCCATGGCCCGGTGCGGCTAGCCTGGCGTCCTGCCAGGCTACCCCCGGATCAGTGTCAGGACTCAGCCGTCACTTACGTCGCACTCTGCGTCGTCAGTGCCATCGTGGTTGAAAAGCGCTTCGTTGGCAGCGGCTGCGTGTAAGGCATGAGATTGTTGTGACTATCTATCGTGCCCACATCCCCCCCATGCCAACGTTCAGTGATTGGCACGTCATTCGTACGGAGCTCCGGCGCTACTGCACTTTCCCTCTGAGCGCTTTTACCTCTTCGCGCACATCCACTGGCGTTGCGACATCTGCTGCAATCGGTGAGCCGGCGACCAGCACCACGCGTGACCACAGGCGCCGAAACAGGGTCTTGCTCGGGTCACGGCTGAAGAAGCTGCCCCATAGGCCCTGCAACGCCATCGGGATCACCGGCACCGGGGTTTCCTCGATGATGCGGCTCATGCCGCTCTTGAAGCCGCTGATTTCGCCGTCGGTGGTCAACTTGCCTTCCGGGAAGATGCACACCAGTTCGCCTTCCGCGAGGTACTGAGCGATGCGTTTGAACGATTGCTCGTAAATGTCCATGTCTTCGTTGCGCCCGGCAATCGGGATGGTCCCGGCGGTACGGAAGATAAAGTTGAGCACCGGCAACTGGTAGATTTTGTAGTACATGACAAACCGGATCGGTCGTCTCACAGCACCGGCAATCAGCAACGCGTCGACAAAGGACACATGGTTGCAGACCAGCAGCGCCGCGCCTTCATCGGGAATCTGACTCAGGTTGCGGTGCTCGACGCGGTACATGGAGTGGCCGAGCAGCCAGATCATGAAGCGCATGGTGAATTCGGGGACGATCTTGAAGATGTAGATATTCACCGCGATGTTCATCAGCGAAACTGCGAGGAACAGTTGCGGAATCGACAGCTTGGCGAAGCTCAGCAACAGGATGGAAACAATCGCCGAGACCACCATGAACAGCGCGTTGAGAATATTGTTGGCAGCGATAACGCGTGAGCGCTCTTTGACGGGCGTGCGCGACTGGATCAGCGCGTACAGCGGCACGATATAGAAGCCGCCGAACACGCCGATGCCCAGAATATCGAACAGCACCAGCCAGCCCTGCCCAAAGGACAGCACCGCCAGCCAGTCGTTGGCCTGCACGTTCTGCGGGAAACCGCCCGAATGCCACCACAGCAACAGGCCAAAAATGGTCAGCCCCATCGAACCGAACGGCACCAGACCGATCTCGACCTTGTGCCCGGACAACCGCTCGCAGAGCAGTGAGCCGAGGGCGATGCCAATCGAAAACACGGTGAGGATCAGCGTGACGACCGTTTCGTCGCCGTACATCCACTCTTTGGCATAGGCCGGGATCTGCGTCAGATAAATCGCCCCGACGAACCAGAACCATGAGTTACCGACAATCGAACGCGAGACCGCAGGCGTCTGTCCCAGCCCCATGCGCAGGGTCGCCCAGGACTGGGTGAAAATATTCCAGTTGAGCTTCATTTCCGGCGAAGCGGCGGTGGCACTCGGGATGCCGAAACTGGCGATGAAACCGAGGCACGCCACCAGCACAATCGCGGCCGACACGATCCAGGCGTAGTGCGACGAAGACATCATCACCCCGGCACTGATGGTGCCGGCAAGAATCGCCAGAAACGTTCCCATCTCGACCAGCGCGTTGCCACCGACCAGCTCGGTTTCGCGCAGGTGCTGCGGCAAAATCGAATACTTGACCGGCCCGAACAACGCCGAATGCGTGCCCATCGCAAACAGCGCTGCCAACATCAATTCCAGGTGGTTGAACAGAAAGCCCGTAGCCCCCACCGCCATGATGACGATCTCGCCAAACTTGATGATCCGGATCAGCTTGTCCTTGGGGTACTTCTCGCCGAACTGCCCGGCCAGCGCCGAGAACAGAAAGAACGGCAGAATAAACAGCAAGGCGCACAGATTGACGTAGATCGAGCGATCGCCATCGATGCTCAGCTTATAAAGAATGGCGAGAATCAATGACTGCTTGAAGATATTGTCATTGAACGCCCCGAGGGACTGCGTGATGAAAAACGGCAGGAAACGACGTTTCCCGAGCAGGCTGAATTGTGACTGTTGGCTCATCGTCCGTGGTCCTGAGAGGCTGGGGAGAACTGGCGCAGCGGCCAATCCGAGACACATTGAAGACGTAAGTCCGCATAATGTCGATAGGACATTTCCGTTTGCGCCGCACCTGCCCCGATTCCCTGTCGCGCCCGACCTTGCGACAAGGCTGCGACACCCTGCCACGCTCGACCTTGGTCGACAAAGACGAACCGTGTGCATCGTGCGAGACTGCGCGCTATCGATACGGTTTGGAATTTGATATGTCGCTGTCCAGCGGGCTGATCGCGGCCGTTGCCTTGTCCTATATGGCCATCATGTTCGCCATCGCCTTTTACGGCGACCGCTACAGCGCGTCGCTGCGCCCGACCATGCGCGCCTGGGTCTATAGCCTGTCGCTGGCGGTCTATTGCACCAGCTGGACGTTTTTTGGTGCCGTGGGTCAGGCCGCCGAACAACTCTGGTCGTTCCTGCCGATTTATCTGGGGCCGATCGTGCTGATGGTACTGGCGCCTTGGGTGCTGCAGAAGATGGTGCTGATCAGCAAACAGGAAAACATTACCTCCATCGCCGATTTCATCGCGGCGCGCTACGGCAAGTCGCAATCCCTCGCAGTGATGGTGGCGCTGATATGCCTGATCGGCATGCTGCCTTACATCGCACTGCAACTGAAAGGCATCGTGCTGGGCGTGAACATCCTGATCGGTGCGGTGGCGGACTCGACCGGTACTCGCGCTCAGGACACCGCGCTGGTGGTTTCGCTGATCCTGGCGCTGTTCACCATCGTCTTTGGCGCACGCAATCTGGACGTTACCGAACACCATCGCGGCATGGTGCTGGCCATTGCCTTCGAAGCTCTGGTCAAGCTGTTCGCGTTCATGGCGGTCGGCGTGTTCGTCACCTTCGGCCTGTATGACGGCTTCGACGACTTGTTCAATCAGGCAAAACTCGCCCCACGGCTGGAGGAGTACTGGAAAGACACGATCAACTGGCCGTCGATGATCGTGCAGACCGGCGTGGCAATGATGGCAATTGTTTGCCTGCCACGGCAGTTTCACGTCACCGTCGTGGAGAATATAGAGCCGCAGGACCTGAACCTCGCCAAATGGGTGTTCCCGGCCTATCTGGCGCTGGCGGCCTTGTTTGTGGTGCCGATTGCCCTGGCCGGCCAAATGCTGCTCCCCGACTCCATGCTGCCCGACTCGTTCGTGATCAGCCTGCCGCTGGCCCATGCTCACCCGTCGCTGGCACTGCTGGCGTTTATTGGCGGCGCATCGGCCGCGACCGGCATGGTGATCGTCGCCTGCGTGGCGCTGTCGACCATGATTTCCAACGACATGCTGCTGCCCTGGCTGTTGCGTCGCAAGAACACCGAGCGACCATTCGAAGCGTTTCGTCACTGGATGCTGACAGTTCGGCGCGTCAGTATCGTGATGATCCTGCTGCTGGCCTATGTCAGCTACCGAATGCTCGGTTCGACGGCCAGCCTGGCGACTATCGGCCAGATCGCCTTCGCCGCCATCACCCAGCTGGCGCCGGCTATGTTCGGCGCGCTGTACTGGAAACAGGCCAATCGCCGTGGCGTGTTTGCGGGCCTGGCGGCCGGCATCTTCATCTGGTTCTACACCCTGGTGCTGCCGGTCACGGCCCACGGCATGGGCTGGTCGTTGAGCACTTTCCCGTTGCTGGAATGGCTGCACAGCAACCCGTTCAACCTGCCGATCTCGCCCATGACCCAGGGCGTGGTGTTATCAATGGCAGGCAATTGCACGTTGTTCGCCTGGGTATCGACGTTGTCGCGCACGCGGGTGACAGAGCACTGGCAAGCAGGCCGCTTCATCGGTCAGGTGACGCAAGAGCGCGATTACACCCGTCCACTGCTGGCGGTGCTGATCGAAGACCTGCTGAGTCTTTCGGCACGTTTTGTCGGTGAAGACCGTGCCCGCCAAAGCTTCGTGCGCTTCGCTGAACGGCAGGGCAAGGCCTTCAACCCCAGTCAGAACGCCGACAGCGAATGGATTGCCCATACCGAGCGACTGCTGGCAGGCGTGCTGGGCACGTCGTCGACGCGGGCAGTGGTCAAGGCGGCTATCGAAGGCCGCGACATGCAACTTGAAGACGTGGTGCGCATCGCCGACGAAGCCTCGGAAGTCCTGCAATTCAACCGCGCCCTGCTGCAAGGCGCCATCGAAAACATCACCCAGGGCATCAGCGTGGTCGATCAGTCGCTGCGACTGGTGGCCTGGAATCGTCGTTACCTTGAGCTGTTCAATTACCCGGAAGGCCTGATCGGTGTGGGTCGGCCGATTGCCGATATCATTCGCTACAACGCCGAGCGCGGATTGTGCGGCCCGGGCGAAGCGGAGGTGCATGTTGCACGACGTCTGCACTGGATGCGCCAGGGCCGCGCTCACACGTCGGAACGGCTGTTCCCGAACGGCCAGGTGATCGAGTTGATCGGCAACCCGATGCCGGGCGGCGGGTTCGTCATGAGTTTCACTGACATCACTGAGTTCCGTGCGGCCGAACAGTCCCTCAAGGGCGTCAATGAAAGCCTGGAACAACGCGTGGCCGCGCGCACCCATGAACTGTCGCAACTCAATCAGGCCCTGACTGATGCCAAGGGCATTGCCGAAGCCGCCAACGAATCGAAAACGCGCTTTCTGGCGGCGGTCAGTCACGACCTGATGCAGCCGCTGAACGCAGCACGGCTGTTTTCTGCGGCCCTTTCCCATCAGCAGGACGGCCTTTCCGGTGAGGCCCAGCAACTGGTCCAGCACCTGGACAGCTCGCTGCGCTCTGCGGAAGACCTGATCAGCGACTTGCTGGACATCTCCCGCCTTGAAAACGGCAAGATAACTCCGGACTGTCAGCCATTTGCGCTCAATGCGCTGTTTGACACCCTTGGCGCCGAGTTCAAGGCCCTGGCCCAGGAGCAAGGTCTGACATTCCGCGTCAGGGGCAGCTCGTTGCGCATCGACAGCGACGTCAAGCTGCTGCGTCGGGTGCTGCAAAATTTCCTGACCAACGCGTTCCGCTACGCCAAAGGTCCGATTCTGCTGGGTGTCCGGCGCTCCGGCGACAGCCTGAGCCTTGAGGTCTGGGACCGAGGGCCGGGTATTCCGGAAGACAAGCGCCAGGTGATATTCGAGGAATTCAAACGCCTCGACAGCCACAAGACCCATGCTGCAAAGGGTCTGGGGCTGGGACTGGCGATTGCCGATGGGTTATGCCGAATTCTCGGGCACCCGCTACAGGTGCGCTCGTGGACCGGCAAGGGCAGCGTCTTTAGCGTGCGGGTGCCGCTCGCCGCCGCTCAGGCTCCGATCTCCTCCGCGCAGGCCGACATCAGCCGCCCGGCGCTGAATGGAACGCAGGTGCTGTGCGTCGACAATGAAGACAGCATCCTGATCGGCATGACCAGCCTGTTGTCGCGCTGGGGTTGCCAAGTCTGGACTGCGCGCAACCGTCAGGAATGCGAAGCGCTGCTGAATAACGGCATACGCCCGCAGATTGCACTGGTGGATTATCACCTGGATGAGGGCGAAACCGGCACTGAACTGATGGTCTGGCTACGAACCCGTCTGGGTCAGCCGGTGCCGGGCGTACTGATCAGCGCCGATGGTCGTCGCGAGCTGATTGCCCAGGTGCATGCCGCTGGTCTTGATTACCTGCCAAAGCCAGTGAAGCCTGCGGCACTGCGAGCGCTGTTGAGCCGGCATGTGAATCTGGACTGAAAGAAGGGGTAGCGGTTGTTTACCCCTGCGGCAAACAACCGAATACAGCAGCGAATCAACCGAACAGCCAGTAACCCAGCAATGTCAGCACGATGACAGCCAGCACGGGACGCAGCACACGATACGCCTTCGGGTTGGCACGTTTGAACTGCTTGACCTTGCCACTGAAGGTATCGCTGAAGCGTTTGCTGAACGCATACGCCTGGTTGATCCCGCCAACACGCTCGTCGTCCAGATTCTGTGGTGCCGTCGCACGCCCCAGAAACGCACTGACGCTGCGGTTCACACGCGTCATGAAGCGGTTGGACAACGGCCGCTCGATGTCACAGAACAGGATCACGCGAGTCTGGGTGGTTTCGTTCTTGACCCAATGCACGTAGGTCTCGTCGAACATGACGTCCTGGCCGTCGCGCCAGGCGTATTCCTTGCCATCGACGAAGATCCGGCAGGCGTCGGAATTGGGTGTCGACAGCCCCAGGTGGTAACGCAGTGAACCGGCAAACGGATCGCGGTGTGGATTGAGGTGGCTGTCACCCGGCAACAGGGCAAACATCGCGCCTTTGACGTTGGGAATGCTGTTGACCAGTGCTACGGTCTGCGGGCACAGCGCTTCGGCGGACGGCAGGGCCTTGTCGTACCACTTCAGGTAAAAACGCTTCCAGCCCTTCTTGAAGAACGAACCGAAACCGGCATCGTTGTTCTTTTCAGCCGCCCGGATGTAGCCCTCGTCGAACAGGTGCATGGCTTCATCACGGATGGTTTCCCAGTTGTCCTTGAGAATGTCCAGTTCGGGAAACTTGCTGCGATCCAGGTACGGTTCGGACGGCACGCGGGAAAACAGGTACATCAATGCGTTGTAGGGTGCGAACAATGCCGAGTGATTGACGAACTGCCGCAACAGGGGCAGTCGAGCCCGCCCGCGCAAGTGAACGTACAGCGTGCTGCCGAGGAACAGCATCAGGATCAATGCCTTGGCAACAAATGAAAGGGTCATGAAGCTCTCCTTGAGGCGGGCGAATAACGCCGAACGTCACGCGGGCAGTCGTAATGCATGATCTGAATGAAGGACTACAGGCACCGGCGGACGACGATAGTTGCCCGGTGCCTGGCAGGCTGGCCATCATAAACCCTTGCGCTGCCCGCATGAAGGGCGCACTCGCTAAGATGTGTTACTGCGACAGCTCCTGATCGGTGAACAGATCGCTGAACAGCATGCTCGACAGGTAACGCTCGCCGGAGTCCGGCAGGATCACGACAATGGTCTTGCCCTGCATCTCGGGCTTCTCGGCCAGACGGACGGCCGCCGCCATTGCCGCGCCACAGGAGATGCCACAGAGAATGCCCTCCTCCTGCATCAAGCGCCGCGCCATGGCCTTGGACTCGTCATCGGTGACACGCTCAACCCGGTCGACCATTGAAAGGTCGAGGTTTTTCGGGATGAAGCCTGCGCCGATGCCCTGGATCTTGTGCGGGCTGGGGATGATTGCTTCGCCGGCCATCGCCTGGGTGATAATCGGCGAACTGTCAGGCTCGACGGCGACCGACAGGATCGGCTTGCCAGCGGTGTTCTTGATATAGCGGGAAATACCGGTGATAGTGCCGCCGGTGCCTACACCTGCAACCAACACGTCAATCGTACCGTCGGTGTCGGCCCAGATTTCCGGGCCGGTGGTCTTTTCATGGATCGCCGGGTTAGCCGGGTTTTCGAACTGCGCGGGCATGAAATACTTTTCGGGGTCGCCGGCCAGCAACTCTTCGGCTTGGGCAATCGCACCTTTCATCCCCTTGCCAGGCTCAGTAAGCACCAATTCCGCACCCAGCGCCTTTAGCACCTTGCGACGTTCTATGCTCATGGATGCAGGCATGGTAAGCACCAGCTTGTAGCCTCGGGCGGCGGCCACGAAAGCCAGACCGATTCCGGTGTTGCCCGAGGTGGGTTCGACGATGGTCATGCCGGGCTTGAGCCTGCCGCTGCTTTCGGCATCCCAGATCATGTTGGCGCCGATGCGGCATTTGACGGAATAGCCCGGATTACGCCCTTCGATCTTGGCCAGAATCGTGACACCGCGCGGCGCGAGACGGTTGATCTGCACCAGGGGCGTATTGCCGATGGAATGGGCGTTATCTGCGTAGATACGGCTCATGATGGTGTCCTTGCACATCGGTTAAAAAACAAAGCCTATGCCGCCAGCCGATGGGCGTCCAGTCTGAGCGAACGGATGACCGCGCGCGCAGTCAATCCTTTCATTGAAACAGGAGAGTCATGTCATGAAACGTCGCTACAGCTGGCCGCTATGGACGCTGGCCGCTCTGGTCGTGCTGCTGATCGCCCTTAATATCGCCCTGCCCTATCTGGTACGCGACTATCTCAACGACAAACTCGCCGACATGGGCGATTACCGAGGCGAGATCACTGACGTGGACCTGGCGCTATGGCGCGGTGCCTATCGGATCAAGGGGCTGAAGATCGTCAAGGTCGACGGCAAGGTCCCGGTGCCCTTCGTCGACGCACCGATGATCGAACTGGCGGTCAGCTGGAATTCGCTGTGGAACGACCATGCTGTGGTGGCAGAAGCCTTGTTCACTGATCCGCAGATCAACTTCGTCGACGGCGGCAACAACAAACAAGCGTCGCAGACCGGTCAGGGCACCGACTGGCGCACGCAGATGAACAAGTTGTTGCCGATTACCCTCAACGAAGTGCGGATCAACAACGGACGTATCACCTTCAATAACTTCAGTTCAAAGCCCAAGGTAAAAATCGACGCCGATCAGGTGAATGCCAGCTTTTACAACCTGACCAACGTGGTGGACGTCGAAGGCAACCGCGATGCCGAGTTCAAAGGCAAGGCGCGCCTGCTGGGCCAGGCCAACCTGGAAAGCACGGCCAAATTCGATCCGTTCAGCAATTTTGAAGATTTCGACTTCCGCCTGCGCGCCACGGGTATCCAGCTCAAGAAGCTCAATGATTTCTCGTCGGCCTACGGCAAGTTCGACTTCAACGCCGGTGAAGGCGACATCGTTATCGAGGCGCAGGCCAACAAGGGTCAGCTGAGCGGCTACATCAAACCGTTGCTGCGCAATGTGGAGGTCTTCAACTGGCAGCAGGATGTCGAAAACAAGGACAAAGGCATCTTCCGCTCGGTCTGGGAAGCGCTGGTGGGCACCAGCGAAACCGTGCTGAAAAACCAGCGCGAGAACCAGTTCGCCACCCGCGTCGACCTCAGCGGCAATGTTCATCAACAGGACATCAGCGGCTTCCAGGCCTTTTTGCAGATCCTGCGCAATGCCTTTGTTCAGGCGTTCAATGCGCGGTATGAGAGCAGCAAGGGTTCCTAATGGCCTTTCTTGTCGGCCTTATACACGCCCCGACTTTCGGCCACCTGTAATTCCTGCTGCAACGCGTCCCAGCCCAGACACGCCAGCGCAAGGGTGCGGGGCGTGGCTTCGCGGGAGTTGCTGTAGCGGGTGATGCTGCGGGGGCTAACGCCCAACGCTTGAGCGGCCTGAGCCAGAGGCAAACCTGTACGGGCCCGCCAGCCGATGAAAATACGCGTATTTTCATCGGTGGCGGCCTGGGCCTGGGCATCGAGATACAGCGTATCGGCACCGATCTGTATATCCAGCTCCGGCCACTCGACGGTCCAGCCATCGTCGCCCACCTGCGCCTGAGCGAAGGCGTCTTCGGCCTGCAAGGGTTGCAGCCCCGGAAACGCCTGCACATCGGCGCTCATGTCGAGGACATAGTGCTGATCATTGATGAACGTCAACGCCAGCCGGTGACCGGCCAACGCTTGAGCGTCCTTGATCCGGGGGCGTTTCATGGATGCCATCGTTTCCATTCCTCCATCAGTTCGTCACGGTGAATTCGTATCCATTCAAGGGCCTCTCTCAACACAACAGCAGGGGCGTGTCCGCGCATAGGCTCTACCCTCTCAAGACAAATCAGGACATCCAGACCGCCACCCGTCAGATGAACATGCGGCGGCAGGTGGTCCTTTTCCCCCAACTGAATCCTGTATCTATCCCTGAATCTGTATTTGGTCGACATGACCCGAACAATATAGCCAAATTAGCTATACCGGACGCAACGTTACAATTTTTTGACCCGGTCACAGCGTGACGCACCATTCAAGAACTGAATGAGGCGTCTGCGTTCACAGCCATCAGGCCGCCACGTTATAGTCCGGCATTGCTTGCCCATATCACGGCGTGCGTGCCGTCAGGCCATGCGCAGCCACGCGAGAGGATTGATCCATGAAGTTCGAAGGCACCCCGGCATACGTCGCCACTGATGATTTGAAGCTGGCGGTCAACGCGGCGATCACGCTGGAGCGTCCGCTGCTGGTCAAGGGTGAGCCCGGCACCGGTAAGACCATGCTGGCCGAGCAACTGGCCGAGTCTTTCGGCGCGCGGCTGATTACCTGGCATATCAAGTCCACGACCAAGGCGCATCAGGGTCTTTACGAGTACGACGCGGTCAGTCGTCTGCGTGACTCGCAGTTGGGCGTCGACAAGGTTCACGATGTGCGTAATTACCTGAAAAAGGGCAAGCTCTGGGAAGCGTTCGAATCCGACGAGCGCGTGATTCTGCTGATCGACGAGATCGACAAGGCCGATATCGAGTTCCCCAACGACCTGTTGCAGGAACTCGACAAGATGGAGTTCTACGTTTACGAGATCGATGAAACGATCAAAGCCAAAAAGCGGCCGATCATCATCATTACCTCCAATAACGAAAAAGAACTCCCGGACGCTTTCCTGCGCCGCTGCTTCTTTCACTACATCGCCTTTCCGGACCGCGCGACCCTGCAACGCATCGTCGACGTGCATTATCCGGACATCAAGAAAGACCTGGTCAGCGAAGCGCTCGACGTCTTCTTCGACGTGCGCAAAGTGCCCGGCCTGAAGAAGAAGCCTTCGACGTCCGAATTGGTGGACTGGCTGAAGCTGCTGATGGCCGACAATATCGGCGAAGCCGTACTGCGCGAGCGAGACCCGACCAAGGCGATCCCGCCACTGGCCGGAGCTCTGGTCAAGAACGAGCAGGATGTGCACCTGCTGGAACGACTGGCATTCATGAGCCGTCGCGGCAATCGTTGATCGCCTTTATCCACCCTGTTACCTAAAAGGGCGACAGCCATGCTGCTCAACCTGTTCAACGAAATGCGTGCGGCCAAGGTGCCGGTGTCCCTGCGGGAACTGCTGGACCTCATCAACGCCCTGAAACAGCGGGTGATCTTTGCCGACATTGATGAGTTCTACTTTCTGGCGCGCACGATTCTGGTCAAGGACGAGCGCCATTTCGACAAGTTCGACAGGGCCTTCGGTGCCTACTTCAACGGTCTGGAAAAGCTCGACGATCACTTGCAGGCGCTGATACCGGAAGACTGGCTGCGCAAGGAGTTCGAGCGCTCGCTGAGCGATGAGGAACGCGCGCAAATCCAGTCGCTGGGCGGCCTCGACAAGCTCATCGAGGAATTCAAGAAGCGCCTGGAAGAACAGAAGGAACGGCATGCCGGTGGCAATAAATGGATCGGCACCGGTGGCACCAGTCCGTTCGGCTCGGGCGGCTATAACCCGGAAGGCATCCGGGTGGGCGATGCAGGCGAACGCAAGGGCAAGGCGGTCAAGGTCTGGGATCAGCGCGAGTACAAGAACCTGGATGATCAGGTTGAATTGGGCACGCGCAACATAAAGGTGGCGCTGCGTCGTTTGCGCAAATTCGCCCGCCAGGGCGCAGCGGACGAACTGGATATCGACGGCACCATCGATCACACTGCGCGCGACGCAGGCCTGCTGAACATTCAGATGCGCCCCGAGCGACGCAACACCATCAAACTCTTGCTGCTGTTCGACATCGGCGGCTCGATGGACGCACACGTCAAGATTTGCGAGGAGTTGTTCTCGGCCTGCAAGACCGAGTTCAAGCACATGGAGTATTTCTACTTCCACAACTTCATTTATGAATCCGTGTGGAAGAACAACCTGCGCCGTGGTTCGGAGAGAACCTCTACCCAGGACCTGCTGCACAAATACGGCGCTGACTACAAAGTGATCTTCATTGGCGACGCCTCAATGGCGCCTTACGAGATTACCCAGCCCGGCGGCAGCGTCGAGCACTGGAATGAAGAAGCGGGATACGTATGGATGCATCGCTTCATGGCCAAATTCAAGAAGCTCATCTGGATCAATCCCTACCCCAAGGATGCCTGGGACTACACCACGTCCACGCATATCGTGCGCGACCTGATTGAAGGCCAGATGTACCCGCTGACCCTGCGCGGGCTGGAGGAAGGCATGCGTTACCTGGCGAAGTAAGGACATTTCGACTGCTGTGCATGGCGGTCATCGGCGGCTCTGCCCAACCGATGACTCCCATTGAGTCGTGTGTGCCTGCAGTCAGTGGCGGTCCCTGGCGAGTTGCGGTTTGCGCCGTCCGCCACTGACCACCCAGCCGAGCAACAACATCAAACTCTCGATCATCAGCGCCAGCAACAATGCGGTGATGATGCCCCAGGCGATCACTTCAGGGGCCAGCAGCACCTGCCACGTGTAGCCGTTGTACGTTTCGCGACGAATGTCCGGATCGGCAGACGTGGCAACAAAGACGGCTTTGGCATACCACGGCCCTTGAAGCCCGAGCCACTGGCGTTCAAGAATGTGAGTACGGCTCATCAAGGTATCGATGTTGTCTGCATCGGTTCGGAAAACAGGGTCTTCGCTGTCGCGATAGTGCTGAATCAGCGCCTGTATATCGCCTTTGAAGCGGTATAACCCTTGACCGCCTGTTGAGCCTCGATCAGATGCGCTTCGACACGTTTGCTGTAATCACTGATAAAGCCCGGAATCTGTACTCCGAACAGAAGGCCCAGGGTGAACAGGACCAATCGCAGATAACTTCGCAGCATCAATATCCCTCTTTTCCATTTATCCGGTATGTCTGGGTAGACACCACTACTGTCCGGTTGTCTCGACTGATCCCTGCACCACGCACTCGCCTTTGCGCCAGAGGCTCCACTGGCCCGGCTCGTAGCGGTTCCAGTTTTCGTTCTCGGTCAATGGCTCGGTTGCAATCACTGTCACCACATCATGCGGTGTGGTCTCGGCCTGAAAATCGACGATCACGTCGACATCCTTGAGCCTGGCCGGACCAAAAGGTGCCCGGCGGGTTATGTGCGCCAGTTTGGTACTGCAAAAGCAGAACAGCCAGTCGCCATCGCTCAACAGGCAATTGAACACGCCTTTACTGCGGTATTCAGTACAGGCCTGGATTAGCGAGGGCAACAATTCTTCGATCTCGACCGGCTCCGGGAATGCTTCGCGGACACGATTGAGCACATCACAGAATGCCGCTTCGCTGTCGGTATCGCCCACTGGCCGGTAGAACGTGACGCCCGGAGTGAAGTCAGCCAACTGGCCGTTGTGTGCAAAGCACCAGTTGCGACCCCACAGCTCACGCACAAAAGGATGGGTGTTGGACAGGCAGACCTTGCCCACATTGGCCTGACGAATATGGCCAATCACGACTTCGCTTTTGATGGGGTAACGCTGCACCAGTTGCGCGACTTCCGACTCGCTGCTGGCCGCCGGGTCCTGAAACAGGCGCAGACCCCGGCCTTCGTAGAACGCAATGCCCCAGCCATCGCGATGCGGGCCGGTACGGCCGCCGCGCTGCATCAGCCCGGTAAAGCTGAAAACGATATCGGTCGGGACATTGGCACTCATGCCCAGTAGTTCACACATGCTCGGGTTCTCGCTTCAAGACGTTTGCGGCAGGTCAGACGCCGAATGTACGGCGCTGCCAGCGAAGCGGGATCTACAACCGCGGTTCTACCCGCGTGCCTCTGGCCGGAGGAAGGGGTGCAGCGGATCGGCGCGCGAACGAGTCATCCTCGGCAAACGGCTCGTCGGCAGGGTCTGTTTCGGCGGGCTGAGCGACCGGCTGAGGCTGACGTGCCTTGCGGCTGCGCTCGATCGGCCAGCGGATCAGCACAAACAGCAGGTACGCACAGAAAGCGAACATTCCATACATGGCCAGATCCGATAAAGCCGCCCAGACATTGCTGCCGACCTTGAACATCAGGTCCAGCGCGGTAATCGCAATGGCCGGCGCCATCGCATCCTTGGCGGGATCGACCATGGTCGGCGTGAACAGCAGCACCGCGACCGCGACCAGCAAGGGTTCCTTGAGATACCGCCACATCCAGCGGGTCATCAGGAACCACACCAGCAGGCACCCCAATGCGGCGAAGGCGTAGACGCTCCAGGCGATCAGATAGTCGTTTTCGGTCATGACGTCCGTGGTAAGGCAGGTAAAGAGGCGCTTATGATAACGGCTTTTGCCTGACGCGGCTTGCCTCGCTTCAGTAATCAGTTCAGCGTGTACCGATATTTCCGTTATTGATGCCTTTATAGAGAGCCCAGCATGTCCTTTTCGAATGCAACCTCCAGCGCCCCCATGGCTCGCAAGGCCGATGGTGCCGATCCTTATGCCTGGCTGCAGAATCGCGACACCGACGAGGTACTCGACTACCTCAAGGCCGAAAACGCCTGGCAGGAAGAGCAATTGGCGGATCAGACCGAACTGCGCGAACGCCTGTTTCAGGAGATCAAAAGCCGCATTCTGGAAACCGACCTGTCACTGCCCTCCCCTTGGGGTCCGTACCTTTATTACACCCGCACCACCGAAGGCGACGAATACGCCCGGCACTACCGCTGCCCGCGTCCGGCCGACGACTCCAACACCGTGGACGAAAGCCGCGAAGAACTGCTGCTGGACCCTAACGCAATGGCCAACGGCGGCTTCTTCTCGCTGGGTGCGTTCAGCATCAGCCCTGACCACCAGCGTCTGGCCTACAGCCTGGACACCAGTGGCGATGAGGTCTATCAGCTGTTCGTCAAGGAACTGAGCAGCGGCCAGGTCAGCAGCCTGCCGTTTGAAGACTGCGACGGCAGCATGACCTGGGCCAACGACAGCCGGACGCTGTTTTTCGGTGAGCTGGACGACACCCATCGTCCAGGCAAGCTGCACCGCTACACGCTGGGCGAAGACTCGGCAGAGCTGGTGTTCGACGAACCGGACGGCCGTTTCTTTCTGCATTGTTTCCGCACCAGCTCCGAGCGCCAATTGGTCATCCTGCTCAACAGCAAGACCACCAGCGAAGCCTGGGTGCTGGATGCCGATCACCCCGAGCAGGCCTTCACCTGCCTGGCGCCGCGTATGGAAGGCCACGAATACTACCCGGATCACGGCCTGCTCGATGGCGTCTGGAGCTGGTTCATCCGCAGCAATCAGAGCGGCATCAACTTCGCGCTGTACCACGCGGCGGAAAAGGCCGACGGCGTGCCGGTTCGCGATGACTGGCAGACGCTGGTGGCGCATGACGAGCAGGTGATGCTCGAAGGCGTCAGCCTCAACGCCAAAGGCATCAGCCTCAGCCTGCGCGAAGGCGGCCTGCCGGTGATCGAAGTACGCCCACAGGATCTGCCAACCTATCGCGTGCAACTGCCGGACGCTGCCTACAGCCTGTATGTACAGGACACGCTTGAGTTCGACAGCGACAGGATTCGTCTGCGCTACCAGTCGCTGAACCGCCCGGCACAGGTACGGCAGCTCACCTTGGCGACCGGCGAGCAAGTGGTGCTCAAGGAAACCCCGGTCTTGGGCACCTTTGACGCCGATGCCTACGTCAGCCAGCGCCTGTGGGCCACCGCCAGCGATGGCACTCAGGTGCCGATCAGCCTGGTGGTCAAGCGCGAACTGGTCGGCACGGCTACCCCGCTGTATCTGTATGGCTACGGGGCTTACGGCGAAAGCCTTGATCCGTGGTTTTCCCACGCGCGCCTGAGTCTGCTGGACCGTGGCGTGGCATTTGCCATCGCCCATGTACGTGGCGGCGGCGAACTGGGCGAGGCCTGGTATCGCAACGGCAAGCAGGAGCACAAACAAAACACCTTCGGCGATTTCATTGCCTGCGCCGAACACTTGATCACTCAAGGGCTGACCACTGCCGAACAACTGGTAATCAGCGGCGGCAGCGCAGGCGGCCTGTTGATCGGCGCCGTACTCAATCAGCGTCCCGATCTGTTCAAGGCGGCGATTGCCGAAGTGCCGTTCGTGGATGTGCTGAACACCATGCTCGACCCGGAGCTGCCGCTGACTGTCACGGAATACGATGAGTGGGGCAACCCACAGGAACCTGAAGTCTACGAACGCATCAAGGCCTACGCGCCATATGAAAATGTCAGCGCTCAGGCCTACCCGGCCATGCTGGTCATTGCCGGTTACAACGACAGCCGTGTGCAGTACTGGGAAGCCGCCAAATGGGTCGCCCGACTGCGCGAACGCAAGACCGATGACAACCTGCTGCTGCTCAAAACCGAACTGGGTGCGGGTCATGGCGGCATGAGCGGTCGCTATCAGGGCTTGCGTGACGTTGCGCTGGAGTACGGGTTTATCTTCAAGGTATTGCAGATTCCCGAATGAACTTGGTGTGAATCACCTGTCTTACTAGGATTGGGGGCAGCGGAGTTGCCCCTTCGTCAGGATTACCAGACCGAACATGTCAGAACCACTGTCCAACCTGAACAATGCCATTCGCGACATGCTGCTGGATTGCGGCCTGTTCGACACACTGCTGCCCGGCGATTTCTTCACCGTTGCCGGGTATTTCAGCATCACCGATATCGAAAAGGGCGAAACCATCTTTGCCGAGGGCGATGCCGGCACGTTCATGTGCATCATCCATCAGGGCACCGTCTCTGTGCAGAAGCTTGCCGGTGATGGTCAGCAGGTGGAAATAGCGGTGTTGCGCCGCGGCCGTGCCTTTGGCGAAATGGCGGTGCTGGATGGAGAACGCCGCTCGGCCAGCTGTATTGCCTCGACCAGTTGCCAGTTGTTGGTACTGGGCAGCGACTCACTGGACAAGATGCTTGACGACGCGCCGAAGATTGCCGCCAAGATCATCCGGGCGCTGGCCATCTCGTTGTCCAAGCGCCTGCGCATGGTCGACGGCCAATTACTTTCCCAGCAGGTGTGAGTTTGCCGATCAGGCGCTAAACTTGCCGACATTCCGCTTTCCATGCGCACACGCACAGGTGACACCATGAGCACGGCCAACCCTCCTTCCCATACTGCCAAGCTGGACCGCATCCTCGCAGACGCCCAGCGCGACCGAGAAATGGGTTACCGCGACAAGGCGCTGCGCATGTATCCGCATGTCTGCGGTCGTTGTGCACGCGAATTCGCCGGCAAGCGCCTCAGCGAACTGACCGTGCACCACCGCGACCACAATCACGACAACAACCCGCAGGATGGCTCCAACTGGGAGTTGCTGTGCCTGTATTGCCACGATAACGAGCATTCGCGTTACACCGATCAGCAATACTTCGCCGACGGCTCGCTGAGCACACCAAAAACCGCCAAGGCCACCCACAACCCGTTCGCCGCACTGGCCGGGTTGATGAAGAAGGATGAGTAACCTCACCTTCGGACCGCAATAACGGGAGCCCTCCGCACAAATGCGTCTCCCGCCCTACCTGTCTGCCTACCCTTTTAGCCCGCCACGCGCCTGACCGGATACCTCGCCATGCCCACCCGAACATCAAGACGAACCTTTGTAAAAGGGCTTGCCGCCAGCGGCGTCCTCGGCGGGCTGGGACTTTGGCGCAGCCCGGCATGGGCGCTCCCGAATCCTGGGCAGCCTGACGAGCTGACCGGTACGGAATTCGACCTGACCATCGGCGAAACCCCGGTCAATATCACCGGTAGCGCCAAAACCGCGAAGACCATCAATGGCGGCGTCCCTGGCCCTCTGTTGCGCTGGAAAGAAGGCGACACCGTCACCCTTAGGGTAAAAAACCGCCTCGACGAAACCACATCCATTCACTGGCACGGCATCATCCTGCCCGCCAACATGGACGGTGTTCCGGGGCTGAGTTTTGACGGCATCGCGCCTGACGGCCTGTACGTCTACCGCTTCAAGGTCAAGCAGAACGGTACGTACTGGTATCACAGCCATTCGGGCTTTCAGGAGCAATCCGGGGTTTACGGGCCGCTGGTGATCGACGCCAAAGAGCCGGAGCCGTTCAGCTATGAGCGCGAACACGTGGTCATGCTCAGCGACTGGACTGACGAAGACCCTGCGCAGGTCATGAAAAAGCTCAAGAAACAGTCGGATTACTACAACAATAACAAACGCACCGTCGGCGACTTCATCAACGACGTCAGCGAGAAAGGCTGGAGCGCAACCACCTCCGAGCGCGCGATGTGGGCGCAGATGGGGATGGACCCGACCGACCTCGCAGATGTCAGCGGCGCGACCTACACCTACCTGATGAATGGCCAGGCGCCGAACATGAACTGGACCGGACTGTTCAAACCCGGCGAGCGGATTCGATTGCGCCTTATCAACGGCTCCTCGATGACCTATTTCGACGTACGCATCCCTGGCCTGAAAATGACCGTGGTCGCCAGCGACGGCCTGTACGTCAAACCGGTTGTCGTCGATGAGCTACGCATCGCAGTCGCAGAGACCTTCGATGTCATCGTCGAGCCGGCTGACGGCGCTTACACGCTGTTCGCCCAGTCAATGGACCGCACCGGCTACGCCCGCGGCACTCTGACCAGCAAACCGGGTTTGCAAGCCGTCATCCCGCCTCTCGACCCGCGCCCGCTGTTGAGCATGGCGGATATCGGCATGGCAGGAATGGATCACGGCAACATGAGCCATGACTCAATGCCGGGCATGGACCACAGCAAGATGCCGATGCAGACAATGCCTGCCATGCAGTCGCACCCGGAAAGCGAAAACAACAATCCGCTGGTAGACATGCAGGCCATGAGCACCTCGCTAAAGCTCAATGATCCGGGCATCGGTCTCAGGGACAACGGTCGCAGAGTCCTGACCTACGCCGACCTGCGCAGTACCTTCCAGGACCCCGACGGCCGCGAGCCCGGCCGCACTATCGAGTTGCACCTGACCGGGCAAATGGAAAAATTCGCCTGGTCGTTCAACGGCGTGAAGTTCTCCGACGCCGAACCTGTCACGCTCAAATACGGCGAGCGGGTGCGCATCGTGCTGGTCAACGACACGATGATGACCCACCCGATTCATCTGCACGGCATGTGGAGCGATCTCGAGGACGAGCATGGCCAGTTCCTGGTGCGCAAACACACCATCGACATGCCACCGGGATCGCGCCGCAGCTACCGCGTCACTGCCGATGCCTTGGGCCGTTGGGCGTATCACTGCCATATGCTGTATCACATGGAAATGGGCATGTTTCGCGAAGTGCGGGTGGAAGAATGAAGACCTTACCGTTGAATGGATCGCGCAATTCGCGCTGCTTGCCAATCCTGCTCTTGGGCGCAGGCCTGACCATGACGCCTTTGGCAGCGACGCTGGCAGCCGGCATGGAGGGCATGGATCATGGCAGCCACTCGATGCCGATGGACGCCGCTGAGAGCAACGACGCACCAGCGCAAAGCCGAACGCCGATTCCGCCCATCACCGATGCAGACCGGGCTGCGGTGTACATCAGCCATACCGGGCATCAGGTTCACGACAGCGCCATCAACAGCTACTTTCTGGCCGACAAGCTGGAATGGCAGAACGCAAACGACGGCAGCGCGCTGGCCTGGGACCTGTCCGGCTGGATTGGCGGCGATATCGACCGTCTGGTGCTGCGCTCGGAAGGCGAGCGGACCAATGGCAAGACTGAAGAGGCGGAAATACAGGCGTTATGGGGCCATGCCATCAGCCCGTCGTGGGACGTAGTCGCTGGAGCACGCCAGGACTTCAAGCCCGGCGCGCCACAAACCTGGGCGGCTTTTGGTCTTCAGGGGCAGGCGATTTCGGACCTGGATGTCGAAGCCACGGCATTCTTTGGCGAAGCCGGGCAGACCTCTGCACGCCTCGAAGCCGACTACGACCTGTTGCTGACCAACAATCTGGTGCTGCAGCCCACCGCAGAGCTGAATTTCTACGGCAAAAATGACCCGCAACGCGGCAATGGCTCAGGCCTGTCTACCAGCGAATTCGGCCTGCGGCTGCGCTATGAAGTCACGCCACAGTTTGCGCCCTACGTGGGCGTGACCTGGGACCGGTC
This sequence comes from Pseudomonas syringae CC1557, assembly GCF_000452705.1. Lineage (NCBI taxonomy): Bacteria > Pseudomonadati > Pseudomonadota > Gammaproteobacteria > Pseudomonadales > Pseudomonadaceae > Pseudomonas > Pseudomonas syringae. The sequence goes on from NZ_CP007014.1 coordinate 4,091,274, forward strand.
CTACGGCAAGACTGCCGAGTACGCTCGCGAAGAAGGCGACGATGTTGCCGAGGCGCGGCTGGTGGTCGGTTTGCGGATGTGGTTTTAGACATCGGAAATGCAAATGGCATTGCAGTAAGCCTGCCGTATAATCCCCGGTTTTCTCCAGAGCACCCTCCCCGTGGCCAACAAACGGTATGCCTGCATCGGTCTTTACAACCCCAAGTCCCCGGAAAACGTCGGCTCCGTGATGCGCGCGGCAGGCTGCTACGGCGTGGCGTCGGTGTTCTATACCGGTAAACGCTATGAGCGCGCCCGGGACTTCATCACCGACACCAAGAAAATCCATCAGGACATTCCGCTGATCGGCATCGAAGACCTCAAGAGCATCCTGCCACTGGGCTGCATTCCGGTTGCGGTCGAACTGGTGGACGGTGCCCGCGCCCTCCCTGAGTACACGCACCCTGATCGGGCCTTGTACATTTTCGGTCCGGAAGACGGTTCGCTGGATCAGGATATCCGTGACTGGTGTGAGGACGTGGTCTACATCCCCACCGAGGGTTGCATGAATCTGGCGGCCACGGTCAACGTTGTGCTCTACGACCGCATGGCCAAGGGGATCAATACCCGTTCAGGCCCGCAGTTCGGTCGCGAAAAAGTTGATCCGCTGAACGACCGCTAACACAAAAGCATTGAACCTGTGTTGTTCGTGGGTAGTCAGTTTCTCTGAACCGAATCTGCTACCTCCGAACTACTACCTCATGGAGAGCCATCATGCGCGACACACCGATCATCGAACGCATCGACACACCTGAACTGCTTCAGCAAAACCCTCGTCAAAACGTTCAAGGCTGGGAGCGTATCGGCTCGCTGGCAGGCGGCGTATTGCTGATGGGCAAAGGCGTCCGTCGTGGCGGCTTCCTGGGCCTGATCCAGTTGGCCATCGGCGGCGCAGCGCTGGCTCGCGGCATTAGCGGTCATTGCTCGGCCAAAAGCCTGATGGAAAAAGGCCGTAGCGATCTGCAAAACGCTCGTTCGACCATCGAACGCGCCGGTGCCGAGTTGAGCAACCTCAAGGATGATGCAGAAAATGCCGTCAAGGACACCGTTGCCAAAGGCGTAGAATCGCTGACCGAGCCCAAGCCGGTCGTCTAAGCGTTCAACCTGCGCGAAATATCAGGTAATCCTCCCAGTCGTCTTCGGCCACCGTGTTCTCACTGAGCATACGGCCGGACTGGGAGATACGTTCGTGATGCACAGCCGTGCGATCACCACATACCAGATGATGCCAGTGCGGCAAATCCTTGCCCTCGCTGACCAGACGATAACCGCAGGTCGGCGGAAGCCATTTGAATTCATCAGCCTGACCCGGCGTCAGTTGAATGCAGTCCGGCACCGACGCTCGACGGTTCGGATAATCGGAACACTGACATGTCTTCAGGTCCAGTAGCTTGCAGGCAATCCGCGTGTAATAGACGCTGTTATCTTCCTCGTCCTCCAGCTTTTGCAGGCAACACAAACCGCAGCCATCGCACAACGACTCCCACTCCTCGGTGTTGAGCTGGTCGAGGGTCTTGCGAATCCAGAAGGGTTCAACGGTAGCGGCCATGGTTCGGACAACGGTATCGATAATGAAAAGGCCGCCAGTCTAGAGGCACAAAGGGTGCGGGCCAAGCCCTTGCGACTGTCGGTAGCCGGGACTTGTCAGCCAGAAGGCAAAACAGTAGCGTTAACGCGTTTCCCAATGCGTTCAGTCGATGCCTGCCGACCACGGCCCATACAGCCACGCTCGTTTTCCACCTTCGCTTTCAAGGATTTTTCATGAGCACAAACCCTCGCATCGCCGACCACCCTATCGACCCGCAATTCACCGAACGCTGGTCGCCCCGTGCCTTTAGCGGCGAAAGCATTGATCAGGAAACCCTGCTGAGCTTCTTCGAAGCCGCACGCTGGGCGCCGTCGGCCTATAACTCACAACCCTGGCGGTTTCTGTATGCGCGTCGCGACACTCCGAACTGGGAGCGTTATCTGGGTCTGTTGAACGAGTTCAACCGCAGTTGGGCGCAGCATGCTGCGGCCTTGGTGATCGTCATTTCCAAGACCACCTTCACCGCGCCCGGCGCGACAGAAGAAGGCCCGGCCTTGTGGCACACGTTCGATACCGGATCGGCGTGGGGTTATCTGGCGTTGCAGGCCAGTTTGAGCGGCTGGCACACCCACGGCATGGCCGGTTTCGATCAGGATCTGACTCGCAGGGAGCTGAATATTCCAGAGGGTTATGCACTGCATGCGGCCGTGGCGATTGGCAAGCTGGGCGACAAGTCAACGCTGCCGGAGTACCTGCAAGGTCGCGAAGTGCCTAGCCCGCGCAAACCACTGGCAGAACTGGCGGCTGAAGGTGATTTTTCGCTGTAATTGATTTTTCTGCAGTAGAAGACCGCGAGCCGACCTGATGCGTCGGCTCGTTCACAACAGGCTCAATATCCGCGCGAGAAATCCACTTCTCCGCGCAAGGCCTCTCCGGCCTGAAACGCGTTCAGGTTATGCACGAACAGCTCGGTCATGGCGACCGGTGATGTCGGTGCCGAACTGTGACCGGTCAGCAGCAGACCGTACGCTGTCCAGAACGGGTGCCGCTGTGGCAACGGCTCCTGGCGACAGACGTCAATCACCGCGCCCGCCAGATGCCCTACCCTCAATGCTTCGACCAGATCCGCATCCACCACCGCCACGCCGCGCCCGACGTTGATGAACAGCGCCGTTGGCTTGAAGGTGGCGAACAGCTTCGCGTCGTACAGGTCGTGAGTGTCCGGGGTATTGGGCAGCAGATTAATGACGTAGTCCATTTCGCCGAGCAGGCGCTCGATGTCGGACAGCGCAGCCACCTCAATGAACGGCTGCTGGGTGCGCGCAGCAGAAGCCACGCCGTACACCTGCACGCCGAACGGGACAAGGAACTCGGCGACGCGCTGGCCGATATCACCGGCACCCACGATCAACGCTTTGCGGCCCGCCAGGCTTTGCCCGGTGCGGTTGTCCCACTTGCGCTCGACCTGACTCATCAAGCGCGCCAGTACCTCACGCTCGTGGCCGAGCATGTAGGTCAAAACGAATTCAGCCATGACCTGACCGAAAATTCCCACCGCACGGGTCAGGCGATAATCCCGCGACAGGCCGCCCATCAATAGCGGGTTGATCCCCGCCCAGGTGGATTGCAACCACTGCGGCTTGTGTCCCTGGCGCAATAGATTGGCCATCAGGTCAGGCTGTCCCAGCCACACCGGGCAGTCGCTGGCCATCCGCGAGAGCTCGGCGGAGTCACCGCTGCTGAAGACTTCCAGCTCGGGCGCAGCCTTGCGCAACAATTGGGTATAAACGGGATAATCGTGCTCGGCAATCAGGACGCGCATGTTTCAGAAACCTTAAAAACGGGACAGGCAACCCACAACCGATGCGGGCCGCTTTACAACTCGATTGACAACAACAGCCACAATCACATTGGGTCGTTGCGGCGCAGCAGTTCTTCGGGCAAGTGCTCGATATACTCGTCTTCGGCCGGTGGCATCTGCAAGTGATAGCCCTGGCTGTCGAGGTTCTCCAGCACCAGATTGATATCTTCGCGCGCCAGCGCCCGCTCCGGGCTCAGCACCAGATCGAAAGCATGAACCGGCTTGCCGAACGCCACCAGCAGTTCTGGTGGCACGCGCTTGAGGACGTCGCTCTTCAGTACGTAAAGGTACATCTCGCTTTTCTTCGGGCTGCGATAAATCGAGCAGATACGCTTCAAGACTGTTCTCCGGGGGTGGCCAGGCTGTCGAGCAGCGCCTGACCCATCAATTCGCGACGCCAGCCACGCAACGAATCGGGTAATTGATAAGGACCGTCGGGGTAGCCGCTCTTTAGCAAGGCTTCGAGGGTCTTCTTGCGCAGCATCAGCTCGGGCGCCATATCCATTTTCTCGGCGTATTGCTGGCCGATCGCACGCAGGCGTTTGATTGAACCGGCGGCGTCGACCGGAAGCGGCTCGGGCAGCGCAGGCGGCCACTCTTCCGGCGGCAGGCTGCTCGCCGTCTTGATCAGCTCCAGCAGGAACTCGCCGTCATGACGCACGGTTCGCGGGTGCATGTCTTCGATCCGGGCCAGCGCACCGAGGTTATCCGGCTGGGTCCTGGCCAGCGGCCAGAGCGAATGTTCACGCACGATGCGATTACGCGGCAGGTTGCGGGCACGGGCCTCGCGCTCGCGCCAGGCGCACAGCTCGCGCAGTACCGCCAACTGCGCGCGGGACAGCTTCCAGGCCAGTTTGGCGTCGCGGTAGACCTCGTACGGGTCAACTTCACGGCGCAGGTTGGCAACCAGCTCCGCACCGTCGTCCAGCAGCCAGGCGTATTTGTCGTCGGACAGGCGCGGCCGCAGGATGGCGAACAGCTCGGCAAGGTGTACGGCATCTTCGGCCGCGTAGCTGATCTGCGTCTCCGACAACGGGCGTTGCAGCCAGTCGGAACGGGTCTCGCCCTTGGGCAGATCGATGTCGAGCACCTCCTGCACGAGGCGTGAATAGCCCATGGAAAACCCGAGGTTCAGGTAAGCGGCTGCCAATTGCGTATCAAACAGCGGAACCGGCAAGCTGCCGGTCAGGCGCAGCAGGACTTCGAGGTCTTCGCTACACGCATGAACCACTTTGATGACGTCGGGGTTTTCAAGCAACGCAGACAGTGGTCGCCAGTCGTTGATCAGCAGCGGATCAATCAGCCAGGCGCTTTTACCGTCGCCAATCTGCAGCAGCGCGGCTATCGGGTAGAAGGTGTCGACCCGCATGAACTCGGTGTCGAGCGCGACAAAAGGCAGTGACTGCCATTGTGCGCAATGCAGGGCGAGGCTGTCGTCGTCGCGAATCCAGTGAATATCGATGGCCACACGGCTCTCCCTTGAACAATGGCGCGCAGTATATATCGTCATTGAAGGTTATCGCGCGTCTGTCGTCCACGTCTGGCCGATCTTCATGCAAATGACAGGCTGGAAAGGGAGAGATGTGTGGCACGAGCGCTACCTAGTCAGCCGTGCCCGCCCCACTGCGGCACGCCGCAAACATGTCCAGGCTCGGGTTATAAACCTTGGTGTCGACCTTCAACAGCCCCAGCATCGAGTGAAACAGGTTGTCCTGGCTCAACGGCGCATTGCGCTGCTTTGCCAGACAGTCGGGAGTGACTGCAAACGACTTCTGATACGTATCCGACAGCCAGATCAACATGGGCACATGCTTTTGCTGATCAGGGGCCATAACATACGGCGTACCGTGCAGGAACAGGTTGTACTCGCCGAGTGATTCACCATGATCGGACAGATACATCATGGCGGTATCGACCTTGTCCTGATTCTTGCGCAACAGATCGATCAGGCTGGACAGCACATGATCGGTATACAGCAGCGTATTGTCGTAAGCATTGACGATAGTGTCCCGACTGCAATTGTTCAGCGCATTGCTCTCACACACAGGCGTGAACTTTTCAAACTCTTTGGGATAACGCTTGAAGTACTCCGGCCCGTGACTGCCCATCTGGTGCAAGACCAGAACGGTATCTTTGTCAAGACTGTCGATAAAGGCCTGCAAGCCCTGCAGCAGAATCTCGTCCCGGCATTCGTGACTGTTGCACAACAACGGATCCTTGAGGTTGCTGACATCCTGGAACTTTACACGGTCACAAGTCCCCTTGCAGCCGGACTGATTGTCGCGCCAGATGACGTCGAGACCTGCGCGCTGCAATACATCCAGCACGCCCTCCTGATTACGCGCCACGGTCGCGTTGTAGTCCTTGCGTCCCATATTGGAAAACATGCAAGGCACTGACACTGCGGTTTCGGTGCCACAGGAATAAACATCGGTAAACGCCACCAACCCGCTCTCTTTGTTCAGCTTGGGAGTGGTGTCACGGCCATAGCCGAGTATCCCGAAGTTCTCGGCACGGGCACTTTCGCCGACCACCAGTACGGTCAGCGACTTGCGCGCATGAGTCGCCCAGTCAGGCGAGCGTTTGGCGTCCTCACCGATTTTCACGAATGGACGCTGAGCAGAGACGACCTGCTCACGCAGATACCCCCCGGCAGCGCCAATATAATTGCTCGGCACGACCATCAGACGCAATTCATGGTGATTGCGAAACAACGAGGACAAACCCTGATAGTTGGCCATCGCCGCCCCGCCGATCGCGACGCAACAGACCACGCAAACCACAAGCTTGCTGAACAGTTCGCGGTGCCAGCGACGATAAGTGATCGGGGTCTTCCACAGTATCAGCGATGGCAACAGGCCTAATAACGCGATATACAAAACCAGCTTCAAGGACAGCAAACCTTGAACTTCGGTCGCGTTGGTTTCGGCAAAGTTACGGAACATGCCCGCATCAATCATGACGCCGTACTCGGTCATGAAATAAACAACACCGGCACTGACCATAAACAGGAACGTCAGCACTGGTTTAAACACACGCCGGAACGCCAACAGCGTCAGAACAATATTGAACACGCAAAAAATCATCAACCCAAAGGCAACGCGCATGGCGATACCTTTGGCATCCGAGCTGGTAATTGCGAAAAGGTGCTGCCAAAGATTGATATTGAAGGCCAATAACAGAAAGCCACTGGCAAGTAGGGTCACAACCTCTGGACGAACAGTTCTGGGTGTCGGCATTGTGGTCTGCTTAATCTAATTAGTATTCATCGAGCGCAACAGGAGCCTGGCAACTCCCCAATGGCGCGCACTGTAGGCAGTGCGTCATCAATTTTATGTGAAAAACGTGCAACGTCAGGGCTGAATGAAGCTTATTTCACCGTAGGAAAATGTGATCTCCAAAGTCGGAAATTTCGTCCTGTAAACGCCTCCGCTCTGCTTGCGAAGGCGTTTTTTATCAGAAGGGAGCCAATCAGACCGAGCGGCGTCGATAGGCACGGTAACCGGGCAGCCAGAAGTTGCGCTCAATTGCATCGAGCAGCGCTTCTTCTGTGGTTTCCAGCGCCAGCCCTTCGGCCTGAGCCTCCCTGGCAACGGCCAGAGCGATTTTGCGGCTGACCTGCTGGATTTCCTTGAGCGGAGGCAGCACCGCATCGCCCTTCCCGGTGACCATCGGCGAACATTCGGCCAGCGCATTGGACGCCGCCATCAGCATCCGGTCAGTGATACGCGATGCGTTGCAGGCAACTACGCCGAGGCCGATCCCGGGGAAGATGTAGGAGTTGTTGCACTGGGCGATGTGTACAGTCCGACCATTGATCTCGACCGGCGCAAACGGGCTTCCGGTCGCGACCAGTGCATTGCCGTCAGTCCAGCGCAGGATTTCTTCCGGTGTTGCCTCGACCTTGGAGGTCGGGTTCGACAACGGCATCACCAACGGTTTGGCGCAATGCCTGTGCATCTCGCGAATGACCTGCTCGGTGAACAGACCACGCTGGCCAGAGACGCCGATCAACACCGTCGCCCCGGCATGGCTCACCACATCAAGCAACTGCGGGAATACCTCGTCACCCGCGATCCAGCCAGATACGTCAGCCGTTTTCTGCGCCAGACGCCGCTGGAAGTCCAACAGGTTATCCATGCCCTCGGTCAGCAAACCAAAGCGATCAACCATGAAAATACGCTGGCGCGCTTCGCTTTCGCTCAGCCCTTCGATGCGCATCGCCGCAATAATGTGCTCGGCGATCCCGCAACCTGCCGAACCCGCGCCGACAAACACCACTTTCTGCTGGCCGAGGGTTTCATTCTTGGCCTTGCAGGCCGCCAGCAATGTGCCCACGGCAACCGACGCGGTGCCCTGAATGTCATCGTTGAAACAGCACAGCTCGTCGCGATACTTCTCAAGCAACGGCATGGCGTTGGACTGGGCGAAATCTTCAAACTGCAACAGCACATCAGGCCAGCGACGCTGTACGGCATCAATGAACAGTGCAATGAAATCTTCGTATTCCTTGCCGGTTACGCGCTCGTGACGCCAGCCCATGTACATCGGGTCGTCAAGCAGTTCGCGGTTGTTGGTGCCGACATCCAGCACGATAGGCAAGGTGTAGGCCGGGCTTATCCCGCCACATGCGGTATACAGCGACAGCTTGCCGATCGGGATACCCATACCGCCAATGCCCTGATCGCCCAGGCCGAGAATTCGCTCGCTGTCGGTCACGACAATAATCTTGATCCGGTCTTTGGTGGCGCTGCGCAGGATGTCATCGATGCGGTCGCGCTCGGGATAGGAAATGAACAGGCCGCGATGGGTGCGGTAGATCTTGGAAAACTCCTGGCACGCCTGCCCCACCGTCGGCGTATAGATGATCGGCAGCATCTCGTCGAGATGCGAATCCAGCAGACGGAAAAACAGCGTCTCGTTGTTGTCCTGAATGGAGCGCAGGTAAATATGCTTGTCCAGATCGCTCGCGCACTGTTTGTACTGACTGTAGACCCGGGTGACCTGCTCTTCGATGGTCTCGACGTTTTGCGGCAGCAGCCCGATCAGATTGAATTCGATCCGCTCTTGCGGGGTAAAGGCACTGCCCTTGTTCAGCAGGGGCATTTCCAGCAGTGATGGCCCTGCATAGGAAATGTATAAAGGTCGCGAAGTCTTGGTCATTTTCTCTAATCGCCTTTTTCGTCTACTCATTGATTCTGTACGTCGACCGAGGCGGGCAGCCTGGCTCATTTCTTATGTTTTTTCTTGTAGCCAGTTCTCAATCAGGCCATGCCGAAACCGTTCGGCGGGTAAGGTCAGGGCACACATATTACTCGCCTGAAGATCAGTTGCGACAATTTGTCACGCAACGCGGAACTCGTGACGGTGGCGCAGACAAGCCTGGGCGGCCAGCGATTGGTCATCGCGGGCTGGAAGGTGCCGTCAGATTGAGAGAGAAAAGCCCCGACCATCGCCAGGGCCCTGGGCCATCAGGATACGCCAGGTTTTTCGGCAATGAGGCCAATGGTGAAACCATCAACGGCAGAAATCCTGCCGCGCCACAAAACGCGCGTGTCACAGATCGGATTGCCATCTGTGGAATAGGTCCGACAGTCCTTCAAATGAATGAAGTGGAAGGCAGGCGTGTCTTCAGTCGACTCGCCCGGTTTAAAAGAAAGGATCATCTCCTTCATGGACGCATCGGTGCCGTTGCTGAACTGGCTGAACGGTGCAGAAATGTCTTCGGCCAATTGCTCGAAATACGTGTCATGGGAAATAAGGTGCCCGGAAACCAGATTCCCGCCCACCGACAGCGTCACGCCCATCTCTACCTTTGTGTTGGCCACAAACTTGACCAGCCACTGCAGCAGCCAGTCGATCTGTTTGCCCTGCCACTTGAGCTGGGCGATCACATCATCGTGGCTCTGACTGGGGGAAGGTTGCGACTTTTGCACTTGATCTACGTCCGACATCAGATAGCTCCTCGCCTCACAAAACGTTGAACCCAAGGTATAGATCAGATCGGGGGAAAGCGAAACCGAGGGGGCTGATTAGTTTTCGACGGGACGATGGAGTCGGGCAAAGAGCCCCATGGTTTCGCCGTCCTTACCTTAGAGGCGAGCGCCCTTCCAGATGACTCAGCGCTTCATGGGAGAACCGCGCGATCAACGCCGTTGCAGGCAAGGCTGGAGAGACAATATTCGTGATTTTTTTTCATCATTAATGATCCAAAAGATCTGCGATTAGCCTGGAGGTCACCTATAGAATCGAGCGGTCTATTTCCGAAACGGAGTAAAAGGGATGATTCAGAAAAATCAATCGCTCGGCCTAGAGAACCATACGGCGTTCAGCTGTACATTCCAGCCTGATCAGTTGACCATCGGATTCATCTCGCCCGCGCGAGGCTATCCTGACGGCCCTTTTCCAAGCCTGGAAGATCAGGCCGAGATAGTGCAGCGTCTTGATCAGAGCGATGCTGCGGCGCTGTGGCTGCGGGATGTGCCGTTTTACGATCCGTCATTTGGCGACACCGGCCAGGTCCTTGATCCAATGGTCTACGCTGGCTGGCTGGCAGCGCTCACGACTCGAATCGCCATCGGCACCGCAGGCATCGTCAGCCCGTTGCGAGAGCCGGTGATCACCGCCAAGCAGATCGCTACGGCGGACCAACTCTTGGGAGGCCGCTTTCTCGCTGGCATGGCTTCGGGTGACCGGGCAACAGAGTACCCGGCTTTCGGCGTCGACTTTGCGAGCCGGGCTCAACGCTATCAGGAAGCGGTAACGCTGGTCAAAACGCTGCTTTCAGAGTCATTTCCGCGCCTGAAGACAGAGCATTTCGGCCAGCTGCGGGGCGATATCGATCTGGTGCCAAAACCCGCAGCTCAACGGGTCCCTATCATTGCCATCGGTCGTGCCGGACAGAGCCTGGAGTGGCTTGCGGCACATGTAGATGCATGGATCTGGCACGGAGACGCGCTACGCATGCCAGAGGCTGTACCACATTGGCGTGAAGCAACCGCTTCCAGGGGATTTGTCCCTTTCGGCTACGGCGCAATGTTCGACCTCGACGCCAATCCTGACGCGCCACTACAAACGGGGCGAGTGCTACGGGGCGGTCGACAGGCGCTGAAAGACTTCTTCTCTCGGCAACGCGAAGCCGGAATCAATCATGTCGCATTGAACCTCAAGCCCACGCGGCGCCCATCTCTGGAAGTGATCGATGAACTCCAGGAGCACATTCTCCCCGAATTTTCCATAACACCAGACTGAGGAGACAGGCACAGCTTCGCGCTTCTGGGCACTCTCCGCTGCGTCGTTGCGCGAGCCTTTTGTCACCGGGTTCGTCATCTCGATTCAAAGATTATTCAGGCCGCGATCAACACGCCCGGCAGGCGTGAGATTGGCTCCCAGGTAGGCAACCAGAGCACTGACTTTTGGCAGCGCCTCGCGGCTTCGAAGCCAGACAAGATTCATGGGAAGGCCTTCGGTAGCTTGATCCGGCAGCACCTCCACCAGCCTGCCGCTATTCAGATGCACCTGGGCCAGCCAAGTCGGTAGCTGAGCGATGCCGAGCCCTGCCAATACCGCCATCACCTCACCTTCTCCGTCTCCCACGGCAATGTGCGGATGCATGATCCTGCGCTCCCTATCCCCGGGTTGGCGGCCCTTGAAATACCAAGGGATGGCCATCCCGTCATTTTGCCCATAGCCGATACACTGGTGAGCATCGAGGTCTGACACCGTTTTGGGCTCGCCATGTTGCTTCACATACTCGGGCGCCGCGCAGAAGATCAGCTTCTGGGTTCCAAAAAACTGGTGACCTATCGAGGCAGGCCAGGCATCTGAACCTCCGATCCTGACGACGATATCGATGCCCTCGTGCACCGGGTCGACGTACCGATCGGAAAAAGACACATGGGGCTGCAACCTCGGGTGCTGCTTCATGAAATCAAGAATCAACGGCAGGACATGTAAACGTCCATACGAAGCAGGCAAATCAATGCGCACCTTGCCCTGTGGCTCGGTGTGGATTGAAGTCAGCGCAATCTCGACTTCCTCCAGATCCGAAAGGACCGTTGTGCAGGTACGGTAGAAGGTTTCCCCTGCTTCGGTGAGCGACAACCGACGCGTGGTGCGCTCAAACAGCCGGGTGCGCAGACGCCCCTCCAATCGCGCAATGCTCTTGCTGATCGCCGAGTTGGTCAGGTTCAACCGCTCAGCTGCGGCTGTGAAGCTGCCCATGTCGGCGACGATGACAAACACATCGATACCCTTGAGGCGCTCAGACGAAAACATAGGCACTCCGATTATTGAATTTCATTCCACTCACTTGATAGAAACCGGCCAAAATAAAACATCATTTCTCCAATAGACTATGCCAAAACCTGTTTGGAGTTAAGCATCATGCAGTCCTCATCTACGGCCAGCGCCGCACTGGCATCGGCCGAAACCTCACGCTCGGGGCTATCAATCCTGATCATGGCGATCGCGGCTTTTATTATCGTGACCACTGAGTTTCTGATCGTCGGCCTTCTACCGGCCTTGTCCCGTGATCTGAACATTTCAATTGCTCTTGCTGGACAGGTCGTCACCCTGTTCGCCTTCACTGTCATGTTGTTCGGGCCTGTACTTACAGCCAAGCTGGCCCACGTTGAACGCAAAAAGCTCTTCACCCTGATTCTTATGGTGTTTGCCGCCTCCAATGTGCTGGCGGCGGTCTCCACCAACATCTGGGTGCTGGCGCTGGCGCGCTTTATCCCGGCCTTGGCCCTGCCGGTGTTCTGGGGTACCGCCAGTGAAACTGCCGGACAATTGGCAAGCCCTGGCCAATCGGGCAAGGCGGTAGGCCGCGTATACCTGGGTATCACCGCGGCGCTGGTGTTCGGCGTGCCACTGGGCACTTTGGCTGCCGATTCGGTCGGCTGGCGCGGGAGCTTCTGGATCCTGGCCGCGACTTCCTTTTTCATCGGCGTGCTGATGCATCTGGTGATGCCGAAGCTGCCGGTATCCGCCGGGTCGCATCCTGATCAGAAGCAAACAGCGATCCTGCGCCAACCGCGTTTTCTGGCCCACTTGCTGCTGTCGATTCTGACCTTCACCGCGCTCTTCACTGCCTACACCTATCTGGCAGACATCCTTGAACGTCTGGGCAACATCCCGGCAGGACAGGTTGGCTGGTGGCTAATGGGCTTCGGTGCGATCGGTATGGTCGGTAATCACCTGGGCGGTAGCATGGTAGACCGCAAGCCGCTCCTCGCGACGGTGGTGTTCCTGGTGCTTGCCGGGGCAGGCATGGTTGCGGCGGTACCACTGGCGCCTTATCACATCTGGTTGATCGTCGCGCTGATGGCGTGGGGTATCGGTTACACCGCGCTGTTCGTGGTCTGCCAGGTGCGGGTCATGCAGGCCGGGGCGCAGGCTCAGGCGCTGGCCGCGACCATGAACATTTCTGCCGCCAATGCCGGCATCGGCCTGGGCGCCATTATCGGTGGCGTCGGTATAGGCCACTTCGGCATCGCTTCGATTGGCGTCATCGCTACCCTGATTGCCGCGTTGGCCGTGATCGTTGCGCTGCTGATGATGCGTCGGCAGTAATCCGCTGACAGCGGCCTTCCCCAAGGCCGCTGTCTTCATTGCCCTTTTGATCCCATTCACAGGAGAGACTGCCTTGACGCTGTTCAACGAATTCAAACTCGGCAACACGACCCTCAGCAATCGCGTGGTCATGGCGCCCATGACCCGCTCGCGCGCGCCCCAGGACATCGCCACCGAACAGATCGCCTTGCACTACACCCAGCGTGCCACCGCTGGCTTGATCGTTTCGGAAGGTACGCCGATCTCCCGCGAAGGCCAGGGCTACCTGTTCAACCCAGGCATCTACACCCCGGAGCAGATACAGGGCTGGAAGCTGGTGACCGACTCCGTCCACAGCGTCGGCGGCCGCATGTTCGCGCAGATCTGGCACGTTGGCCGGGTGTCCCACACCTCGATCCAGATCGACGGCAAAGCACCGGTCAGTGCCACCACCAAACAAGCGCAGGGCGCAGTTGCGTTCGGCTATGGCGAAGACGGCGAACCCGGCTTTGTGCCAACCTCCGTGCCGCGCCCGCTGACCACCGAAGAAGTGGCGCGAGTCGTCGAGGATTTCGCCCAGGCCGCGCAGAATGCGATCGACGCCGGTTTCGACGGCGTGGAAATTCACGGCGCCAATGGTTACCTGCTGGAGCAATTCATCAACCCGCGGGTCAATGACCGCACCGATCAGTACGGCGCGAGCAACCTGCAAGACCGCCTGCGCTTCGTCTTCGAAGTGGTCGATGCCGCCTGCGCCAGAATCGGTGCCGACCGCGTTGGTATCCGCATCTCGCCCTATGGCCAGCTGTTCGACATGCCGCTCTACCCAGAGATCGACGAAACCTACTCGGCGCTGTGTGCAGGCATGCGCGAACGCGGCATCGCCTACGTACACGTCATGGACCAGACGCACTTCTTCATGGCCGAACAAAGCTCGGCGGCGCAGGAGCAGGCACTACGCAAACTGCTCAAGCACTGCAAGGCCGAACTGGGCGACACCGCGCTGATCCTCGCCGGCGACATGACCCGCGAACGCGCTGATGCGCTGCTGGAGGAAAACCTGATCGACCTGGCTGCGTTTGGCCAGCCCTTCATCGGCAACCCCGACCTGGTCGCCCGGCTGAAAAACGGCTGGCCGCTGACCACCCCGGACCGTGACAGCTACTACGGTGGCGATGCGCACGGCTACATCGACTACGCGCCTTACCGCGCTTGACCCACTGGCCGAGGCGCCGCGTTCGAGCGTTGCCTCGGTTGGCCTCACGGTGAAAGTCGTCTCTCAGGATAGAAGTGGGAGACTGAGCTGAGGATCATCAAATCCTGGAAACCAAAAAGCCCCGCATTGCGGGGCTTTGAGGATAAATAATGGCGGAGAGATAGGGATTCGAACCCTAGGTACCGGTGAAGGTACAACGGATTTCGAATCCGTCCCATTCGGCCACTCTGGCATCTCTCCAACGGCGCGAATCATAACAGCATCAGCACGGAAGGCGAAGCCCTTCCGCTGATTTTTTTCGTGCTATCAAGCGCTTGCGTGTTTTTTCCGCTTACAGCGGCACGCCCAGACGGTTTGCGACTTCTTCGTAGGCTTCGATAACGTCGCCCAGACCCTGGCGGAAGCGATCCTTGTCCATTTTCTTGCGGGTGTCTTTGTCCCAAAGGCGGCAGCCGTCCGGGCTGAATTCGTCGCCGAGGACGATTTCACCGTGGAATACGCCGAACTCCAGTTTGAAGTCGACCAACAGCAAGCCGGCTTCGTCGAACAGTTTGGTCAGGACTTCGTTGACCTTGATCGACAGTTCTTTCATGCGAACCAGTTGCTCGGCGGTGCCCCAGCCGAATGCCACGACGTGGGATTCGTTGATGAACGGGTCGCCCTTGGCATCGTCCTTGAGGAACAGCTCGAATGTGTACGGATTGAGCCTGGTGCCTTCTTCGATGCCCAGGCGCTTGACCAGGCTGCCAGCGGCGTAGTTACGCACTACGCACTCGACCGGGATCATGTCCAGTTTCTTGACCAGGCACTCATTGTCGCCCAGCAGCTTGTCGAATTGGGTCGGAACGCCCGCCTCTTCAAGTTTCTGCATGATGAAGGCGTTGAACTTGTTGTTCACCATGCCTTTGCGGTCGAGCTGTTCGATGCGCTTGCCGTCGAACGCCGAGGTGTCGTTGCGGAACAGCAGGATCAAGCGGTCAGCGTCGTCGGTCTTGTAAACCGACTTGGCTTTGCCGCGGTAGAGTTCTTCACGTTTTTCCATGATGGGCTCCGCTTGCTAAGTAGTTGGGCTAGGCGATATGTCGCCAGTCGAGCCCTGAATCTTGGTCGGCCAGTTGCAGCCAGTCCGGGTCGCATCCGAGGGTGTCGACAAAACATTGTCGGGCCAGATGCGGCAGGTTGTTCTTGCTGCTGAGATGCGCCAGCACCAGGTGCTGAAGGTCCTGCCATCCCAGTTCGCTCACCAGGCTGGCGGCCTGATGATTGTTCAAATGCCCTGTTTCACAACCGACGCGCTGCTTGAGGAAGACCGGGTACTGACCTCGGGCAAGCATGTCGCGACAGTGGTTGGCCTCGATCATCAAGGCATCCAGACCCTGATAACGCTGCAGCACGTTGGAACAGTAAGAGCCCAGATCAGTCAGCAGGCCGAATTTGCGTTTGCCGTCGTTGAAGACAAACTGCGTCGGCTCAAGTGCATCGTGAGCAACGGACACCACATCGATGCCCAGTGATCCGATCTGCACACTCTCCCCGCCCGCCAACAACCGCGTCGCTTCGACCGGCTTGCGCATCCCGCGCAAGGTGCCGCTGCTGAGGTAGACCGGAACATCGTAGCGCCGCGACAGCAAGCCAACGCCATGCACATGATCCGCATGTTCGTGGGTTACCAGAATGGCACTTAACTGGCTGGCCGCGACGCCCAGACGAGCGAGGCGTCGCTCGGTTTCCCGCAGGGAGAAACCGCAGTCGACCAGTACGTACGTATCGTTGCTTGCGACCAGCGTGCCGTTGCCACGACTGCCGCTGCCGAGAACTGCGAAACGCACTTAACCCAGGTTGTCTTGAATGACACTCAACACCCGGCGAGCAATATCTGCTGGCGCGACGGTATTGATGTTCTTCTCGACGGTCACTTGAACGTTGTCACCCACCTTGCTCAGGCGAACCTGATAACGCTCGGCGCGGGCATCGATCTCTTCCTTGCTGGACTTGCTGCCAAACAGGCGACCAAAGAAACCGGGCTCGTTGTCAGGCGTTTTCGCCTTTTCGGCCAGGTTGATGTAGTACAGACCCAGGCTGCGGTTGATGTCTTCTACACGCCAATCGCCCTGATCCAGCGCACGACCGACACTCGACCATGCGCGGTCCAGATCGGCACCCAGGTTCAATACCGGGTTGCCGCTGCCATCTTCGCTGAGCGCGACACGGCTTGGAGTGTCGTAGTCACGCGCAGCCAACAGGGAGATCGACCCGCCTTTTTCAGCGTTACGGCCCATGCTGGCGAGCAGATCGTCCGTCAGTGCGGCGTCAAGACCCAGGTTGGTGGTGCGGTTCGGGAATGCTACGTCGGCAGTGCTGCCGGCAGGACGCTCGACGCTGACCACATAGACTTCACTGGTATTACGCTGCACGCCCGGTTCGATACGGACCCGCACGCGGGTTTCGGCATCGGCGGCCACACCAGCAGCACTCAGACGCTTGGAAACTGAAGCGGACAGTTCGTCCAGACGCTGCCAGGAGGAGCTGAATTCGCCAGTCTGCGGACGCTCTTCAGCGATGCGGAAACCGTTGTCTTCAAAATACTGGTGGGCCACCGGCCAGACTTCGGCAGGTTGGCGCTGCGCCAGAATCCAGTGTGCGTCGCCGCTCTTCTGCAGGCTGAAATCACTCGACTCGGAAGTCGTGGCCAGCGGCTGAGGACGAGGGACCGTATATTCGCCCTCTTTCTGAGCACTGTCAGCCACGTTGCGCGGGATCGGCAGCAACGGATCCATACGCTTGACGCCAGTGACGTCAGCGGGCAACTGCATCGGTGGGGTCTGGGTGGCTTGAAGGTAATCGCTGCCGCGATCACGGAAGTAACCATCTTCGCCCCAGAGCCAACCGCAACCGCTGGTACTGGAGATGATAAGAGCAAGTGCGGAAAGTCCGGCCAATCGCTTCATTGCGTGATACTTCCTCAATTAAACCAGGACGCCGGACTGGCGCATGGCCTGACGCAGCGGTTCGTGACAGGCCTGGCTGAGCCAGGTCAGCGGCAGACGGATACCGTCTGGCATCAGACCCATTTCATGCAAAGCCCATTTCACGGGGATAGGGTTGGATTCAATGAACAGGGTGTTGTTGAGCGGCATGAGCGTCTCGTGGATCGCTCTTGCAGTCGCGGCATCGCCACGCATCGCGGCCGCACACAGCTCGCTCATGGCGCGCGGTGCAACGTTGGCGGTGACGGATATATTGCCCTTGCCGCCCAGCAGCATCAATTCGACAGCCGTGGCGTCGTCACCGGAGTACACCAGAAAATCGCTGCTGACGCTGGCCAGGATGTCCTTGGCGCGCTGCAGGTTACCAGTGGCTTCCTTGATACCGATGATGTTTTTTACGGTCGACAGACGCGCAACGGTCTCTGGCAGCATGTCGCAGGCTGTACGACCCGGCACGTTGTAGAGGATCTGCGGGATGTCGACGGCGTTGGCGATGTGGCTGAAATGCTGGAACAAGCCTTCCTGGGTCGGCTTGTTGTAGTAAGGCGTCACCAGCAGGCACGCGTCGGCACCCGCGTTTTTGGCGTTGGTGGTCAGTTCGACGGCTTCACGCGTCGAATTGGCGCCTGTGCCGGCGATGACCGGGATACGACCTGCAACCTGAGCGACGACCCGGCGGATGACTTCGATGTGTTCGTTCACATCCAGCGTCGCCGATTCACCGGTGGTGCCGACGGCAACAATGGCGTTGGTGCCCTCTTGCAAGTGGAAGTCAACCAGTTTGCTCAGGCTGTCCCAGTCAAGACGACCTTGTGCATCCATTGGTGTGACCAGTGCCACCATACTGCCCGCAATCATGCAACCGCTCCTGCCGGAAAAAGAGAGCGGTAATGGTACTGGCGCTATCAGCCTTGTACAAGCGAAGTACCACGCTCTGAGCATTCCCCTGAGCGATGGTTTTCGCTACCCTTCGTCCTTTGATCGGTACTGGTCATCTGCGCACCTCGCTCAATCGGTCGAATTTGTCGCCAGAAGCCCCGTTCCAGTGCACTCCAGCCTGGTCATGGCATGTCCATGCAGGTCAGGCGCTCCGGGACCCGGATCGATATCTTGCGACACCGATTGTCGAAACAGCCCCGCAGGTCCGAAAAAGTACCGACCGCTCATCGTCTAGGAATGCTGCATGTCGTCCACCCCCACAGTTCGCGAACAATTCCTTGTCATCAGTGCCCTTGGCGCCAACCCCATGGAGCTGACCAACGTCCTGTGCCGTGCCAGCCATGAAAACCGTTGCTCGGTAGTGACCTCGCGCCTGACTCGCCATGGCGAGTGCAGCGCGCTGATCCTTCAGGTCTCCGGTAGCTGGGACGCTCTGGCACGCCTTGAAACCGGCTTGCCGGGGCTTTCCAAGAAGCACGCGTTCACGACCAGCGTCGTGCGCAGCGCCACTCTGGAAAGCCGTCCGGAGGCCCTGCCCTATGTGGCTTACGTGAGTTCGGCCTACCGCCCGGATATCATCAATGAGCTGTGCCAGTTCTTCATCGACCATAACGTCGAGCTGGAAAACCTGATCTGCGATACGTACCAGGCGCCACAGACGGGCGGCACGATGCTCAACGCGACGTTTACCGTCACGCTGCCTGCCGGTACGCAAATCAGCTGGTTGCGCGATCAGTTTCTCGATTTTGCCGACGCGCTCAATCTTGACGCACTGATCGAACCCTGGCGCCCACAAGCCCCAATGTAAGGAGTCCCCATGACCGTTACAGTAGATCAACCGGTTCCCGATTTTCAGGCACCCGCGACCAGCGGGCAGACGATCAACCTGTCTGCACTCAAGGGTCAGCAGGTGGTGATTTATTTCTATCCGAAAGACAACACGCCCGGCTGTACGACCCAGGGTCAGGACTTTCGTGATCATATCGCCAGTTTTCAGGCCGCCAATACGGTCGTGCTGGGTGTATCCCGCGACAGCCTGAAGACGCACGAGAATTTCAAGACCAAGCAGTCCTTCCCGTTCGAGCTGATTTCGGACAAGGACGAAGCCCTCTGCCAGCTGTTCGACGTGATCAAGCTCAAAAAGCTGTATGGCAAGGAATACCTAGGCGTTGATCGCAGCACCTTCCTGATCGACAAGGAAGGCGTATTGCGTCAGGAGTGGCGTAGCGTGAAGGTGCCTGGCCATGTCGCTGAAGTACTGGCTCAGGCCGAAGCCCTCAACAAGGGCTGATGCCGACAACCGCTGCGGTGCGCAAGGCGCCGCAGCGTAGCTTCAGAGCAGAGGCGCTACCGGTGGCTCATTGCGCGGCCAGGCGTCGAGCACGGCTTTGAACAGGGTTGCCAGCGGAATCGCAAAGAAGATCCCCCAGAAGCCCCACAGTCCTCCGAACAGCAGGACGGCGCAGATGATCGCGACCGGGTGCAGATTGACCGCTTCGGAAAACAGCAGTGGCACCAGAACGTTGCCATCCAGCGCCTGAATGATGCCGTGGGCGATCATCAGATAGATGAATTGATCACCCCAACCCCACTGAAACAGACCGATCAGCGCCACTGGCACTGTCACCACCACTGCGCCGACATACGGCACGACCACCGATATGCCGACCAGCATCGCCAGTAGCGCAGCGTAATTGAGCCCGAGCGCGACGAAGGCAATGTAGGTCACTCCACCGCAGATGAAAATTTCGATGACCTTGCCACGGATGTAATTGGCAATCTGGCGCTTCATCTCATCAGCCACACGATTGAGCAGCGCCCGCTCGCGTGGCAGGTAGCCTCGCGCCCAGCGACCAATCATGTGTCGATCCTTGAGGAAGAAGAACACCAGGATCGGCACCAGCACCAGATAGATCATCAGGTTGACCAGCACCGGCAGGCTGGACAGCGAGAACGTCAACGCCAGTTGGCCGACTTTCCCGACTTCGCCCCGCGCCACTTCGATGGCCAACAGAACCTGCTCGTCGGACACCAGATGCGGGTAGCGCTCCGGCAGCAACAGCAACACCGACTGCCATTTGGCAAACATGCCCGGCAGTTCGTTGAACAGCGTGATCATCTGATGCCAGAGCAGTGGCACCAGCACCAGCAGGAACACCAGCAGTACGCCGATGAATAACGTGAACACAACGCCGACAGCCGCCATCTCCGGCATTCGCAGGCGCTCCAGGAGGCTGACCAGGCCGTGCATCAGAAACGCCAGCACCAAACCGGCCAGGACCGGAGCCAGCATTCCACCCAGGGTCAGAACCAGGGTGAAGGCCAAAACCAGCAAGACCGCCAGCACCACCGCTTCTTCGTCAGAGAAATAGCGTTGCATCCAGTTGCGAAGCACGTTGAACATCAAACTTCCTTTTCGGAAAAAATAGCGTCGGCGGATCAGGCCTTGCGAAGCCAGAAGCGATAGACACCCGCATCGACTTCTTCATGTAAAAGCTCATGCCCGGCAAGCCTGGCAAAGGTTCGAAAATCACGCTGCGAGCCGGCGTCGGTTGCGATCACTTTCAGCACCGCACCGCTGGCCAGACGATTGAGTTCCATCTTGGCTTTCAGCAAAGGCAATGGACAGTTGAGACCACTGGCATCCAGTTCAGCGTCACAGGCCTCGGGGCGCACTACAGCGTCAGACATCGTTAATCTCCAGGCGGACACATCGAATTACAAAGCAGGTCCGAAAAGGCAGGACGAACAAGGCGGCAAGAATACCTCACTCTGGTCAGCACGCCATTGAGCCAGCTACAGTACAGGTTCTTCTGACAAGAGCTTCATGCATGAATTTTTTGCGCCCCACCCTGCTCACCCTCGCCTGCCTGTTCGCTACACATGGCATGGCGGATGACTTACCCTCGCTTGGTGACGCCAGCTCCTCGATTGTCTCCCCCGAACAGGAGCACCGTCTGGGCCGCGCGTGGCTGGGGTTGCTGCGCAGCCAGGTGGCGCAGCTGTCGGACCCGCAACTCAAGGACTACGTCGAAACGTCGGTCTACAGCCTTGCCGAGACCAGCCAGGTTCAGGACCGACGACTTGAATTCATTCTGATCAACAGCCCGCAACTCAACGCCTTTGCCGCACCCGGCGGCATCATCGGCGTCAACGGTGGCCTGTTTCTCAATGCTCAGACCGAGGGCGAGTACGCCTCGGTACTGGCTCACGAACTGGCTCACTTGTCGCAGCGCCACTTCGCCAGAGGCATCGAAGCCCAGCAACGTATGCAGGTGCCGGTAATGGCCGCGATGCTGGCGGGTATCGTCATGGCAGCCGCAGGCGCTGGTGACGCCGGTATTGCTGCCATCGCCGGCTCGC
The DNA here is from genome assembly GCF_000452705.1 of Pseudomonas syringae CC1557. Classification (NCBI taxonomy): domain Bacteria; kingdom Pseudomonadati; phylum Pseudomonadota; class Gammaproteobacteria; order Pseudomonadales; family Pseudomonadaceae; genus Pseudomonas; species Pseudomonas syringae. The sequence continues at coordinate 4,112,762 of NZ_CP007014.1, forward strand.
AGGCTGCCGCGATCCAGGAACAACGGCGCTTTTCGCGCCAGAACGAGCAGGAGGCCGACCGCATTGGCATTCTCAACCTGGAGAAGGCAGGTTATGACCCGCGCAACATGCCGACCATGTTCGAACGCCTCATGCGCCAATATCGATTCGACGCCAGGCCTCCAGAGTTTCTGCTGACTCACCCGGTCAGCGAGTCGCGGATCGCCGACACACGCAACCGTGCCGAGCAGGCCAAACCAGGCGGCAAGGAAGACAGCCTGCTGTATCAACTGATGCGCGCCCGCGTGGCACTGATCTACGAAGAAACCCCAGGCATCGCCGCCAAGCGCTTCCGTGCGCAACTGGTCGAAAACCCGAAATCCGATCCGGCGCGCTATGGCCTGGCCATCGCGCAGATCAAGGGCGGACAACTGAACGAGGCCAGGGAAACCCTCAAACCACTGCTCGAAAAAGCGCCAAACGACATTACCTACAACCTGACGCAGATCGACCTGGACATCACCAATAACCGACTGGCAGATGCCCAGCAGCGAGTGGATCGCATGCTGACGCTTTATCCGGCCAATTATCCGCTCAACGATGTGCGTATCGACGTGCTGCTCAAACAGAACCGCACCGCCGAAGCCGAGAAAAGCCTTGAGGCACTGCTGAAGACGCGACCGGACGATCCGGACATCTGGTACGTCGTGGCTGAAACCCGTGGCCTGAATGGCAATACCATCGGCCTGCATCAGGCGCGCGCCGAGTACTTTGCGCTGGTCGGTGATTTTCGACAGGCGATCCAGCAGCTGGACTTCGCCAAACGCCGTGCGGCCAATAATTTTCAGCTGGCGTCACGTATCGATGCGCGGCAAAAGGATCTGATCGAGCAGGAGCGGATGGTCAAGGACATGATGAACTGATCGTCCGGCGCGAGGTGCCCGATACGACCGGCAATGAAAAACCCGACGCTTCAGTCGGGCTTTTTCATTAGAGCTATCAGGCGTTGCCTGCCTGTCGCAAACGCGCTGCCTGAGTGAAGTCCAGCATGCGCTGCAATGGGCGTACAGCATTGGGGATCAGCGCCGGGTCGACAAATATCTCGTTACTGCCCTCACGCAGGCACTGCAAGGTGCGCTCAAGCGTATTCATCGCCATCCACGGGCAATGTGCACAACTCCGGCACGCAGCGCCGTTGCCGGCCGTAGGCGCCTCGATGAAGATCTTGTCCGGGCACAGCTGCTGCATCTTGTAAAAAATGCCCCGATCCGTCGCGACAATGAATGTCGTGTTGGGCAAGCGTTGCGCTGCGGCAATCATCTGGCTGGTGGAGCCGACCACGTCAGCCAATTCAATGACCGCTTCCGGCGACTCCGGGTGAACCAGAATCGCAGCCTCGGGGTACAAGGCTTTCATGTCTTCGAGCTGCTTGGATTTAAACTCTTCGTGGACGATGCAGGCACCGTCCCACAACAGCATGTCAGCGCCGGTTTCACGCTGAATGTAGCGACCCAGGTGCTTGTCTGGAGCCCAGATGATTTTCTCACCGTTGTCCATCAGGCTTTCGACGATCTCCAGCGCACAGCCTGAGGTCACCACCCAGTCCGCGCGCGCTTTGACCGCTGCCGAGGTGTTGGCATACACCACCACCGTACGTTCCGGGTGCTGGTCGCAAAAAGCGGAAAACTCGTCGACCGGGCAACCCACATCGAGCGAGCAGGTGGCTTCGAGCGTTGGCATAAATACGCGTTTTTCCGGGTTGAGAATTTTCGCGGTTTCCCCCATGAAACGCACACCCGCCACCAGTACAGTGCTGGCCGCGTGGTTATTGCTGAAGCGCGCCATTTCAAGAGAGTCGGCCACGCAGCCACCGGTTTCCTCGGCGAGCGCCTGGATAACCGGATCACAGTAATAGTGAGCGACCAGCACGGCGTCCTGCTTCTTGAGTTCCGCAGCAATGTCGGCACGGTAACGCGCTTGCTCTGCCGGGCTCAACGTCCTGGGCTGTTTGGCATCGAGATGCGCTTGCACCAGGAAACGTTCGGAGATCTGTGTCATGTTCACGGGACCTGAAAGCGCCAGTGCGCGAAAGGCAAGTTTACACCCGAAATACAGGCAATAAAAAAGCCTGACAGAGGCTGCGCCATCTGTACCAAGGCTTACGGCTAATATCCGGTGGATATCGGCCAGACTTCTTAAGGCGCGCCGATTCTAGCGCCAAAAAACTGATTTAACAGCTGTTTCTGACTCAGCAGGCACCGATGAGAGGCGTTCCTGAAACCGCTTGATGAGGCATTCATTCCGACCTGCACGCCAATGAAGAGCAGCCGAGCACTGCGCAGGCAGCGGTTCCATTACAGACGGGCTTCTGCCCGCCACTGAAGGACGTCTTGCCGTTACGCCGACGCCCCCGCTTCAATCATGCGATGCCTTGGTTCGACGGCGCACATACCTTGCCAATGCCGCAAGAGTCACCAGCGCTACCGCCGCGAGGAAGATCGGCAGGCGATAGGGCTTCAGATCGCCGAATAGATGCTGTAAAGCCTCCCCGGCCCAATAACCGGCGCAGACGAACAGGGTCGCCCAGACTGCCGCGCTCACCACGTTGATCAGGGCGAAACGCCAGGGTGACAGGCCACTTGCACCTATGACCATAGGTCCTACCAGACGCATGCCGTAGAGAAAGCGAACAGCGAATACAGAGGTCGTGGGGTAGCGTTGAATAAGACCCTCGACCCGCTTAATTGCAGATTGGTGACGCTTGAGTTTGGGCAGCAGGCGCTCGCCGGAATAACGACCGGTCCAGAATAGCAACTGATCGCCTAGCATACCGCCCAACGTGGCCCAGCCAATCACTTCCAGTAATTGCAGAGTACCTTGGTGCGCCGCCATACCGCCAAGGATCAACACTGTTTCGCCTTCCAGCAAACAACCCAGGAAAATCACCCAATAGCCGTAGGCGGCGATCAGCGCGTTGAGGTCGAGATGTTCGAACATGGTCTTTCCTGTACGTCTGACATCACTTGAATCCAGGCTGAAATGCCAGCTTCGTCACTTTCTTCCCACCAGGTACCGTACGCCATTTTCACCAAAGACTTCCGAATGGGGTTCATTGCATTCCAGGTGAAAAATATCTCCTGAGTTGTAGGTGAAATCGCCATCAGATTTATGGATGACGAGGCTACCGTGCAGAACCAGCGCCATCGCCTCAAAGTTGTGGGCATGCGAGTCCAGCGTACCAAACGCTTCGCGCTCAACTTCAACGACGGTGCCGAACCCTTCGGCGGCAAGCAGTTTCAAAAAAGCCTCTTTTTCCATTTCTACCTTTCCTGAATCTTTTGTACGTAGCGGCGACCCCAATCGACGCCCGGAACAGGGTACCGGGACCACCTGTCACAACAATGAAGACGGCCACGCAACATTCAAAAACGCGGGAAGTTATAGATCACGGTTGAGGGGCAACATTCAATAATGTTTGCCAGCGCTTTTGGCCATGCCTGCCAGTACGCTACCCATCATGCCTCGCGCCTCTGGTTCGGGCATCACCTGGGATGATCGACTTGATCGGCTTTGCCGATATCCTCAATCGCATCAAGCGTGGCTGCGAACAGGACGATCTTTATCGGGTCAGGGTAAGTGCTGGCTTTTGTGGCGTTAGCGCTGATGCCGGAGGTGCGACGAAGCGCCGATCGTCGAGGATGAGCACAAATAGGCGTTGGAACACCTGGGAGAGGGCAGTAGAAGTGTTCAGGTGGCCAGTGTCCTCTCAGGTAAAGGCGTTACTTGACTTGATAGTACGAGGTAAACACGCTTGCATTCGGACGGGTTTCCGGCAGCACGTACACCACGCCATTGGTACCGCTGAAGGCTGGGCTGACATAGCGGTGGTAGAAGTCCGCCGGTATATTGATGCAGCCATAAGAAATGCGTTTGTCCTGAAGACGGGACGATGCCAGACGCTCGGCCCGGTGCTCTTTTGGATTGCTGGTCACCACAGGATGCATCGCGATAGCGTTTTGATAATCCACCCAGAGAATTTCTTCACCCTTGAGATTGGGGGCCAGTGACGCCACAAAACGCCCTGCCGGGGTGGTGCGCTCATGGGGGAGAATGCTGGATAACTTACGTTGTCCGATGCCCGGCACAGAGTCATCGCCGACGGCCAGTCCCAGCAGCGCCGAGGCCGTGCCGCCCAACTGACCACGGGCATCGAACACCAGCACCCGGGCCTGCATTTTGTCGATGATGATGAACGGCATCCCCTGATTGTCGCCAGAGTCCACAACCCAGTTGGCAGTGTCGCGCGCCTGCGGAGAAACTTCGGCGTTTCTGAAGTCCGCCCTCCGGGACGAAGCGCCCGACTGGCTTGCCGGTGCAGAAACGCTGTTAGCGGGCAGCACTGCAGCCAGTGCCGGTAAGTGGAAAATACACGCAACGATCAAAAGCCCGAGGCATGCGAAGTTGGATGCCGCCCGCCCCGTCTTCGGGGCGCGGCCAAGTCTGGCCGTGTGCAAAAGGTTCAAGGCACTACTCCTTTCAAGACCCATGACATGCCCGCCCCGCTGGGGGCCAGCGCCATGGCACTGGCACTGGCAAACCGTCGCGGCGCCGGGATTCAATTACGTTCTTGCCTGGGCAAGTAAACCGGGGCTTTGTAGGGATAAGGTATTTGCTGGGTGTTGGCCTTGGCCGGATCGCCGGGTGAATCCTTGACCTGCATCGGCAAAAGGGGCGTAACTTGCGCCAACTGATTGGCAGGCATATTAATCCCGGCTCCCACTACCGTGAGCGCGGCCAAGGACGGTACATAGGCGCGTTCATTGTGTGGCGCGCGGCCCTCTGAAGGGTTGCCAGGCGCGGCTGGATTACCTGGACTGCCTGGGCTGCTCGGGTTGCCTGGATTGCCTGGGTCGTTCGGATTGCCTGTATTGCCGATATCCGGAGTTTTGGCACCCAAGTATTGATTCACAGGAACACCCGGTAGATTAGCAGCCACTGCCAGCCCCGGTATGCCGGTGCTCGGGATTGTCGAATCCGTGGCATTCGGATTTGTAGCCGTGGAGCCAACCGGCGTTGAAACCGGGATCGTCCCTCCAGGCAAGGTGGTCACCGGTGACGTCGTGCCCGATGTGGTATCTGGCACAGTTGTGCCCGGTACTGTCGTCGCTGGAGGCGTCGCATCCGGCACGCTCGTCACCGGTGACGTTGTACCCGGTATGGTACCTGGCACAGTTGTGTTGGCTGGCGTGGTCACAGGCGTTGTAGTGACAGGCGGTGTGGTCACTGGAGCTGTAGTCACAGGTGGTGTGGTCACTGGAGGTGTAGTAACAGGTGGCGTGGTCACGGGCGCTGTAGTCACAGGAGGCGTGGTCCCAGGTGCTGTAGTGACAGGCCTTGCCGTGATCAACAAGTTACCCGGAGCGTAAGTGATGGTGTAGTTGGCAGGGTTGAACGTTCCTGCAGTGGCATTGCTGACGTTGATCAGGTAAGGACTGCCGGTCGAGCTGGCGCTCGCCACAGTACCGGGGCTAGTCAGCGTCGCGCTACCAACGGTTTCGCCATTGACCAGCCCGGAGGAGGTGAACGCCGAATTCGGGATCACCAGCGTATCGCCTTCGGTCTTGCTGGCGTCGTTGGCCTTGATGCTCAATGGGGCGGGCGTGATGTTCGCCAGGGTAGTACCGGACCCTGGAGTACTGGCAGCCGCCGTCACATAGCTGAACGGCGCAAACAAGGCATACAGCCCGCTGTCGGCCCCGCCGAGGGAATAACTGTTGTACGTCACTGTTTTACCGGTGCCTACGTTCGCCGTATCGAACGTAGCCGTTCCGCCCTGCGCCACGACGCCAGGCGGGTTCCTGCGTAACGACAATATCGCCGCGTTGTTGCCGTCATAGACCTTGTTGTCAGCCTGCAGGTAAGTCCACATGAACGGCTTCAGCGTCGCGCCACCGGTCAGGGTGAAGTTGCCGGTGAAGTCCGTTGGCACTATGTAGCTGGTCGGCGCGTAGTAAATATTGACGGTGGACAGCGTTCCGGTCACCACGGCCTTGGCTGCGAACGTGACAGTACCCTGGTCCAAGCCGTCATTGGCGGCCACCAGCAATACGTTGCCGTTGGTCACAGTAAGAACCTGGTTGAGTTTGATATCCTTGCCCGCGACCATCGAGACATTGCCACCGTTACCACCGGCTTGCGTCGCGCTGATCGCTGCATCCTGATTGACATTACGTACGGCGAGCAGCTTCAGGTTGCCACCCGTCGTGGTGATGGGCGCACTCACCTGGATATCGCGAGCGGCACTCAGGGTCAGGGTGGTCGTAGCTGTCCACGTCACAGGGTCCTGGACCAGAATATCGCCGTTACCCGCACCTGGAGGACTGGAAATGAGAACGTCACTGGTGGCCAGGTTATTCGAGAGCGTGGTGCCGGAGATATTTCCCGTGCTCGATATCACATAATCCTGGGGGTCGATCAACCAGGTGCCCGTCTTGCCAGCGGGCGCCAGGGTAGTCACTTTCGTGCCGCTGGCGACGTTGACGTGTGCCGCGGACGTCTCGATAAAACCGCCGGAGCCTCCATTGGGTGCGCTGGCATCCAGGGTACCAGCCACATTCACGGTGCCGCTCTGCATGTCACCCATCAGCATGATGGTGCCGTTGTGATTTTCCAGGGTCTGGGCCCGAACCACGCCGGTGTTGTTCACGCTGGACGGCAACAGGCTGTTCGCCGACTGAGCGGTCATCAGCACACGGCCACCGTCGGCCTGGATCAGGCCGCCGTTCTGCACCAGAGCATCCACCGCGCCCTTGTTGACCGCCACATTGAGCAGTCCGTCACCCGCCACATCCAGGGTGAACGCGTTGCCGGCCGCCAGGGCAACAGTGCCGAGTTGCGCCTGAATCACACCTTGGTTGCTGACATTGGCACCGAGCAGCGCCACAGATCCGCCCTTAGCGTTGATTTTGCCGTGATTGACCACACTGCCGGCCCCGGTGCCTTCGAAATTGTATTGGCCAGCCATGAAATCGCTGTCGCTGATGTTGCGCGTGGAGCCCACCAGGCCGCCGACATTGACCGACGCGCCTTGGCCGAAAACGATACCGTTGGGGTTGACCAGAAATACTTTGCCGTTGGCATTGAGGTTACCCAGAATGCTTGATGGGTCCGCGCCCAGTACCCGGTTGAGAGCTGTTGCGCTGCCATTGGGCTGCACGAAATTGACCGACTCTCCGGTTCCGATATTGAAACTCTGCCAATTGATCGCGGCATTCTGGCTGGACTGGGTAATGGTTGTAGTGCCGCCACCCGAACCAATGGTGGCGCTGCCCGCCGAAACTGCGCCGCCAACAGGAAGCGCGTAGGCGCCGCTTGAGCCGGCGAAAAGGATGGCAGCCGCCAGCAGTTGCAGCGTAAAAGGCAAAGGACCAACAGCGACGAAGGTACAGGCTTTGACATGCCTGCTTGAGGGGGAACGGGTATTCATGATGTTTACCTACTTGATTCAGGCATGGCTTACGTGGGGTTCGCTACGGTTACCGAGGCTGCGATCAAAAATACTTGACCACCTGGACCCAGAAGCGGCCGCTCGAATCCGGAGCCGAGGTGGCCGTTTCGCCTCCCAGCTTTTGCGCGTAGTAGGTCTTCACGGAATAGTTATTGAAGTCGAACCAGTTAATGCCTACTCCCGCCCCGCTAAGGGTTCGAGTCCGGTCCGAGCCATCCCAGCGATTTTCGTTGAGCGTGACAGTACCGGTATCGACGAAGCTGACCAGTTGCACTTGCCCCATTCCCGAAAAAGGCGGCAGCAGGTACCGGGCTTCCACGGTCGCCAGGTAACCTTCGTCACCGAAGGCTTCACCCTGGGGGTAGGCACGCACGCCATCGATGCCGCCCAGATACATCTTTTCCGAGATATCCAGATTCTTGGAAGCCACCTGGCCATTGACGGCGCCATACAACGAGAACGCATCGGTGACACGCTGCAAGCGCATGACGCTGAAACCCAGCTTGTCGTAGTGCCCATTACTGCGGGCAGTGAGCCCGTCTGCCGAGCGCGCTTCTCGGGTTTCAATATCCAGGTTGCCGGTCGACCAAGTCAGGGAGCCCGCTGTCAGTCCGCCGCCGCCAAAGTCATCGCGATGATCCCCACGCAAGGTAGTCATCAACACCGCGACGTTGCGATCGACATGTGACGACACCAGATCGATGCGGTCGTCGAACGTCTTGTAATCCACACCCATCTGCACGTACAGGTTGGTGCGGCGTGAACGCAGCAGCGGGTAGCTGCCATAGACACTGGCAATGTCAGCCGTACCATTACCGTGCAACTCGCTGAACTCCCGACCCAGCTTATAATCCAGTCGACTGTAGGCAACGCCTGCGGTCGCCTGGCCAAACTGCATCTGGTAAGCCGCACGTGCATAGTCCAGACCATCGAAACTGGAAAGCGCGCGCAGTGAGACCACGTCGCCCTGCCCGGCCAGATTATTGATATTAAGGGTCCCGCCCAGACGATACTGGCCTGTGTAACGATTACCGCCGTTGTCGGCATCGATGCTGCCGGTCACTTGTTGTCCAGGCGTCACATCGACAATCAGGTCAGCCGCGCCTACCGACGCGCCGGGCACCAGGGTTGAGCGTACTTCCACGCCGGGCGTGTCCGAGAGCAACAGCAAATCACGTTCCAGGGCACTGGAATGGATGGCATCGGCGCTGTGCAGATCGTCCAGCGCACTGTTGGCCAAGCGGTCGGAAAGCGTGCTCTGGTTGTGTATCGTTATGTCCCCGTACTGGCCCTCGATGATCGCGATGGTGACGGCACCGTTCTTGATTTCCTGGGCCGGCAAGTACGCTTGAGCAACGAAATAGCCCTTCTGGTGATAAAAGTCGGCAATCTGTGCAGCCATGGCCTGCAACTGGCCCAGGCTCAGTTCCTTGCCCGGAACGAAGCCGGTCAGACTCAGTAACTGCGCTTCGGAATAAAGGCGATTGCCCGTCAGATGCAACGCATTGACTTTTAACCGGGCGCTGTCGGAAGCGGGCACTGCAGGTGCTTTGGCTTGCTCGACGCTCATGTGCGGCGGCACTTTTTCCAGTGTGGGAGCAACGGGAATCTGTTGGATCTGGCTCCCGGCACTCGGCACAAGCGATGCTGCATATACGCCTTGGCTCAAGGTCAAAACCACGCACGCCACAAACTTCTTCTGCACAATAATTCTCTCGGTATTTTTAACTACGGGTCTATCTATTCAATACAAGAGTCCTGTGGCGTCACAGGCTCGGTGCTTTCTAAATCAACTTTTATGCGGAACCGTAAATTAACAGACGCCCTCTAAGCACCTCTAAAAGCGCATCTTTAAAAGCGTGAAGTTTTCAGTACGTCTGCAACGCTCACACCGACGTAGGCCCACAGCCATGGTGTTTGTCTGCGGTGAATTCACCACACACAACTCCGGCTACAGCAAAGACCGTAAAGTGGGAGTTTTAAAAAATGCGCACGCCAGGCGACCAGAAACAAGCGTTCAAGCCACGCCACGACGATGGGCGTCAGCGCCGACTCAATCCGAATATTTCAATGCTTGATGTAGCGAGGTAGACACGGTGCCCAAGAAAATAATCATCTTGGCCGTCACAGTTTATGCTCAACCTTTCTTTTAGCAAGGATCAAAAAGCCACTATAGGTACTAATACCTATTAATAAAGGGGACGCCGGTTTATGACACTTATATGCCGAGCCCATGAAATAGCAGCGTCCAGCCCATGATCAGTTCGGTAATAGTGCTCGCACCCATTTTCTGCATGACCCGAGCTCGGTGGATATCCACGGTTTTCTTGCTATTACCCAACTGAGTGGCTATTTCCTGACTGGTCATACCAGCCAGCATCAGGTCCATTACCTCGCGCTCCCGTGAGGTCAGGCTTTCCAGCCGTAGCCGATAATCGTCGACCAGTGCGCGACGGGCGAAAACGGTTTGCGCCTGAAGGGAAATCTTTTCCAGCGTTTTCAGCAGCTGATCGCCGTCGAAAGGTTTCTGCAGAAAACCAATCGCCCCAGCCCTGGTTATATGGATGGCGGACTCAATCGTCGCATGCGCGGTCATGACAATGACAACCACGTTGAATTTGCGCCGCACGATCTCATCCAGCAACGCCTCGCCGCGCATTCCAGGCATTACCAGATCGAGCATTACGCAGCCGGCCAAGCCGTCATAAGCGTTTAAAAAGGCTGTGCCGCTATTATGGGACTGCACCGGGTAGCCTGCTGGCTTCAGCAGTTGGCACAGCAGGTCGCGGGTGTCCAGGTCATCGTCGACGACATGGACGGTCACAGGGGCGCTGGCATTGTTGAAGGTGTTCTGCTTGATCATGCGCACAGCCCAGAAGAGCCAAGCACGGATTCGGACCAATGCCGGTCCTGTCTTGGTGGCGGGATACTAAACCCAAAGCGAGCCTGAGGTGCAAATAAACATCTATTCGTCTGGATTGCGGTCCACCTTTCACCGATTGCAGGCCGACAAAGGCAATTCATGATTTAAAGCCCGACACAATCATGTAGTGGTCAACTGATCCCGGACACGACGTTAAAGTTTTTCTCGTACTGAGCGGGCGCCAGTACATCATTGAACTGGTGTGGTCGAATCCGGTTGTACCTGTGCAAAAAAATAGCTGATATCCCGCTGAGCTTGTTGGACCTTCGTGTAGCCCATGGTCGGTATCCACTCGGTTTTCAGGCTCCGGAACACCCGCTCCATCGGCGCATTATCCCAACAATTCCCTTACCGGCTCATGCTCTGACGCATGCGATATCGCCAAAGGCGCTGGCGAAAACTCCGGCTTCCATATTGCGAGCCCTATCGGAGTGATACAGCAGGGCATGAGGCTTGCCGCGTTGCTCATAAGCCATGTCCAGCGCCTTGATCACCAAGTCGGTATCCGGCTTGTTCGAAAACGCCCAACCTACAATCCGACGCGCATAAAGATCCATAACGATCGCCAGGTAATGCCATTTCTTGCGTCCAGATATAGGTGATGTCGCCACACCAGCCTGATTAACCGCGGATACGTATACAAAAAATCGTTATAGGTCTGGCTTATTAAAATCGGAACTCGGCCGATGAAAGTACATAGGCAATAAGAAGTCAGTGGCTCAGGCCAACTGATGGTCAATCAGCCACGCTGCTGTTCACAGGCGAGATAATTCAATGCTCGACACCCTCTCCATCCGTTTGAAGATCATCCTGCTCTCCGGTTTGTGCCTCTTGGGCGTGATTGGGCTGATCGTCAGCCTGAATCTCTACCAAAGCAATCAGAACAATCAGTTGATCAGAACGTCGAGCAGCAAGATGCTGACGGAAAGCGGCGAGAACTTGCTGCAGGCCAAGGCCGCAGAGCAGGCGAGTAAGCTGCAAAGGGCCTTCGGTGACAGCCTGCTGATCATTAACGTGCTTTCCGACCAGGCCATGAACTTGCGTAACATGGCTGCCCAGCGCGGCTTGACGGCCGCCACGTTGCGTGAAGAACTGAACCAGAGTCTCAAGACCACCTTTGATCACAATCCCCAGCTATTGGGGGTTTGGCTGGTTTACGAGCCCAATGCGCTGGAAGGCAAAGACAGTGAGTTCGCCAACGACTCCGTGCGCGCTTCTAATGAAAACGGCCGCTTTGCCAGCGCCTGGAATCGGGGGGGCGGTCAGCCGGTCAACATCATGATTCCCGAAGAAGATATGCGCAAAACCGAGCTGAGCATCAGCGGCACACCTTACAACAGTTGGTACACCTGCCCCCGAGACACCCGACACACCTGCCTCATGGCACCCTACGCCGACACCCAAGCCGGCACGGTGCAACTGATGACCACCCTATCCATACCCTTGATTGCCGACGGCAAGGTCATCGGTGCCATTGGCGTGGACCTCGCACTCGGCGCTCTGCAAGCAGCAGCCCTTGATGCCCAGCAGACGCTGTTCAACGGCTCGGGCCGCATGCTGATTGTTTCGGACAGCGGTGTTCTCGCCGCCTACAGCAAGGATGCAGGTCAGATCGGGAAACCCATCAACGCTCCCTTGGGAGAGGCGAGTAAGGCGATTCTCAGCGCATTGCAACTCAAACAGCCGGCTGTGCTCAGTCAGGACGACTTGATCCGCGCGGTCTACCCCGTTGCGCCCATCACTGGCGCTGCGGCTTGGGGGGTGGTGATTGACCTGCCCAGAGACGTACTGCTGGCAGACTCGGTAGAACTTCAGACATTGCTTGACCATGCGCAAACCCGCGACACCCTGAAGTCGCTGCTGGTCGCAACAGGCGCTGGACTGCTGGGCCTGCTGCTCATCTGGTTCACCGCCTCTGGCGTAACGCGCCCTATCAACGGTGTCGCCCAGATGCTGAAGGCGATTGCCAGTGGCGACGGCGACCTGACACGGCGGCTGAACTACAGCAAGAAAGACGAACTGGGCGAATTGGTGAACTGGTTCAACCGTTTCCTCGACAAACTGCAACCTACCATCGCACAGGTCAAGCAGAGCATTACTGACGCTCGCAGCACTGCCGACCAGTCCTCGGAAATCGCCCGGCAGACCAGTGAAGGGATGCAGGTGCAATTTCGCGAGATCGACCAGCTGGCAACAGCCTCCAACGAAATGAGCGCGACGGCCCATGACGTCGCGCACAGCGCATCAAGCGCCGCGCAGGCGGCGCGAGGTGCCGACCAGGCCTCAAAGGACGGCATTACCCTCATTGAGCGAAGTACCAGCGACATCAACGCCCTGGCCAGCGAAGTCAGCAAGGCCGTGAGAGAAGTCGAAGCCCTGGCAGTCAACAGCGAGCAAATCGGATCAGTGCTGGAAGTCATTCGCAGTATCGCCGAACAGACCAACCTGCTGGCCCTCAATGCTGCGATTGAAGCCGCGCGGGCCGGAGAAAGCGGTCGTGGTTTTGCAGTGGTTGCCGATGAAGTGCGCAATCTTGCCAAAAGAACCCAGGATTCCGTCGAGCAAATCCGATTGGTCATCGAGCGTATCCAAACCGGCACGCGTGGGGTGGTGGCAACCATGCATTCAAGCCAGACGCTGGCCCAGAATAACGCCGGGCAGATCCAACAGGCGGTACAGGCACTGAGCAAAATCAGCGATGCGGTGACAGTGATCAGTGATATGAATCTGCAAATTGCAAGTGCGGCGGAGCAGCAAAGCTCCGTAGCAGACGAGGTCAATCGCAATGTCTCGACCATTCGTGGCGTAACCGAGGCTCTTACTGAACAAGCGGCTGAATCGGCGCAGATCAGTAGTCAGCTCAACGCACGAGCCAATCAACAAATGATGCTGATGGATCAGTTCCGCGTATGACGCAATACAGGCCTCGTTTCCGCGATACGGCCGCAGGCCTACCTTTCGCAGGGCGTGCTCTGCGCACCGATGTGTTCAGAGCGCTATCCATTTACGGATGACATTGGCGTTGATGCCGTGGCTGATGGCGACACTAGGCACGAATGCGCCAGTTTGCAGGCATTCCTGAACGAACTGGGCCTTGAAACGGTTTGGGATAAGAGCTTCGTTAGCGCATGGAAATTCTTGGCGATAAGGGTGATCGCGTCTGTTTGGTATGCCCCCCGAAAGGTTGGATACAACCTTTGGAGGCATACCAATCGAGGGTGAGCTTGATATCCGGGACGGAGCTGCAACCGGCGACAACCGAATCGAGTTAGGCCAAAAAAGCCGACGATACAGCTTCCAATGACCCTGTAGCGGAGCGTCTCGAACTGATGCCGACCGCGCCTTTGATCAATGTATTAAAATCCACACTAGTTTCTGCTCATAGCGAGCCCGTCCATCTCCCAAGAGCCCAAAGCGCAGGCATTGAGTTGATATCGGACGCACCGGGAATGGAATATGAGTTCGGCGAGTTAGAGGATATTGCTCGCTGGATCAGAGAAAATGCTGCTGGCGAGATTAGCCGATAACAGCCACGCACTGCGTCAGGATGAAAAAATATGCGCGGCCTCCTGTAGCTCTGAAGCAGCACTCCGTCTTGCAATTTGACATCACGGCTTGCCGGCGCTATGTTTCGCGACAAACGGCTGCTTGTCTGGGTGCGCATCGCGCTCAAACGGTATCGCCTGCCTTCAGCTTCGAAAGACTTGCCAACTGCCTTACAGATCGTTGCCTCAATGCTGTGACGGAAGCCCAATCAGCTACCCCACCTCAGGCCGGATAATCTGCAAGGCAAAAAAAAACCTGGAAATCCGCATTTTCATGGGCCTTCCAGATTTTCGAAATGGTGGGTCGTGTGGGATTCGAACCTACGACCAATTGGTTAAAAGCCAACTGCTCTACCAACTGAGCTAACGACCCTCTGTTGCGTGGCGCGTATATTACTGATTTCTATCAGTTATTCAACACCTTTTTTCAAAAACTTTAAAAATAACGTGTCGGGTCCGTCATACCGGCAGCGGTAAAGCCCTCGGCGCGCAAGCGGCAGCTGTCACATTTGCCACAGGCACGGCCTTGGTCGTCAGCCTGATAGCAGGAAACCGTCAGCGAGTAATCAACCCCCAAGGCCGCACCTGCCTTGACGATATCCGACTTGCTCAGATTCTGCAGCGGCGCCCTGATCGTGAAACCCTGCCCTTCCACACCGGCCTTGGTAGCAAGATTGGCCATGCGCTCGAATGACTCGACAAACTCGGGACGGCAATCCGGATAACCCGAGTAATCCACGGCATTGACGCCGATGAAAATATCCCGCGCGCCCAAGACCTCTGCCCAGCCCAGGGCCAGCGAAAGGAAGACAGTGTTGCGCGCCGGGACGTAGGTCACGGGAATGCCTTCAGATGGCGACTCAGGCACGGCAATGGAGCTGTCAGTCAAAGCCGAGCCGCCTATGCCGTTGAGGTCCAGACCGATGACCTTGTGCTCGACTGCACCCAGGTCGCGAGCAACGCGCGCTGCAGCGTCCAGCTCGGCACGGTGACGCTGGCCATAATCGAAGCTCATGGTGTAACAGGCGTAGCCTTCGGCACGCGCCATGGCAACGACTGTTGCGGAATCCAGGCCACCGGATAACAGAATCACGGCTCTTTTTTCGGTCATGGTCAATTCACTCATATCAGCGCCCCGGCTCGTCGTCCCAAAGAATTTTATGCAACTGCATCTGCAAGCGCACCGGCAGGTTATCGGCCACGATCCAGTCTGCCAGGTCACGGCCTTTAAGTTCGTGATGACTCGCCGAAAACAGAACCTCACCCGCACGGCGATCAAGGCCATACTGAATAAGCTTGGAAACGGCCCAGTCGTAATCCTCGCGCGAGCAAATCACGAATTTGACCTGGTCGTTCGGTGTCAGCAGCTCCATATTCTCGTAACGGTTGCGTGTAACTTCTTTTGACCCTGGGGTCTTGAGGTCGACGACGCGACTGACACGAGGGTCCACTGCAGAGATATCCAGCGCGCCACTGGTTTCCAGTGACACCTCATAGCCCGCATCGCAGAGACGCTTGAGCAATGGAATCGCGTTAGGCTGGGCGAGCGGCTCGCCACCGGTCACGCACACATAGCGAGGCCGATAGGAAGCAACTTGTTCGACGATATCGTCCAGGGTTTGAAGGGTGCCGCCACTGAACGCGTAGGCGCTGTCGCAATACTGACAGCGCAAAGGGCAGCCCGTAAGGCGGACAAATACGGTGGGCAGGCCAGCCGTACGGGTTTCACCCTGCAACGAGTGAAAGATTTCGGTGATGCGTAATGTGTCTTGCATATCAGCCACGGGCGTAACAGCTAAACAGGCCGTCCGCCTCCGTCAGGCACTTCAAGGGACTCGGCAATCGCGGAATCCAGAAAAGCGTAAGGTGTACCGGAATTTCGGGTGCGAGATTCTAACGAAAAAAGCCGCGACTAGCGCGGCTTTCTTGATCAGCGGGTCAGGACATCAAAGGCGCTGGAGATCTCGTTGCGCCAATTGTGCAGCTGAAGTGCCCGGATACTGGGCAACGACCTGCTGCAATATGCCTTTTACCTTATCGGTATGACCCAGACGACGTTCGACATCAGCCAGCTTGTAAAGCGAATCAGGCACCTTGGCATGCTTCGGATACTGCTGACTGACTTTGGCGAACGCCTGACCGGCACCTTGAAGGTCGCCCTTGGCCAGATTCACTTCGCCTAGCCAGTATTGGGCATTGCCCGCATACGAGCTGTTCGGATATTTGCGCAGGAAAGCGGTAAAAGCCTGACTGGCCTTGTCGAAATCCTTCGCCTTTATCAAATCGAAGGCAGCTTCGTAGTACAGCTTTTCCTTCGCCGGATCAGGAGGCTCGGTGCCTGCTGCCGGTGCCTGCTGAGCCGCTGAGGCCGAAGGCGTCCCGCCGGCATCTATAGCGCCGCCAGCAGGTTGGGAATTATTGGTAGCCGGAGCGGAAGCGCCACTGACTATACGTTGATCGAGTTCCTGGTACCGCTCCAGAGCTTCTTGTTTCATACGCTGGATGTCGTTTTGCTGGACCTCGACAACACCGCGCAAACGCGCGATTTCGTCTTGCATCTGCTGCAATTGCATGAACAGCTGACCTTGTGCCGAGGCAGGGGCCGTAACCCCTCCCCCGGCATAGGCGCCGGACGTGCCATAACCCGCTGGCGGATAACTGCTGCTGCCAGAGCCAGAATTGTTATCGACCACAGGTGCCGCACCCAACGCTGAAAGCGGAAGGGCGAGGGCCAAAACGGTTAGAGCACGTCGGCACGTTCGCATGTCAAATTACTTACGCAGTTCGACGCGACGGTTTTGAGCCCAGGACTGCTCGTCGTTGCCGGTAGCAACTGGACGCTCTTCGCCGTAGGAAACCAGTTCCAGCTGAGCTGGGGAAACACCTTGCAGAACCAGGTAGCGTTGAACGGCTTTCGCACGACGCTCGCCCAGTGCCATGTTGTACTCGCGAGTACCACGTTCGTCGGTGTTGCCTTCCAGAACAACGCGAGCGCCGTTAGCTTTCAGGTCTTTGGCGTGCACGTCCAGGGAGCGCATGGCTTCTGGCTTCAGGTCCGAACTGTCGTATTCGAAATAGAAGGTGGTGATTGCGCGCAGAGCAGCTTCTTCGCTCAGGGAGCCGTCAACAGCACCCGAGTTGGCGCCGTAACCAGCGTTAGGATCAACAGCAGCACCGCCTGCACCGGCATTGTCGCCGCCTTTGGACGAGCAACCTACAGCTACAGCCATGGCCAGAGCCAGCGCAGCAAATTTACCAAACTTCAGCATTTCCATCTTGAAACTCCTAATGAACCCCAGTGTGTTAAGCAAATCGTGTAGCGCCGCGTCAGTTCAGGTAAGGGGACCAGGAAGGTTCTCTGACTTCGCCTTGAGCGGTAGGAAGCGGGAGCCTTACGCGTCCGTTAATGGACACGAGCATCAAGACTCCCCGGCCCTGCTGGCGGGTGGCGTAGATTACCATGGTGCCGTTGGGCGCAACAGTAGGCGACTCGTCAAGGTTGCTATCTGTGAGGATTTTTACGCTACCGCGAGCCAAATCCTGCACTGCGACCTTGAAATTCGTGAAGCCGTCCTGCCGGTGAATCATTACCAGCGTCTTTTCATCGGCTGACAATTTCGGGTTGGCATTGTAGTTACCCACGAACGTAACACGTTCGGCACCGCCGCCATTGATGTTCGTCTTGTAGATCTGTGGCTTGCCGCCACGGTCCGACGTGAAGTATAGCGTAGACCCGTCCTTGCCGAAGAAAGGTTCTGTATCAATAGAAGAATCGTTGGTGACGCGGCTCAACTGACGCGAAGCCAGATTCATCACGTAGATTTCCGGGTTGCCGTCCTTGGACAGGACGAATGCCAGCTTACTGCCGTCCGGGGACCACGCAGGTGCGCCGTTCAAGCCTTCGAAGTTGGTGATCTGCTCACGACGACCGGTATCGATATGCTGAACGAAGATGCGCGGACGCCTTTGTTCGAACGATACATAAGCGATGCGCTTGCCATCCGGTGCGAAACGCGGCGACAGAATCGGTTCGCGGGACTGCAACAGGGTTACTGCGCGAGCACCGTCGTAATCCGAACGCTGCAGGGTGTAACGCGTATTGCTCTCCGAGAAACGCTCGGCAGTCACGTACAACATGCGGGTTGAGAACGCTCCCTTGATACCGGTGAGCTTCTCGAACGATTGGTCGGCAATGTAATGGGCCATGTCGCGCAGTTGATCGTTAGTACCGGAGACATTGCCGGTCAATACCTGCTGCTCGGTCGCCACGTTGAACAATGCGTATTGAATCTGCAGACGTCCACCGGCAGGCGTGATGTTGCCGACCATGACGTACTGAGCCCCCAGTGCTTTCCAGTCACGGAAAATGACTTCACTGGCCTGGGTCGGCAAGCTGATCATGTTCTGCTTTGGAATCGGCGCGTAGTAACCGGAGTTGCGCAGGTCGTTGCTCACGATCTCCGCCATGTCTTCCGGCAATACGCTACCGCCCTGCCAACCGAATGGCACAACTGCGATTGGAGCAGCACGGTCACTGCCGCTGGTGACCAGAATGTTCTTTTCTTCTGCCGCAACCATTCCGGATGCGAAACAGAGAACGACCAGCAGTCCTCGAAAAAGGTTGATCACAAGGCTAGATCTCCAGGTGTGAATGTCATCTTGAATGAACGATAGGGAGCGAAGTCAGCCGGCTTCAGACCCTGCATTTCTGTCAAACGTCCAATGTTCTTCACCGCTGCAACTGCAGAGCTGTCAAACGGCCCGTCACCACTGGACTTGGCAATCGATACGGAAGCAATCGTACCGTCCGGCAACATCCCTATCTGCAACGTTACCGACATGTTGTTACGTGCCGAAGGTGGACGGCTCCAGCCCTCAGACGCTCGAACACGAATCAGGTCATCGAAACTGCCTGCTGTTTCATCGCCCCGCTCATCAGCCAGAGCCTGTTGCCGCTCCGTTTTATCGGACAGCAAATCGGCCAGTGCCTGCGCCTTCTTGTCTTCAGCGGATTTACGTGCTGCTTCCTGCGCTTTCTTGGCGGAATCGGCAGCGGCTTTTTTCTTCGCGTCCTCGGCAGCCTTTTTCTTGGCGTCTTCTGCGGCCTTTTTCTTGGCCTCATCAGCAGCCTGTTTCTTGGCTTCCTCGGCAGCAGCTTTCTTGGCGTCTTCCTCGGCTTTTTTCTTGGCCTCGTCTTCAGCCTTTTTCTTGGCTATGTCAGCCAGCTGTTTCTCTTCAACCTTTTTGGCGTCGGCAACCTTCTTGGCCTCGTCGGCTTTCTTGGCATCGTCAGCCTTTTTGGCCTCTTCTGCTTTCTGCTCGGACTTTTTGGCTTCGTCGGCGGCTTTTTGCTCTTCGGCTTTTTGAGCCGACTCTTCTTTCTTTTGTTCCGCAGCTTTTACAGCTTCCTGCTTAAGCTGCTCGATCTTTTTCTGCTCCAACTGCTCGACTTCAGTCTGTCGCGCAGCAGTTTTCTTCGCCTCACCGGCAATCTTCTGGTTGGTCTGGGTTGTGGCCTGGCTCTTGGATTTGAGCTGATAGAGCGTTGCCTGAACGATAGGCTTGGCTTCGGGCAGATCCGGAGTCATGGCAAAACTGACGAACAGCATGCCAAAAATAAGGATATGCAATGCCACGGCCCAGACACTGGGCCAGAAGTAGCTTTCCGAGGCGGACGGCTCTCGAATCGGCTGCATCAGGGTGCCTCGGTAATCAAGCCAACATTCCCGACCCCGGCTTTCTGCAGCCCGCCCATCGTGCCCATGACCGAGCCATAATCGACGGTCTTGTCACCACGAATGAAAACCTGCGTCTGCTTGCCTGCGTCACGACCGGCAGCGACGATCTTGGTCACCGCCGCAGTCAATTGCGGCAGGGTCATTGCCTTGTCCATCTGTTTGTCGGTATCGACTTCGCTGCCAAGGTTCCAGTAATAGGTCTTGTCAGCCTTGATCGAAATGGTCAGGACCTGATTGTTGTTGTCCTGCGGCAAAGCCTCGCTGGAGACCTTGGGCAAGTCGACCTTCACGCCCTGGTTGATCATGGGAGCCGTCACCATGAAAATCACGAGCAACACCAACATCACGTCGATGTAGGGCACTACGTTCATTTCGGCGACCGGCTTGCGTTTCCTGCGACGATCTCGAGCGATTAAAGCCATGGGGAATTACCTGCTCACTCTTCGCTGGTATGCACTTTACGGTGCAGGATGGCCTGGAACTCGTCAGCAAACGTGTAATAACGGCTGATCAAGGTCTCACTGCGCGCGGCGAAACGGTTGTAGGCAATAACGGCCGGGATGGCTGCAAACAGGCCAATGGCCGTTGCAATCAGCGCTTCGGCAATACCCGGCGCTACAGTAGCCAGCGTTGCCTGCTGGGCAGTTGCGAGACCGCGGAAGGAGTTCATGATCCCCCATACAGTACCGAACAGACCCACATAAGGACTGGTGGAACCTACGGTCGCCAGGTAAGGCAGACCGGCTTCGAGCTTTTCTTCCTCGCGCGAAATCGCAACACGCATGGCGCGCGCCACACCTTCCATGACCGCATCAGGATCGACACCGGACTGCTGACGCAGACGGGAAAACTCCTTGAAGCCGGCGCGGAAGATCTGTTCGACACCCGAGTCCGGATCAGGGTTGCTGCCCGCCTGACGGTACAGTTTCGACAAGTCGATACCGGACCAGAAGCGCTCTTCAAAGCTGTCCAGTGCACGCCGACCTGCACGCAGCATATTGCTGCGCTGAAAAATCACGATCCACGAGGTGACCGAAGCGGCTACCAGAATCAGCATCACCAACTGAACAACAATGCTGGCATTGCTGACCAAACTCCACATGGAGGAATGGTCGACGACGTTAGCTTCCACGCTTTATCTCCTGCTCTGAATGTATGCCCGCGCCGCTCTGGTCGGCAAAGGCCGCTCGCAAAGCTTCGGGAATGGCCCGGGGTTTAAAACTATCGGCGCGTACACACGCCACCAGGAACTGCCCTTCGCAAAGCAGTGTTGTATCTGACGCCCGCCTGATCTGCTGTGTAAAACGCAGGCTGACGCGATTCAATTCGGTTACTTCTGCACTGACAAGCAGCTCGTCATCCAGCCGCGCCGGCTTGTGATAACGCGCTTCACTGGAGTGCACGACAAATAAAAGGTTTTCCTGCGCCAGTTCGGACTGGGCAAAGCCCAGATCCCGTAGCCGCTCGGTACGAGCCCGCTCCATGAATTTCAGATAATTGACGTAGTAGACGATGCCGCCAGCATCGGTGTCCTCGTAATAAACGCGACAGCGATGTGCAAACGACTGAACCCCGTTTTGCGCGCGCATACTCTAGTGCTTACTCCTCAGGTTGCCAATCGGGTCAGGCAACTGTTTTTCAACGTTTTGCCACTTGTTTATCGGTATCGGCTGCAAGACTGGCAATGTGACCACGCCAGGCAGGAATAAATTGCAAACCATCACTATAAATCCGCCGAATCATCGACAAAATCACCCGCCACTGGCATCTCACCCATTCTCGCGGGAATGTTCAACCCGAAATGCAGATACGCATGACGGGTGACCACACGCCCGCGAGGTGTGCGCATGATATAGCCTTGCTGGATCAAATAGGGCTCCAGCACGTCTTCAATTGTGTGACGTTCTTCGCTGATGGCCGCCGCAAGACTGTCGACGCCCACCGGGCCGCCGTCAAACTTCTCGATCATGGTCAGCAGCAGGCGCCGATCCTGATGATCGAAGCCGTGCTCATCGACATCCAGCAGATTCAGCGCCTTGTCAGCAGTCTCCCGGGTGATCTGCCCATTGCCACGCACTTCGGCGAAATCCCGTACGCGACGCAGCAACCTATTAGCGATCCGCGGCGTACCACGCGCACGCCTGGCGATCTCGAAAGCACCCTTTGGCTCGATGACCAGACCAAGAATGCCTGCCGAGCGCGATACGATCGTCGACAGATCGGCGATGTTGTAGAACTCTAGACGCTGCACAATCCCGAAACGGTCACGCAGCGGATTGGTCAGCATACCGGCGCGAGTGGTCGCCCCCACCAGCGTGAATGGTGGCAGATCGAGTTTGATGGAGCGCGCTGCAGGACCTTCACCAATCATGATGTCGAGCTGAAAATCTTCCATCGCCGGATAAAGCACTTCCTCGACAATCGGTGATAGCCGATGAATCTCGTCGATGAACAGCACATCGTTGGGCTCAAGATTGGTCAGGATTGCCGCCAGGTCACCTGGCCGCTCAAGCACCGGGCCCGAAGTACTCTTGATCGACACGCCCATTTCCTGGGCAATGATGTTGGCAAGCGTGGTTTTGCCCAGGCCGGGCGGCCCGAAGATCAACGTATGGTCCAGCGCCTCGTTACGGCCCCGCGCAGCCTGGATAAACAACTCCATCTGCTCGCGCACGGTGGGCTGGCCTATATAGTCCGCCAGGCTCAGCGGTCGAATGGCACGGTCCATCTGCTCATCGCGATCGCGGCCACCGGCGGCGGTTATCAGGCGGTCGGCTTCTATCACTTAACCCATCCCCTTCAACGCACGACGAATCAGATCTGCACTGCTCAAGTCTTTTTCCTTGATGGCGGAGACTGCCTTGCTGGCCTCCTGCGGCTTGTAGCCCAGCGAAATAAGCGCGCTCACCGCATCCGACTCGGCCGACGCCACTGGCTCGGGCTGGTTCGGACCATTGGAAACCAGCGCGAAGGTTCCTGGCAATGACTCCCAGGCCTTGAACCGGTCCTTGAGCTCAACCAGCAGACGCTCGGCAGTCTTCTTGCCGACGCCAGGGATTCGAGTCAGCGCCGACGTATCCTGCGCCTGAACACAACGCACCAGTTCATCGACTTCCAGGCCGGACATCAATGCCAGCGCCAGCTTCGGACCGACTCCGTTGAGACGGATCAGTTCGCGAAACAGCTCGCGCTCACGCTTTTCATAAAAACCATACAGCAGATGCGCATCCTCGCGGACCACCAGATGGGTGTGCAACGTCACGGGCTCGCCGACATGCGGCAGCCGATACAGCGTCGTCATCGGTACTTCCAGCTCATAGCCGACACCGTTGACGTCCAAAACCAGATGCGGAGGCTGTTTTTCAGCCAGAAACCCGCGTAAACGTCCAATCACGATGCAAATCCTTTCGTGTTGCCGGTCGCTTGCGCAAAGAAGCTGGATACAGACATCACAGCAGCCACCCGACCAAGTAAAAATATGCGTAAGAATGAGGCCATCAGAGCCGCAACCGCCCACCGCGACTGCGCGCAGTACCCAACCCATGGGGAATCAGACTGGAGCGCGTATGCGCGTGACACAGTGCAATGGCGAGCGCATCGGATGCGTCGATCTGCGGCTTCTGGGTCAATTTGAGCAGGTGCATGACCATCATCATCACCTGGTCTTTATTCGCGCCGCCGGTTCCTGCCACCGCCTGCTTGACCTGAGTCGCCGTGTACTCGGCGATTTCCAGCGCCTCTTCGGCACCGGCCACGATCGCCGCACCTCTGGCCTGTCCCAGCTTCAACGCAGAATCGGCGTTGCGTGCCATGAAAACCTTTTCGATGCCCATAGTGACGGGACCGTAGGTCTTGATGACCTCTCTGACACCACGATAGACAATCTGCAGACGCTCATGCAGCTCGCCGCTACCGGTGCGAATACACCCCGACGCAACGTAGACACAGCCGCGCCCGGTATCGCGCACTACGCCATAGCCGGTGATTCGCGAACCGGGGTCGATACCAAGAATAAGAGTCATAACGCCTGCAGCTTGAGAGAATCACGCAAAAACGATGTATGCAGCATAAAGGCAGAAGCCGGAGGCCGATAGCTGCGTGATGATCACGGCTTCGCACCTCCGGCTTCTGACACGGTACTGCCTGTCGGCTGTCAGCCCAGCTGTTCCATGACGTCGTCAGGAATTTCCGCGTTCGAGTAGACGTTCTGCACGTCATCCAGGTCCTCAAGCATGTCGATCAGCTTGAGCACCTTTTCAGCGGTTTCCAGATCCAGCACGGCACTGGTCGTCGGCAACATGACGACTTCCGCATCTGCGGCCTTGAAACCTGCAGCTTCCAGCGCGTTACGTACTGCATAGAATCCGGAGAAAGATGTAAACACATCGATCGAGCCGTCTTCGTTGGTCACGACGTCATCGGCATCCGCTTCCATGGCCGCTTCGATCAATGCATCTTCATCGACGCCTGCGGCAAAGGAAATCTGCCCCTTGCGATCGAACAGATAGGCGACCGAGCCGTCAGTGCCGAGATTGCCACCACACTTGGTGAACGCATGGCGAACAGCCGCGGCGGTGCGGTTGCGGTTGTCAGTCATGGTTTCGACCATGACAGCCACGCCACCAGGTCCGTAACCTTCATAACCCAGTTCTTCGACGTCATCGCCGTCGGACGCACCTACGCCACGTGCCACTGCACGATCAATGGTGTCGCGGGTCATGTTGGCACCGAGCGCCTTGTCCAGTGCGAGACGCAGACGCGGGTTGGAGCCCGGATCGCCGCCGCCCTGACGTGCAGCAACCGTCAGCTCACGAATCCACTTGGTGAAAATCTTGCCTTTTTTGGCATCCTGACGCTCTTTGCGGTGCTTGATGTTCGCCCACTTAGAATGACCTGCCATTTTTCGCTCCGGATTCTTTTGAAACACTTTCACCTTTCGCCGATAACCAACATGGCAAAAAGCTTCAATCAATAAGGGATAAATGCAGGGCGCATCAGTGATACGCCCTGCCCGACATCACTCGGCCTTTGGCTGCTCGCGCAGACGGATGTGCAGCTCGCGCAACGCCTTGGCATCGACAACGCCAGGCGCCTGGGTCATGACATCGGCCGCGCTCTGGGTTTTCGGGAACGCGATCACTTCACGGATCGATTGCGCGCCGGTCATCAGCATGACCAAACGGTCAAGGCCGAAAGCCAGACCGCCGTGCGGCGGTGCACCGTACTTCAAGGCATCGAGCAGGAAGCCAAACTTCTCCTGCTGCTCGTCTTCGGCAATGCCCAGCAGGCGGAAGACCGCCTGTTGCATTTCCTTGCGGTGGATACGGATCGAACCGCCACCCAGCTCGGTGCCGTTGAGGACCATGTCATAGGCACGGGACAGCGCCGTTGCAGGGTTCGCTTCCAGCTCTTCAGGCGTGCACTTGGGTGCAGTGAACGGGTGGTGCAACGCAGTGAAGCTGCCGTCGTCGTTTTCTTCGAACATCGGGAAATCGACGACCCACATCGGCGCCCATTCGCAGGTGTGCAGCTTGAGGTCGTTACCGATCTTGATCCGCAGCGCGCCGAGAGCCTCGCTGACGACCTTGAACTTGTCGGCACCGAAGAACACGATATCGCCATCGACAGCACCCACGCGATCAAGGATCACGTTCAGGTTGTCTTCAGGGATGAACTTGACGATCGGTGACTGCAAGCCTTCCGGCCCTTTCGCGCGCTCGTTGACCTTGATGTAGGCCAGGCCTTTGGCACCGTAGATGCTGACGAACTTGGTGTAATCGTCGATCTGGCTACGCGCCATGCTGGCAGCGCCCGGTACACGGAGTGCAGCAACACGGCCTTTAGGATCGTTGGCCGGACCGCTGAATACCTTGAACTCGACACCGGTGAGCTGATCGGCCACGTCTACCAGTTCCAGCGGGTTACGCAGGTCAGGCTTGTCGGAACCGTAGCGACGCATGGCTTCTTCGAAAGTCATGTGCGGGAATTCGGCGAACTCCAGGTCCAGGACTTCCTTGAACAACTGACGAACCATCTTCTCGGTCAGACCGATGATGTCTTCTTCATTGAGGAAGCTGGTTTCAATGTCGATCTGGGTGAATTCCGGCTGGCGGTCGGCACGCAGGTCTTCGTCGCGGAAGCACTTGGCAATCTGGTAGTAACGGTCGAAACCGGCCACCATCAGCAATTGCTTGAACAACTGCGGCGATTGCGGCAGAGCAAAGAAACTGCCTGGGTGTGTGCGGCTAGGGACCAGATAGTCACGAGCGCCTTCCGGCGTTGCACGGGTCAGGATCGGCGTCTCGACATCGAGGAAGCCGTTTTCATCCAGGTAGCGACGGATACTGGTCGTGATTCGCGAGCGCAGACGCAGCTTTTCAGCCATTTCCGGGCGACGCAGATCGATAAAGCGATAGCGCAGGCGCGTTTCCTCGCCCACATCGGAATATTCGTTCAGCGGGAACGGAGGCGTCTCGGACTCGTTCAGGACTTCGAGTTCGTAACCCAGAACTTCGATGGCACCCGACGCCATGTTGGCATTCACTGCACCGGCAGGACGGGCACGGACCTTGCCAACGACCTTGACGACGTACTCGCTGCGAACACGGTCGGCAGCGGCAAAGCTGTCTGCACGATCAGGGTCGAACACTACTTGAGCCATGCCTTCACGGTCACGGATGTCGAGGAAAATCACGCCCCCGTGGTCACGACGACGGTGGACCCATCCGCAAAGGGTAATTTCCTGACCTTCCAGACTCTCGTTCAGTTGGCCGCAATAATGGCTGCGCATCATGATGGTGTTTTCACTTCTCGTAATTCGAAATTCGGTGAGGGCCTTCGCTCCTGGCTTGCACTCGGCAGTGCGAGGCTTTGGCGAGAAGCCAAGGCCAGCGTTGGCTCGCGCAGATTCACGCAGAGCCAAGCCCTTCAGCAAGACGGGAGATTATATAGAGTAAATTGACACCGTGCAGCCGAGAGAACCTATCCGGCCCGGATAAGTTCGTCACGACCCTGCATTCAAGCGATTGAGTCGCGAACGCGGGAAAGCGCAGGTACGCCTGGGCATGCCTGCGTGAATGAGGAAGACACTGATCTAAGCGTAGGAAATATTCACCGGGTCAGCCTTGAGCAGATGCGCGACACAGACCACACGAATCAGACCACTGAAATTCTTCACCCCTCCGTAGCGCAGGTGGACTTCTCTATCTATGTAGGACAGCACTGTATTGACCGAACACTCGTTGGAACTCGCAATACCGGAAAGAACATTCCAGTACACTTTTTCCAGGCGCAGACAGGTTGCCAGGCCGTTCAGCCGAACCGATTTGGAATGAGGCTCTGCCAGCATCATATTAAAATCTTCGACAAAAGGATCATGGCGTATTTCCGCCTCTCGATTTAAGACTCTTACCTCTCGCTCAACATCTCTGACTGTCACAATGGCCACCTTTGAATAACTGAATTTAAAATCAAGAAAGAAATATTTAAAAACAAATAAATACGTCATCTATAGAACCGTATTCGAGATTTTATATCCAGCGGGGGGCATACCTTAATAGTGTAGGATTTGGCTACAGAAACAAGCGGAATGTAGTTTTGCACTGAGGAGACAGTGGCGAAAAGCGCGACGGAATGACGTTAGAGCGGAATCATGCACTGACAGAAGCCAAAAGCAGCAAACAACCTGACTGATGTGCGACAGGAGCCTGAAGCACTGGCGACAAGCCTTAATGCCCCCAGGCGCCCATCTGAAAGCAGGCGAGCGACCCTTACGACCACTCGCCCAAGCTTTATTTGGACTCGAGCATCGAGCGCAGCATCCAGGCAGTTTTTTCATGCACCTGCATGCGTTGCGTCAACAGATCGGCGGTCGGCTCATCGCTGACCTTATCCAAAAGCGGAAAGATACTACGAGCAGTGCGGACAACAGCCTCTTGACCCTGAACCAGGCTTCTGATCATATCTTCGGCACTTGGCACACCTTCTTCTTCTTTG
The DNA here is from genome assembly GCF_000452705.1 of Pseudomonas syringae CC1557. Lineage (NCBI taxonomy): Bacteria > Pseudomonadati > Pseudomonadota > Gammaproteobacteria > Pseudomonadales > Pseudomonadaceae > Pseudomonas > Pseudomonas syringae. Next base: position 4,140,449 of record NZ_CP007014.1, read on the forward strand.
ATGGAAGACAGGCGAGCATAGGTGGAATAAGTACCAGGAGCCGGAAAGCCCAACGCACGAATACGTTCGGCAATAGAGTCAACTGCAAGTGCCAACTCGTTATATTGCTCTTCAAACATCAGGTGCAACGTGCGAAACATAGGCCCACTGACGTTCCAGTGGAAGTTATGAGTCTTGAGATACAGCACATAAGTATCCGAGAGCAGATGCGAAAGACCGTCCACGATCGACTTACGATCTTCTTCACTGATACCGATATCGATTGCCATGTTTCATGCCCTTTTGGTGAGGATTGAAAATCAGTAACGACCCCTACTCTATCAAGAGAACCGGAGCGGCGCAGCTTTCCGTGGCGCGACGCGGCAAGCGGGTACTGCCCGATGCACATTCAGCACAGCCCTCTCCCGACCATGGGGCACCTCATCTGCGTGCACATTCCGTTACGCTCAGGTGAAAACCCCGAGTCATGGCGGGAGCGCTCTGGACCGGTAGCCGCAGAGGCAGCGTCGATAAAGCGGGCGCCAATGACTGCGAAACACTACAGCCGTCATCAATTGCTGATTTGAGTAGGATCAGGCTTTGCTGTTAAATACACAGCGTGTCGCCAATGAGTTGCCATCCAGCGTTGGCGCATAGGCTGGCCAACCGTTCGTGCATCACGCCTCCTCTTGTTCAGAAGCGTACCGGCCGTTACCAGCTATTTCTTGTAATCCTTCTTGCATGTGAGCTTTTTAAAATGTTGAAAATCGTCCATCTGGTAACGGGAGCGGCAGCCTTGCTGCTCTCTTTCATACCCAGCCTGCGCAGTGAAACCCTGTCTCTCTACCTGCAACAGCCCGATGCCCTTGGTCTGGCTTTTTTCGGGTTGCTCAATCTGGTACTCGCTCCGGTGATCCCTTACTGGAACCGAGGACCACGTCATAATCTGCAAAACCTGGTCAGCGCCTTGCTTGTTATCGCTGTAGTCATACAAACCCTGGTATTACTCGCTCCGTTGCCGTTTATCGCAGGCCAACCGGCCATTATGGTGAGCTTGATTATCGCCGTCGTAGCCGTTGCACTGCACCTTGCAGTCAGCTTCTACAGGTCTTACTCACCAGCGCCTGCAACTCAAAGCCATGACATGGGCAATCGCGATACAGGCACCGTGAAGTGGTTTAACACGTCCAAAGGCTTCGGTTTTATTTCCCGGGATTCCGGTGACGATATTTTTGTGCATTTTCGTGCCATTCGGGGTGAAGGTCACCGCGTCCTGGTCGAAGGCCAACGTGTCGAATTCTCTGTGATGAACCGAGACAAAGGCCTGCAAGCCGAAGACGTCATCGCAGCGCTACCGCGCCGCTGATTCTGTCGAGGTTATAAAAAACCGCGACGCCTTTACGGGCGTCGCGGTTTTTTTGGCCCTATCAATAATGAGGCGGAGGCGCTTCTTCCTCGAATGTTTCGAACTGACTGCCCATTTCCTCCTGACGCTTGAGCATCGCGGCCATTTGCAATTGCAGACGGTCCAGCTCGCGACGCTGCGTCACCAACACGTCATTCAGCGTCTGGATGGTATCGTCCTGAAACGCCATACGGCTTTCCAGCTCCATGACTCGCTCATCAAGGTTCATGAACATTCCTCCTCGAATCGAAAATCCTCAGCCAACAATGGCCTGAGCTGCCGACAGATGTCGGCGAACTGTTCATCAGTATAGGCAACCGCAGGATGCTTGCCCCACACCGGCGCAGGCCAGGCGATGTCCGAGCGCTTGCGCACGATGACATGCATGTGCAACTGACTGACTACATTCCCCAACGCAGCAACGTTGAGTTTATCCGCGTCAAAGGCGTCTTTCAGCACCCTGGACAGCTCGGTTGTCTCTTGCCACAACTGCAGTTGATCAGCAGCATCGAGCTGAAACACCTCGCTGATGTCGGCGCGACGTGGCACCAGGATGAACCACGGATAATTCGTATCGTTGGACAGCAACAGCCGGCACAGCGGAAAGTCGCCAATCGGCAGAGTGTCTTGTTGAAGACGTGAATCCAGAACGAACACGATAAATAGCTCCTGATGCCAGATGAATGTCAGCCAGGCCCGAGGCTGGCGGGCTGCTGCGTAACACTCACAGGATACGCATGATCCGGGGGCGCTTCACCCCCTTGGCGTTTTGCGCACCAGTATGTAGCCCGCCTGGCTGCAAACGCACCGACTTGATGCTTCTGACGCAACCGCAAAGTGATCGAAAATGTCTCCCTGTGAAGGCCTTCCGGCAAAAGACTGCCCAATTACATGAAAATGAAACAATCAGGCGCTCAACATAGGCCTTTCTGCGAGCGACGCTCCAGGTTCAGGCGTTTTCCGCGAGAAGTGCACCAAAACCACACACTGATGTTGCGAGAGCAACACCGACGGTCCACTTTTTACCCACAAGAATCCGCCTCCGGTAACGCTTTTGAAAAACGACCTTCAGCCCTCTGAAAGGGATAGAGCGCCAGCAAGATTGTAAAAAAGGTATAAATTTCTTATAAAACAAAGCATTAAAAACAGAATGCGATGCTGATTCTGACTTTTCACAAAATTTTTTCATTTTCAGGCACTTTGTGCACGTTTGTTGCTTTATCACCCACATGATCACGATGCCTCTGGCGGAAAACAGAGGCGACAGGATCAAGGGAAAATGTCTCGCGACCCCGAAGAACGTTTCTGGCAGGCTGCGCACCCATCGATACGGTCAGGCGCAGAAGGCCAAAACAAGAAACCGGAAAGCCTGAGTGCAACGCTACTGATGCACCATGGACGGTTCGCCATGCGCAACACCGTAAAGATTCTGAAAGGATAGAGCTGTATCTATCGCAACGAAAGTCAGCGTGATGTAGATTTCGCCGACCAAAAATAGAAAGAGCCGCCCAGATAAAAAAACAGGTGGGACGGCACAAAATCTTCTAAAAACCAAAGGAGCAATCACGATGAGAGTGATGAAGTGGAGCGCAATCGCACTGGCCGTTACTGCAGCCAGCGCCCAACTGGCAACAGCCGCACCTTTCGTCAGCGATCAGGCTGATGCCAAGGGCTTTGTTGAAGGCAGCACCTTTGACCTGAAGTTGCGCAACTATTATTTCAACCGCGACAACAAGGCGGGTAACTCGGACCAAAGGGACTGGACACAAGGCCTATGGGCCAATTTCAGCACCGGCTACACCCAAGGTACCGTAGGCGTAGGTGCCGAAGCTTTTGGTTACTTTGGCACGCAACTCTGGGCTCCAGACGCGTACTCGGGCTCCACTAATCTGGCGTTCAACCGCCGTACTGGCGAGAACGAAAACTCGCTCGGCAAACTCGGTGGTGCGGTCAAGTTTCGCATATCGAAAACTGAGTTGAAAATCGGCGACATGCAACCTACCAGCCCTGTATTCGCAGTAGGCGGCTCTCGTTTGCTGCCGCAGACAGCTAGCGGCCTGAGTTTGCAAAGCAGTGAGATCGCTGGCCTTGATCTCGAAGCGGGTCATTTCTATTCTGGCACTAGCCAGAACGACACCAGTCACGATGGCGGGATTTTTGCTAACTACGCTGGTGTAGAGGCAAACAGTGCAGACTTTGCTGGCGGCAAATACGCCATTACCGATAGCCTCGGTGTCGCATTTTATGCAGCCAAGCTCGAAGACATTTGGGATCAGTACTACGGTAACGTGAACTACGCGCTGCCGTTGGGTGGCGACCAGTCGCTTGCTTTCGATGCGAATATCTATCGCACCGTTGACGAAGGCAGCGCCAAAGCGGGTTCGATCAGCAACACCGCGTTCTCGGGGTCCGCAGCCTACTCTTTCCTCGCGGCACATACCGTGACCCTGGCTTTCCAGAAGATCAACGGCGACACCCCGTTTGACTACATCGGTATTGGTGACAACAACCGCGGTGGTGACTCGATCTTCCTGAACAACTCGATCCAGTACTCCGACTTCAACGGGCCAGGTGAAAAATCCTGGCAGGTCCGCTATGACCTGAACATGACGCCTTACGGTGTTCCTGGCCTGAGCTTCATGACCCGCTACATCAAGGGTACTGACATCGACGGTACCAAAACGCCTACCGGCAGCGCTTATGCTGGCCAGTACGGCGCTGACGGCAAACACCACGAAACCAACCTTGAAGCCAAATACGTCGTGCAGACTGGCCCTGCCAAAGACCTGTCCTTCCGTATGCGTCAGGCATGGCACCGTAGCAACGATGCCCAACCAGACGGCGACGTCAACGAGTTCCGCCTGATCGTCGATTACCCGATTTCGATCCTGTAATCGCAATTCAGCACTCGTAAATAGAAGAAGCCCGGCACACGCCGGGCTTTTTCATTCAGCCTGCAAAGCCCGTTAACGCCCTCTGCAAGCCCGCCCTGCCCTGTACGTCACCGAAACAGCGCCGTACAATGCCAAGTCATATCCAGTCTCAGCAACCGACAACGGCCAACCATGCGCACCAGTCAATTTTTGCTCGCCACACAGAAAGAAACCCCTTCCGATGCGGTCGTGGTCAGCCATCAGCTGATGCTGCGTGCCGGCATGATCCGCAAGCTGGCATCCGGTCTTTATACCTGGCTGCCCATGGGCCTGCGTGTACTGCGCAAGGTCGAAGCCATCGTTCGTGAAGAAATGAACGCCGCTGGTGCACTTGAAATTCTGATGCCCGGCATTCAGCCAGCAGAGCTATGGCAGGAATCGGGACGCTGGGAGGAGTACGGCCCGGAGCTGATGCGTCTGGTCGACCGCCATAATCGTGAATTCTGCCTGGGCCCGACCCACGAAGAAGTCATTACCGATCTGGCACGCAACGAGCTCAACAGCTATAAGCAGCTGCCAATCAACATGTACCAGATCCAGACCAAATTCCGTGACGAAATCCGCCCACGCTTCGGCCTGATGCGTGGACGCGAGTTCGTCATGAAAGACGCTTACTCGTTCCATGCTGACACCGCATCGCTGCAGGTCACTTATGACCGCATGCACCTCGCGTACAGCAACATCTTCAGCCGGCTGGGCCTGAAATTCCGCCCGGTCGAAGCCGACAACGGATCAATCGGCGGCGCAGGCTCGCACGAGTTTCACGTCCTGGCCGAATCCGGCGAAGACGATATCGTGTTCAGCAACGGCTCTGATTACGCGGCCAACATCGAAAAAGCCGAGGCAGTCCCACGCGAGACGTCTCGACCAGCCGCTACCGAAGAGCTACGCCTAGTCGACACGCCGAATACCAAGACCATCGCGCAACTGGTCGAAGGTTTTGGGCTGTCCATCGAAAAAACCGTGAAGACGCTGGTGGTCCACGCTGCCGAAGAAGGCAAGCTGATCGCGCTGATCATCCGGGGTGATCACGAGCTCAACGAAATCAAGGCAAGCCAGCAAGCGCTGGTCGCCAGCCCACTGGTCATGGCGTCCGAAGCCGAGCTGCGTGATGCGATCGGTGCCGGCGCAGGCTCGCTGGGCCCGTTGAATCTGCCGCTGCCCTGCATCATCGACCGTTCGGTCGAGTTGATGAGTGACTTCAGCGTGGGCGCAAATATCGACGACAAGCATTATTTCGGCGTTAACTGGGAGCGTGATCTGCCGGTGCCAACCGTTGCAGACCTGCGTAACGTCGTTGCGGGTGATCCAAGCCCGGATGGCAAGGGCACGCTGGAAATCAAACGCGGCATTGAAGTCGGCCATATCTTCCAGCTGGGCACCAAATACAGCGAAGCGATGAAGTGCCAGGTACTGGGTGAAAACGGCAAACCGGTCAATCTGGCAATGGGCTGCTACGGCATTGGTGTTTCCCGTGTGGTTGCCGCCGCCATCGAGCAAAACAGCGACGAGAACGGAATCATCTGGAACGATACGCTTGCGCCTTTCCAGATCGCACTGATTCCGCTGCGTTACGAAACAGATGCCGTCCGCGAAGCGACCGACCGCCTGTACGCCGAGCTGACTGCCGCCGGTTTCGAAGTGCTGCTGGATGATCGCGACAAGAAAACCAGCCCCGGCATCAAGTTTGCCGATATGGAGCTGATCGGTATTCCACATCGTATCGTGGTCAGCGACCGCGGTCTTGCCGAAGGCAATCTGGAATACAAGAGCCGTACCGAGTCGCAACCGCAAGCCATTGCAGTGGCGGATGTGCTGTCGTTCATCCAGGGTCGCGTGAACCGCTGAGCCTAGAAGGCGCACCCGTTTACGGGTGCGCCGCTCATCACTCGCCCACTCCGCATCAGAGATCTCATGTTCAAACGAAGCACCTTAAGCCTCGGCTGTGTCGTCCTGTGCGGCACTTTTCTCGTCGGTGGCTGTGCCAATCAGTTGTCGCAGCGTAACGAACAGGAAGAGCGCGTCGAGCGCAAACTGCTCGAACATACGCTGCAAGTCGACATCGGCGAACCCAAGACCCTGGAGTTGCCGCAACGTCGCATCCGCATCCACGAACACAAATCCTTCGAGGTCACTGACTTCGAGGTGACCCGGCACTACGACCGTTACACCCCGTACCAGCCCTGGCGAGAAATCTACGAGATCCCCCTTGGCGCAGTAGCAGTCGTCGCCGGAGTCGGCGCGAACGTGGTCAACGTGTTCGCACTGGGTAATTTGCCGGAAAGCATGACCAGGGACTGGATTCACTATGGCGTGGCCGGTCTCAACCCGTTCATGAACGCTCCTTCGCACGGGCGAGCCGAGCAGAATCTGGCGCGCATCGACGAAGTACAGAAAGACAAACGTATTGAAAACTCCGATCTGCCATGGAATGAGCGGCCGGTCGCGGTCAAGGCAGGGGCCGCGACGCATGAGCTGAGCACTGACCGCAACGGCGTGTTGCGCCTGAATCTACTGGACAGCCCGTTTGCCGAACAGGACCTGAGCCATATCACTCGCCTGTACATCAGCGTCGAGGATGATCAGGACAACGCGCACGCCAGTGCCAGCTTGCCGATCAGTCACTCGCTACGCGGCAAGTTACTGGAAGCTCACGCACTGATTTATGACGATCTGGAAGACGATGAGGTCAGCCAGTGGGTGCACCGTGTCAAGCGACTCTCCGATCTGGGTCTTGAAGAGGAAGCCAGCGAGCTTGAGCAAAGTCTGATTGAGCTGACACGCAACGATCCGCAGCTGCAAGGCGAGTTTCTCAAGTCGCTCGCCAGAGATGCAGGCCGACTGGTCGCCGTTCCGACTCAAAGCGAATGATGTGTCTGGCTGTGTAAGCCCTGGCACAGCCAGCCGTTAAGGCGAGAACAATTCCAGCTGTTCGTGCGCTGCACGCAGATCGTGCAGGCGCACCCCGACACCCAGCAGTCGAACCGGCTTGCCGCCACGGGCAAATGCCTGGGTCAGCAACTGCTCATAGCTGCCCAGATCCCTGCCAGCCCCGGACTGCTCAAGCGTCGTCTGAGTGAAATCATGGAATTTCACTTTGACGAACGGCTTGCCGGGCCGGTACTGCCCTTCCATTCGGCCCATGCGCGTTGTCAGGGTTTCCAGTAAGGCAGGCAGTTTTTCAAGACAGGCCGCCAGATCAGGCAAGTCGGTATCGTAGGTATTTTCGACACTGACAGACTGACGGCGACTGTCGTTATGCACCGGACGATCATCTATCCCGTGCGCCAGACTCCAGAGACGCTCACCAAAACTGCCGAACTCGCGCACCAGTGCGAGCTTGCTGCGGCCTCGCAGATCCGCGCAGTCGAGGATACCCAGTCGACCCAGCTTGTCTGCGGTGACCTTTCCTACACCATGCAATTTGGTCACGGGCAGTGAGGCAACAAAATCTTCAACCTGATCCGGGGTAATCACGAATAACCCATTGGGTTTCTTCCAGTCACTGGCGATCTTGGCCAGAAACTTGTTGGGCGCCACGCCTGCCGATACCGTGATATGCAACTGATTCGAAACCCGACGGCGGATGTCCTGCGCGATGCGCGTGGCACTGCCGGAAAAGTGGCCGGCATCCGACACATCCAGGAATGCTTCGTCCAGTGACAACGGCTCTATAAGGTCGGTGTAGTCCCGGAAGATGGTGTGGATTTCGCGTGATGCTTCTTTATAGGCATCCATGCGCGGCTTGACGATCGTCAGGTCTGGACACAGCTTGAGCGCGTGCCGGGAAGACATGGCTGAGCGCACGCCATACGCACGCGCCTCATAGTTACAGGTAGCAATCACCCCGCGTCGATCTGCCGAGCCGCCCACCGCCAGAGGCTTGCCTGCGAGTTCGGGCTCGTCGCGCATTTCAATGGCTGCGTAGAAGCAGTCACAGTCGATGTGGATGATCTTGCGCTGCGTCATGACCTGATGCGTTTAGGAAATCCATGGCCGCGCAGTATCTCACCCGTATCGCCAAGTAACACTTAATGATGCGACGGGCTGCCGAAAAATTACGTTTCTGGCCCGTAAACATCATTCATATGCCTGGATAGACCCGTCATACGGGCGTCAAAGCGTTATCAGCCCGTTGCACTGCCGCGCTAACCGATTGAAGAAAAAGCACTTTTCTAAAACTAACCGTTGACACCTCGCCATCTCTCTGTAGAATGCCGCCACACAGACGCGGGATGGAGCAGTCTGGTAGCTCGTCGGGCTCATAACCCGAAGGTCGTCGGTTCAAATCCGGCTCCCGCAACCAAACATCAAGAAAGGCTACTCGAAAGAGTGGCCTTTTTTGTGCGCGAATGAAAAGCGCTGCTTACTATGCTCTGAAGCTGATTGCGTGGCGTGACGCAAACGTGTGTAAGGAACGAGCGGTACTGGGGAAAACACTCCTCGTCACTGGGGCATCGGGATCTGAGTCCTGTTTTTGGCTCATCTGGACTGGTGCATAACGATGAGCGCTCTACCCAGGCATGCAGTTCTGGACATCATGCGTCGATACTGATCGCGGCACGTGGGTCTCGCGAAGCGCCTCATTTATCTGTTTTTTGTATTAAGGGTTGACACTTCGGCGTTCGGCTGTAGAATGCCGCCACACAGACGCGGGATGGAGCAGTCTGGTAGCTCGTCGGGCTCATAACCCGAAGGTCGTCGGTTCAAATCCGGCTCCCGCAACCAAACATCAAGAAAGGCTACTCGAAAGAGTGGCCTTTTTTGTTTGCGATCAAAAAAGCTTTCAGGTGCTGGCTAACTGCCTGACAAAAAAGACTTTTTCCTCTGCCCTTTGAAACCCTATCATCACAGCTGTAACGTAATGTCATTGGCGACGACAGTTTTCGCAGGCGCTGCCGATAGGATATTACTAAGCTGAATCACTACTGAACCACAGCTGAACAGCTTCACCCGGTTTGAATCGTTATTCGCTCGTTAGACGTTGACGCGCTAACATCCTGAAATATTTTTTGCGTAGGGATTGGTAACTTGGCTGTATACCTCCATCCTGTCGCGCACGATCCAAGGAGTGATTGATGCGCGACAACACGTCAGATTCCCATAAAGCAGTTGATGCCGAACCACCCAGCACCCCTCCGCGCCTGCAATGGCGGGAACTGCTAAGCAAATACCGACAGCCTATCGGGCTGGCGGTGATGTTGCTGTTGTTCGGCCTGGCCCTGATTGCCTGCCGCCACATGCTGGTCGAAATGGACTGGTATGCGCTGCACGACTCGCTGTTCGCGGTCCCCCTGCCCGCCTTGGGCGGAGCACTGCTGGCTGCGGTGGTCGGCTACGTCATTCTGATGGGCTATGAACTGTCCGCCAGTCGGTATGCCAACGTCGACCTACCAGTCAAAACGCTGCTGCTCGGCGGCTTCACTTCATTTGCCATCGGCAATGCGGTGGGCCTTTCGATGTTGTCTGGCGGATCGGTGCGCTACCGCCTGTATTCACGCTATGGCGTGGGCGCGATCGAAATTGCCCGGATGACTGTGTTTGCCAGCCTGTCGCTAGGCTGCGCATTGCCACCGCTGGCTGCACTGGCGACGCTGAGCAATCTGTCCGGCGCGTCACTGGCGCTCAAGCTTCCGGTCGAAATTCTGGCTGTCGTTGCCACAGCGGTTCTGGCTGGCAGTCTGCTGCTGGCGGTCTTTATCTACCGCCGTCGCTTGCCGGAACAGGACATCCCGCACAACATCCTGGTCCGCCTTGGTCGTCGCACCCTGCGTCTGCCGGACTTGAAGCTGACCCTGATCCAGCTGGTGATTACCGCACTGGACGTCGCAGCTGCAGCGATGGTGCTTTATCTACTGCTGCCGCATGCGCCGCCACTCGGCGCGTTCATCCTGATTTACCTGTTGGCTCTGGCTGCGGGCGTACTCAGCCATGTGCCTGGTGGCGTCGGCGTGTTCGAGGCGATCCTGCTGGCGGCGTTTGCCAACGAACTGGGCGCTGCGCCACTGGCCGCTGCGCTGCTGCTGTACCGCCTGATCTACGTGGTATTGCCGCTGCTGCTGGCCTGTCTGACCCTGTTGTTTACCGAAGCCCAGCGCCTGCTGCCAACCAAACAGGCCATGCGCGTCGCCTCGGGATTGGCAGCGCCCATTCTGGCACTCCTGGTTTTCTTGTCGGGGGTGGTGCTGCTCTTCTCTGGTGCCACCCCTGAAATCGATACCCGACTGGAAAACGTCGGCTTCATGATTCCGCACCGACTGATCGATGCCTCGCACTTCGGTGCCAGTCTGGTCGGCGTGCTGTGTCTGCTGCTCGCCCAAGGCTTGCGCCGTCGGCTATCCGCAGCGTGGATGCTGACGGTGATTCTGCTGTTGGTGGGCGCGCTGCTGTCGATGCTAAAAGGTTTCGACTGGGAGGAAGCCAGTCTGCTGCTGTTGACCGCGGGCCTGCTGGCAATCTTCCGCCGCTCGTTCTATCGCCCGAGCCGCCTGCTGGAGTTGCCGTTCTCGCCACTCTATCTGATCGCCAGCATCTGTGTGGTCGGTGCCTCGATCTGGCTGCTGCTGTTCGCTTATCAGGACGTGCCCTACAGCCATCAGCTGTGGTGGCAGTTCACGCTTGATGCCGACGCGCCGCGTGGCCTGCGCTCAGCCCTTGGCAGTGCAGTGCTGCTGGTCGTGGTGTCCTTGACCTGGCTGCTGCGCACTGCAAGGCCGGTGATCAAGCTGCCCGACCCCGAGGATCTGGACAAGGCAGCTGAAATTCTCAAGGCCTCCAGCCAGCCCGATGGCGGACTGGTGCTGACCGGCGACAAGGCCATTCTGTTTCACCCGGCGGGTAATGCGTTTCTGATGTATGCGCATCGCGGACGCAGCCTGGTAGCGCTTTACGACCCGATTGGACCGACTCAGCAGCGTGCCGAACTGATCTGGCAATTCCGGGACCTGTGCGACGTGCATCATGCCCGCCCGGTGTTCTACCAGGTGCGTGCAGAGAACCTGCCGTTTTACATGGACATCGGCCTGACAGCCATCAAGCTCGGCGAAGAAGCCCGCGTGGACCTGCGCCGCTTTGACATCGACGCCAAGGGCAAGGAAATGAAAGACCTGCGTTACACCTGGAATCGGGGTGGGCGCGATGGTCTCTCGCTGGAAATCTACGAACCGGGCCAAGCGCCGATCGATGAGTTGAAAGTGATTTCCGATGCCTGGCTGACCGGCAAAAACGTGCGCGAAAAAGGCTTCTCGCTGGGCCGCTTCAGCCCCGGTTACCTGAAATATTTCCGCATCGCCATCGTCCACTTTCAAGGCAAGCCAGTCGCCTTTTCCAACCTGCTGGAAACCACCAGCCCGGAACTGGCCAGCCTGGACCTCATGCGTTCTCACCCGGATGCACCGAAGCTGACCATGGAATTCATGATGGTCGGCCTGATCCTGCATTACAAAGCCCAGGGCTATGCGCGCTTCAGCCTGGGCATGGTGCCGCTGTCCGGCCTGCAACCACGAAGGGGCGCGCCGATCACCCAGCGCCTGGGTTCGATGATCTTCCGTCGTGGTGAACAGCTCTATAACTTCCAGGGACTGCGCCGCTTCAAGGACAAGTTCCAGCCAGACTGGGAACCTCGCTATATGGCCGTGCCTGCCGGACTCGATCCGCTGGTCGCACTGGCTGACACCGCCGCCCTGATTGCGGGCGGCCTGACTGGATTGGTGAAACGCTGATGATTCGACGCTCCTGGCGCCTTTTGCTTGCAGTACTGGTAATTGTTCTTTTAGCCGTGGCTTTGGGAATATGGATCTGGAACCGCCCCGCTCCACCTGCATCGCTGGAACACCTGAACCTGGAAGGCGGCGCGCCGCTGACCAGCGTGACACCGGCTACAAGCGTCAAAACCCGCATTGCACTGGCTGTTACCGCTGAGGAGATGCTTACCGACAAGCAGTTACTGGCCGTCAGCAAAGACGCGTCGGCACGCATCATTCAGGTGGTGTTGCCCAAGGATGACTGTGTCCTGCAACAGAAGACCTTTCAGGCCGCGCTGCAGAAGCTCGACGGCCCCGCACAGGTTGTCGGCGGTATAGGCCCTGGTGCAACACTGGCGTGGCGCTGGCTGGCCGAACAGACCGATGACAAGGCCCAGGCCATCTCGGTGGGCTTTGCGCTTGAGCACGTCTCCAATCCTCCGCCAGTTCTGGAAGAGGACGAGAAACCGCCACAAATCTGTGACGTGCCGCTGCCACAGAAAGCGCCTCACGGGCACTGGCTGGCAGCATGGAACGATGCTCCGGATGATCCAAGTGCGGCCTTCGTGCGCGATCAGAGCAATGCCGATACGAGCATCAGTGACTACGACATTCCCCTGCCGCAGGTTCTCAATACTGAACTGCGTCATCTGCTGCTCGGCGAGAACGACAGCGGTGGCCTGGGCATTCCAGTCGTGGAAGTCCCGGCCAGCCAACCGTCCGATACCGTGACGTTGTTCATGTCCGGCGACGGCGGCTGGCGCGACCTGGACAAGGTAGTGGCGGGTGACATGGCCAAGATGGGCTATCCAGTGGTTGGCATCGACGTGCTGCGCTACTACTGGGAGCACAAGACCCCGGAGCAGACCGCCGTGGATCTGACCGACCTGATGAACCACTACCGGCAGAAATGGGGCACCAAGCGTTTCATCCTGGCAGGTTACTCATTCGGCGCGGACGTCATGCCGGCGATCTACAACCGTCTGTCCGCTGACGACCAGAACCGGGTCGACGCGATCATTCTGCTGGCCTTCGCCCGCACCGGCAGCTTCGAGATTCACGTTGACGGCTGGCTCGGCAACGCAGGCAAGGAAGCGACCACCGGGCAGGAAATGGCAAAACTGCCGGCTGCCAAGGTGTTCTGCGTCTATGGCGTCGAAGAGAAGAAGGACAGCGGCTGCACCGACACCACCGCAGTCGGCGAGGCGGTTCAGTTGCCTGGCGGTCATCACTTCGATGAGGACTACCCGGCACTGGCCAAACGCCTGATCGACGCCATCAACAAGCGTCAGGGCAAGGCCGCCGCCCAGTAAGCGTCTGCTTACGGAAAGCTGAGGGCACAAAAAATCCCGGCACCGAGAGGTTGCCGGGATTTTTTTGTCTGCACGCCAGGGCTTATACCCGCACGTTTACATCTCGACCTGCGTACCCAGCTCGATCACACGGTTGAACGGCAGCTTGAAGAAGCGCAGGTTACCGTTGGCATTCTTGAGCATGAAGGCGAACAGCGCCTCACGCCAACGGGCCATGCCATCCATCTTGGACGGGATCACTGTTTCTCGACTGAGGAAGTAGGTGGTGCGCATCGGGCTGAAATCCAGCTCGGCCAAGTGACACAACGTCAGCGCAGCAGGTACATCCGGCTCGTCAATGAAACCGAAGTGGAGAATGACCCGATAAAAGCCTTCACCGTAGGATTCCACCTCGAAACGCTGTGCGGCAGGCACACGCGGCGTGTCTTCATACACCACCGTCAGCAGCACCACCTGCTCATGCAACACCTGGTTATGCAGCATGTTATGCAGCAGCGCATGGGGGACCGCGTCCGAACGTGCGGTCAGGAACACGGCCGTACCCTGCACACGATGTGGTGGCTGCACGCGAATGCTGCCGATGAAGATCGGCAATGGCAGCCCGCCCTCGTCGATGCGCTCGGCCAGCAGTTGTTTGCCGCGCTTCCAGGTGGTCATGAGAATAAACAGCACCGCTCCGGCAAGCACAGGGAAAGCGCCGCCCTGGAAAATCTTCGGCACGTTGGCAGCGAAGAACAGACCGTCCACCAGCAACAGGCAGATCAACAGCGGTACAGCCAGCAAAGGCGGCCACTTCCAGAGCATCAGCATGACCGTCGACACCAGAATCGTGGTGCAGAGCATGGTCCCGGTGACCGCAACGCCGTAAGCAGAAGCAAGCGCACCGGACGACTCGAAGCCGATGACCAGCATGATCACACCCGCCATCAGCGCCCAGTTCACGGCACCGATATAAATCTGCCCTTGTGCGTCACTGGACGTGTGCTGAATGTGCATCCGCGGGATGTAACCCAGTTGAATGGCCTGCAACGTCATCGAGAACGCACCGGAGATCACTGCCTGAGAGGCGATGATGGTGGCCATCGTCGACAGCCCGATCAGCGGCAACAGTGCCCAGCCAGGCGCCAGCAGGTAGAACGGGTTACGTACCGCTTCAGGGTTACCCAGCACCAATGCGCCCTGCCCGAAATAATTGAGCAGCAGCGCGGGCAATACGAGGATGAACCAGGCGCGGGAGATCGGCTTGCGACCAAAGTGGCCCATGTCGGCGTATAGCGCTTCGGCACCGGTCAAGGCCAGCACAACAGCGCCCAGAATGGCGACGCCGATTCCGGGATGAATGATGAAAAAATGAACGCCCCATGCCGGATTGACAGCCTTGAGCACTTCCGGCGACTGCATGATGCCGTACACACCCAGCGCGCCCAGCACCAGAAACCAGACCACCATCACTGGCCCGAACAGCACCCCGATGCGCGCGGTGCCATGACGCTGAATCAGAAACAGCCCCACCAGCACAATCAGCGCCATGGGCACGATCCAGTGTTCAAGTCCGTCGAAGGCCAGCTCCAGCCCTTCCATTGCCGAGAGTACCGAGACGGCCGGGGTGATCATGCTGTCGCCGTAGAACAGCGCAGCGCCGAACAAACCGAACACCACCATCATCATTTGCAGCCTGGGATGCTTGGCGGATGCCCGACGGGCCAGCGCCATCAGCGCCATGATGCCGCCTTCGCCCTGGTTGTCGGCACGCAGCACGAACGCCATGTACTTGAAAGACACCACCCAGATCAGCGACCAGAAGATCAGCGACAACACGCCGAGTATCGCGTCGTGGGTCACGTCCACACCGTAGCCGCCCTGAAACACTTCCTTGAGGGTGTACAGCGGGCTGGTGCCAATATCCCCATAAACCACCCCCACTGCTGCGATCAGCAGCCCTATGGGCTTCGCAGTGCCTCCGGCATCGGCATGACTGTTTGCTTGACTCATCCACTACTCCCGGAAAACAGACATGAGGTTCAACAGACTGTGAACATCACAACACGTAACAATTCAGATTCAGCCAGACATTGACACGCCCGACCTCGAAGGCGCGAAGCATAACGCAGCATTGGCTGTAATTCTTGGTGAAACGCATGTCACCCCCATGAACAGGCCTTTACGGCTTCTCGCTGAGCGACTTTTAATGAACGGTGCCAATAGCGGCCGGTCACTTGGATAAGCCTGTCGCTATTGAGGTCATCAATCACCGCATCGACGTCCGGCCGCCCTGACTATCCTGACCGAGAAGCACCTATGACCCAGCGAGATCTGACTGTCCAGCCGTTACGCTTCCAGCCTTCGTTTGAAGTCATCCCGGATGATGAAGCGCAGACCAGCCAACAACTGGTCGAAGCGATGCATTCCATCCTGGAAACCACTTTTCAGGACACCGGACACGCCATTCGTAGCGTGCATGCCAAAGCTCACGGGCTGCTGCGTGGCCACATTCAAGTGTATGACGACCTGCCCGAGCCCTTGGCGCAAGGTGCATTCGCGAAACCCGGCAGCCTGCCGGTCATCATGCGATTTTCAACCAACCCTGGCGATATCCTCGACGACAAAGTCTCAACACCGAGAGGTCTTGCCATCAAGTTGGTCGGCGTCGAGGGTGCACGACTGCCTGGTAGTGCAGCGGCAACGACTCAGGACTTCGTCATGCAAAACGCCAAGGCATTCACCGCCAAAGACCCCAAGGCATTCTTGAAGACCCTGAAGTTGCTGGCCAGGACAACTGACAAAGCGCCCGGCATGAAGAAGGCACTGTCTGCCGTATTGCGCGGTATCGAGTCCGTGATCGAATCCGCAGGAGGTGAAAGCGGCACGTTGAAAAGCCTCGGCGGACACCCGACTACCCATGTACTTGGCGAGACCTTCAACACTGTTGTGCCCTTTCTGTACGGGCCTTACTACGCCAAGCTGAGCGTAGTACCGATCTCCCCCGAGCTGGTGGCGCTGACTGACCAGGCCGTGGATCTGAAAGATAATCCGGACGGCTTGCGCGAAGCCATAAAAGCGTTCTTCCTCGAAAACGATGCCAGCTGGGAAGTACGTATCCAGCTCGCCACAGATCCGGAAAAGATGCCTATTGAGGACGCATCGGTCGTTTGGCCGGAAGACCTCAGCCCTTACGTCGCGGTGGCCAGAATCGACGTTCCCCGTCAGTCCTCATGGTCTGAAAAAAGCGTTCAGGAAATCGATGAAGCCATGGCCTTCAGTCCATGGCACGGCCTGGAAGCACATCGCCCGCTGGGCGGAGTCATGCGCGTGCGCAAACCTGCCTATGAACACTCTGCCGGGTTTCGCAGGCAGCATAACGGCTGCCCAATGCATGAGCCGCGGGGCTGACAAAGTGTCCGCTCACCTGCTTCCTTGCAGATTTTTGAGTATAGCCCTATCATCCAAGTACGCCAATGACGCACACAAGGGATTGAATGATCTTCATCGAAACTCCCGTATTCACTTCGGACCTCAGAGATCATTTGGATGACGAAGCATATAGGGCTCTACAAACCTACCTCGCTGAGCATCCAGAATCTGGAGCTCTTATTGAAGATACTGGGGGCCTGCGAAAAATCCGCTGGGCGGCTCATGGCAAGGGAAAAAGCGGGGGTGTGCGAGTTATTTATTACCATGTCTCTGCGCGATACCAGATACGCATGATTTTGATCTATCGCAAAGGAATTCAGGATTCGCTGACTGACAAACAGAAGGCTCAGCTTCGTGCTCTCAACAACGGGTGGAAATGATGGAAAAAAATCTCTTTGATCGCCTTGTAGAAAGCATGACCGAGATGGACGAGATAGATCGCGGTGAGCGTCGGCCCTCGCGTGAATTCCATATCGATGCCCTTCAAGTCAAAAAAATCAGACAAGCGACAGGTCTTTCCCAGGCAACCTTTGCCAAGCGCATTGATGTCGCAGTCGGGACACTTCGTAATTGGGAGCAGGGACGACGCGAACCTGAGGGGCCAGCGCGTGCATTGCTTCGAGCGATACACAATGATCCCGAGCACGTTCTTGCAGCATTGAGTTTTAACGGGGATGAACTCGCAGACACGAAGCTGAACTGAATAGAGTTACCGTCAAAGCTCATTTGCTCTGCCGCATTTGGCACTACGTTATAAAGAAGACGTGAACCCGTGTACGGGTCAACAAGCCTTAAGGGGCCAAGGGCGTGCCAGGCCATAAAACCTCCAGCATTTCCGCTTTTGTTGCATATCGCGTCTCACACCCATCGCAATTCTCACCCTAACGCTGGTCATCCCGCCCGCTCACCGCTAGAATTGCGCACTTTTTGATCAGAGGCGCACCCAGCGCCCAGTCGGTGCCTGCGCTTTGCGCCTGGGCGCCCTTCACGCCGAGGTTTGCCATGTCCACCGTTACCACGCCGTCCGCCCCCAAGGTCGGATTCGTTTCTCTGGGTTGCCCGAAGGCGCTCGTTGATTCCGAACGCATCCTGACCCAACTGCGCATGGAAGGTTACGAAGTCGTTGCGACCTACGAGGACGCTGACGTGGTCGTGGTCAATACCTGCGGCTTCATCGACACGGCCAAGGCCGAGTCGCTGGAGGTGATCGGTGAAGCGATCAAGGAAAACGGCAAGGTGATCGTGACCGGCTGTATGGGCGTCGATGCGAGCGTCATTCGCAACGTACACCCGAGCGTGCTGTCGGTGACCGGCCCGCAGCAGTACGAGCAGGTGGTCAATGCCGTGCACGACGTGGTGCCGCCACGCAAGGATCACAATCCGCTGATCGACCTGGTGCCGCCACAAGGCATCAAGCTGACACCGCGCCATTACGCTTATCTGAAAATCTCCGAAGGCTGCAATCACAGCTGCAGCTTCTGCATCATCCCGTCGATGCGCGGCAAGCTGGTCAGCCGCCCGGTTGGCGACGTGCTGGACGAAGCCAAGCGTCTGGTTAAATCCGGTGTGAAAGAGCTGCTGGTGATTTCTCAGGACACCAGCGCCTACGGCGTCGATGTCAAATACCGCACTGGATTCTGGGACGGCCAGCCAATCAAGACCCGCATGACAGAGTTGTGTCAGGCACTCGGCTCGATGGGCGTCTGGGTTCGCCTGCACTACGTCTACCCGTATCCGCACGTCGACGAACTGATTCCGCTGATGGCAGCCGGCAAGATCCTGCCGTACCTGGATATTCCGTTCCAGCACGCCAGCCCGAAAATCCTCAAACTGATGAAGCGCCCGGCCTTCGAAGACAAGACCCTGGCACGCATCAAGAACTGGCGCGAACAGTGCCCTGAGCTGATTATCCGCTCGACGTTCATTGTCGGCTTCCCTGGCGAAACCGAAGAAGACTTCCAGTACCTGCTGGACTGGCTGACCGAGGCCCAACTGGATCGCGTCGGCTGTTTCCAGTACTCGCCGGTCGAAGGCGCGCCTGCCAATCTGCTGGACGCCGCCATCGTGCCGGATGACGTCAAGCAGGATCGCTGGGACCGTTTCATGGCTCATCAGCAGGCAATCAGCGCTGCACGCCTGCAAATGAAGATCGGCAAGGAAATCGAAGTACTGATCGACGAAGTCGACGAACGCGGCGCCGTGGGCCGTTGCTTCTTCGACGCACCGGAAATCGATGGCAACGTCTTTATCGGTCTGGACGATGACAGCACTGTCCAGCCTGGCGACAAGATCATGTGCCGCGTGACCGATGCCGATGAATACGACCTGTGGGCCGAGGTGCTCTAAAGGTGCTCTAAGCTTCGCAGTACAAGCGGTTCGAAAAAGCCCTGCCTCTGAAACGGCAGGGCTTTTTTATGCGCAATTGTTGTCTATGCAAAATCGGCAATAAGGAGCGACCGAGATGCAGTTATATGCCCCGCGCAAAGAGGATTATCCAGAACTCAGTGATGTCTGGGAGCGCTCGGTGCGCGCCACTCACGACTTCATGCCCGAGGCCTACATCGTCAGGCTCAGGGCATTGCTGACGCAGTACCTGGACAGCGTGACACTATTCTGTACTCGTGATGATGCGTCGAACATCACTGGCTTTGCGGGCGTCAACCGACGCAAGCTGGACATGCTGTTCATTGCGCCGGAACACCGGCATCAAGGCCTCGGGAGCTTCCTGCTGCAGCATGCTATCCAGCATTTCGGTATCGTCGAGCTGGACGTGAACGAACAGAATCCTCAAGCGTTCGGCTTCTACTGCAAGCATGGCTTCAAAATCGTCAGGCGCTCGGAAATGGATGGTCTTGGCAACCCCTATCCCATGCTCAGGATGCGTCTCGACGGCCGGGATTGAAGCCGATTGCCGCACAATTGCAATGTTGCAGCGATTAACCGGGCTTGGGCGGTTACAATGGTGCCTTTCTCATCAGTAAGCGGCTTTTTTGTCATGACAGACCCCATTCGCCTTTCCAAACGCCTTATCGAACTGGTGGGCTGCTCCCGCCGGGAGGCCGAGCTGTTTATCGAGGGTGGCTGGGTCACTGTGGATGGCGTAGTTATCGAAGAGCCGCATTTCAAGGTCAGCACCCAGAAAGTCGAGCTTAGCCCAGACGCCAAGGCCGACTCTCCGGAACCCGTGACCATCATCCTGCACAAGCCAGCATCGGCCAGCGCCGAAAGCGCCTTGCAGATGATCACCCCGGGCACCCTTTCCGAAGAACACAGCTACAGCAAGCGTCCGCTCAAAGGCCACTTCATGCGCCTCGAACCGATTTCGAGCCTGCAAGCCGACGCCAGCGGCCTGATGGTATTCAGCCAGGACTGGAAAATCCTGCGCAAGCTCACCGATGACCGCAGCAAGATCGAGCAGGAATATGTCGTGGAAATCTCGGGGGACATGGTTGCCCACGGCCTGAACCGTCTTAATCACGGCCTGACCTACAAAGGCAAGGAATTGCCAGCCGTGAAGGCCAGCTGGCAGAACGAAAACCGTCTGCGCTTCGCCATGAAAAATCCGCAGCCCGGTGTCATCGCGCAGTTGTGTGAAGCCGTCGGCCTGAAAATCGTCTCCATCCGCCGCATTCGCATTGGCGGCGTGTCAATGGGCAAGCTGCCGGAAGGTCAATGGCGCTACATGACGAGCAAGGAAAAGTTCTGACCGCCGCACACCACCTTATCAAAGCGCGCGTGATTGTCTTCACGCGCCGCCATACGACTATCAGGACTCACGCCATATGATGAACAACGATGTATTGCGCAGCGTGCGCTACATGCTCGATATCAGCGACAGCAAGGTTGTCGACATCACCGCGCTGACCGGCTTTGAAGTGTCGAAAAGCGACGTCATCGCCTTCATGAAAAAAGACGAAGAGGAAGGTTACCTCGATTGCAGCGATGAGATCATGGCGCATTTCCTCGACGGCCTGGTCTACTTCAAACGTGGCAAGGACGAAAGCCGTGCGCCGCAGCCAATCGAGCTGCCGATCACCAACAACATCGTTCTGAAAAAACTGCGCGTGGCGTTCGAGCTGAAAGAAGACGACATGCACGCCATCCTCAAATCCGTCGACTTTCCGGTCTCCAAGCCAGAGCTGAGTGCGCTGTTCCGCAAGGTTGGGCATACCAATTACCGCGCGTGCGGTGATCAACTGTTGCGCAACTTCCTCAAGGGTCTGACCCTGCGCGTTCGTGGCTGAATCGGCTGATACCATGAGCTACAACGTTTCCCCTGTCGGTTACGTGCGCTCCTGTTTCAAGGAGAAGTTCGCCATCCCGCGCCAGCCGCAGCTGGCTCCGGCAGCACGCGGGGTGCTGGAACTGGTGGCACCTTTCGATCAGGGAGAAGCTGTTCAGGGCTTGGAGCAGGTCAGCCATGTGTGGCTGTTGTTCCTGTTTCATCTGGCGCTGGAAGACAAACCGCGCCTTAAAGTGCGCCCTCCCCGCCTTGGTGGCAACCAGTCTATGGGAGTGTTCGCAACGCGCGCCACACATCGCCCCAACGGCATCGGGCAATCGGTGGTCAAGCTGGACAAGGTCGAACCCGGACGCCTCTGGCTGTCGGGCATTGATCTGCTGGACGGCACACCCGTGCTGGACATCAAGCCTTACGTGCCCTATGCGGATGCCGTCAGCGAAGCACGCAACGATATCGCCAGCGCGGCACCAGAACTGATTCCGGTGCAGTGGCAGGACGCAGCGCTCGTACAGGCCCACGAACACGCACTACGCCTGAACGAGCCTTTGGTGGAGTTGATCGAACAATGCCTGGCTCAAGATCCGCGCCCGGCCTATCAGTTGCCCACGCCGGAACGCCGCTACGGCGCCCGGTTCTGGGATCTGGATGTGCGCTGGCATTACCCGCAGGCGGGTGCCATCCGTGTGCTTGAAGTGACGCTGGCGACAAATTCCGCGCACTAAAAACCCGCCTGATCCTTTCAAGGATGAGGCGGGTCTTCATGGACCGACCTACTTCTCGACGAATGCACGCTCGATCAGATAATCACCCGGCTCACGCATGCGTGGCGAGACGGTCAGACCGAAGCTGTTCAGCACTTCGCTGGTTTCGTCGAGCATGCTCGGGCTGCCGCACAGCATGGCGCGGTCATCCTGAGGATTGATCGGCGGCAGGCCGATGTCACTGAACAGCTTGCCACTGCGCATCAGATCGGTCAGTCGACCTTCGTTCTCGAACGGCTCGCGTGTGACCGTCGGGTAGTAGATCAGCTTGTCACGCAGCGCTTCACCGAAAAACTCGTTCTGCGGCAGATGCTCGGTGATGAATTCGCGATAAGCGACTTCGTTCACGTAACGCACACCGTGGCACAGGATGACCTTCTCGAAACGCTCGTAGGTTTCAGGGTCCTGAATCACGCTCATGAACGGCGCCAGACCGGTGCCGGTGCTCAATAGATAAAGATGCTTGCCTGGCTTGAGGTCGTCCAGCACCAAGGTGCCCGTAGGTTTTTTGCTGATGATGATTTCATCGCCTTCCTTCAGGTGCTGCAACTGCGAGGTCAGCGGGCCGTCCGGCACCTTGATACTGAAGAACTCCAGATGCTCTTCCCAGTTCGGGCTGGCAATCGAGTAGGCGCGCATGAGCGGACGACCGTTGGGCTGCTGCAGACCGATCATGACAAATTGACCGTTCTCGAAGCGCAAGCCTGGGTCGCGGGTGCACTTGAAACTGAAGAGGGTGTCGTTCCAGTGGTGGACGCTGAGGACACGCTCGTGGTTCATGTTGCTCATGTACGTGAGGACTCCTGAAAAAATAGTGCGCGCAGAAGCACTGCGCTATTGCGCGACATTCTAGTGGCAGACAGAATATCTGTTAAATGAATTATTAAGATATAGGTAATCGGTTATATAGATATGCGATTTACTCTCCGTCAACTTCAAGTGTTTGTCGCCGTTGCCCAGCAGGAAAGCGTCTCCAAAGCAGCGGTACTGCTTTCGCTTTCGCAGTCGGCGGCCAGTACCTCTATTACCGAGCTGGAACGCCAGTCGAGCTGCCAATTGTTCGATCGCGCGGGCAAGCGGCTCAGCCTCAACGCAACCGGTCGGCAGCTATTGCCGCAAGCCGTTGCGCTGCTCGATCAGGCCAAGGAAATCGAAGACCTGCTCAACGGCAAGTCCGGCTTCGGCTCGCTGGCGGTTGGCGCGACGCTGACCATCGGCAATTACCTGGCGACCCTGCTGATCGGTGGCTACATGCAGCGCCACCCGGAAAGCCAGGTCAAACTGCATGTCCAGAACACTGCGAACATCGTGCAGCAGGTGGCACACTACGAAATCGACCTGGGCCTGATCGAAGGCGATTGCAGCCACCCGGACATTGAAGTGCAGCCTTGGGTAAAGGATGAACTGGTAGTGTTCTGCGCGCCGCAACACTCCTTGGCACAGGGCGGTCAGGCATCGCTGGAGCAACTGACCCGTGAAGCCTGGATCTTGCGCGAGCAAGGCTCTGGTACAAGGCTGACGTTCGATCAGGCCATGCGTCATCATCGCAATGGATTGAATGTCCGACTGGAGCTGGAACACACCGAAGCGATAAAGCGCGCGGTGGAGTCCGGGTTGGGGATTGGCTGCATTTCCAGACTGGCACTGCGCGACGCGTTTCGTCGTGGCAATCTGGTGGAACTGGCCACGCCAGAGCTGGACCTGGCGCGGCAGTTCTACTTTATCTGGCATAAACAGAAGTATCAGACCTCTGCCATGCGCGAGTTTCTCGACCTGTGTCGCGCCTTTACCGCCGGGGCCCAGCGCAGCGACGAAATAGTGCTGCCCAGCCTGTACTGATCGGGCTTAACCCAGTAGCACGATGCCCCACACCAGCGCGATCATGCTCAGCGCGATGAATTGCGCGGCGCTGCCCATATCCTTGGCGTTCTTGGACAGTGGATGCAGGTCCAGGGAAATACGGTCGATGGCTGCCTCGACCGCAGAGTTGAGCAGCTCCACGATCAACGCCAGCAGGCACACTGCAACCAGCAAGGCGTGCTCGCCCTTGCTGACGTGCAGAAAGAACGAGAGCGGAACCAGCACGACATTGAGCAGCACCAACTGACGAAAGGCGGCCTCGCCTTTGAAGGCAGCGGACATACCATCAATAGAATAGCCAGCGGCGTTGAGAATACGTTTAAGGCCGGTTTGGCCTTTGAAGGGTGACATAGGGAACTGCCGTGCGAAAAAGATGAGGAAAACTAAGGCACTAAAGGTCAAAAAAGCGTGAATACCGTTTCATGACGTGCCTTTGCCTAACGTGCTTCAGTGGGACGAAATAGACTCAAGCTGTTGTAACAGCAACGCGGCCTGAGTACGCGTGCGCACCCCAAGCTTGCGGAAAATGGCCGTAACGTGGGCCTTGATAGTGGCTTCGGAGACACTGAGCTCGGAAGCAATCTGCTTGTTCAACAACCCCTCGCAGACCATGGTCAGCACCCGGAACTGCTGGGGCGTCAGACTGGCAAGCCCCGCACTGGCGGCTTTCGCCTCGTCCGAAACGCTGATCACCTCATTGACTTGCGGCGGCCACCAGACGCCGCCATCCAGCACGGTACGGACCGCCTGCTGAATAACTTCAAGCGAACTGGACTTGGGAATGAAGCCGCTGGCACCGAACTCACGAGAGCGCACGACAATCGACGCTTCTTCCTGCGCCGAGACCATCACCACCGGTATTTGCGGATATTGCCCACGCAACAGTACCAACCCGGAAAAGCCGTAGGCACCCGGCATATTCAAGTCCAGCAGCACCAGATCCCAGTCGGATTTTTCGTCCAGACGCGATTCCAGCTGCGCAATGCTCTCTGCCTCGACCAGCCGTGCCGCAGGCCCCAGGCCGATGGTCAACGCCTGATGCAGCGCACTGCGAAACAGGGGATGATCATCGGCGATCAGGATGTCGTAGGTCATGTAATAATCCTGTTTTTATAGAGAGAGGCCGAAACAATCGGCCGCTCCAGGTCTGACAATTCGCACCGCGCCGATAATAAAAGGCAGCAAGCACAACGTCAGACCAGATGAATCGGCTTCCAGGCGGCGCCAAGCATGCCCAGCAACACCATGACGGTCAAGCGCGAACCACCATGGCCTGCAGACAGAGGCAGCAATTAGCCATATCTCTAAAGAAAAGCCTTCAAATGAGTGTGCGCCGCGTCGTTCGGGTCAACCGGGTTCTGAAATTTGGCGCCCAGGTAGTGCGCGCTGAACACATCCAGATACGCATCCAGTACGCCGCTGGCACTGCAATCATCAGCCAGCTCCAGGCACAGAGCGGCAACTTCTGCCGTGCAGAAGTGATCGTCACGCTTGGAACGACGCAGGCGATAACGCGAGATCTGCTCGGGCGCGAGGCTGAGCACCGGAAACCGTTCCAGGTACGGGCTTTTGCGGAACATCTTGCGCGCTTCATTCCAGGTCGCGTCCAGCAAGATGAATAAAGGACGCTTGCCGTGCTCGCGCGACACCTCGGTTACCACCCGCTCTTCGGCGACGAACTCGCCAGGGAAGACGATGTAGGGCTGCCATTGTGGATCATCCAGCAGGGCCAGCAGCCGCTCATCGACATCTACCCGCGACCAGCCGAACGCGTGCGTGTCTTCGATGACATCGGCAATGAGCCAACCGGTGTTGGTCGGCTTTAACGGCTCGGTGTCATACATCAACAGGCACATGCCCGAATCAGCAGCGACCCTGGGACGCCACGCGCACAGACAATAGCTGGAAATGACCCGACAATCAGGGCAACGCGGCGCTCGCGAACCTCGTGCGGTGAAAGGCTTGATGGCGCGTGCGAGGCGTTCGTCGCGCAAACGGGAAACGGCGTGGCTCATGGCAGGACACGCCGGCAGGGGAAATACATCGACACCACGAAGACTCGACAGCGATAAAGTGCGCACAGTTTATCAGAGCCCCTGCGCATCAGCCTGCTTTAGGACCGGTGTCTGTTCCCGTATCAGTGCAAGCCGTGTTGAAACAGGCGCAGCCACTTTTCGTACAGAGCCTAGGCCCGAGGAAGACTCCTGCTCTATACTGCTGCGCCATTACAGCCCGCGTTAGTGGCGGGCTGACCGGAACGCACGTTGCAGTTGCTGGTCCAACGGCCAGCTACTTAATCAGGAGAGTTTAATGCTGCGCCTTATCGCCCCTACCCTTACGTTGTTGCTCGTTGCTCCGCTGTGCGCCCAGGCGGCGTCTAAACAGGAGTTCGAACTCAGCAAGATGCTGGAAAAAGTCGCGAAGGAAAGCAGTGTCGGAACCCCACGGGCGATCAACGAAGACATTCTGGATCAGGGCTATACCGTCAGCGGCAACGAGCTGATCAACCATCTCAGCGTGCGTGAAGGTCAGGCTCAGCAAATGCGCGCCAACCCTGATGTGATGCGCAATCAACTGGGCAACAGCGTTTGCCACAACAACGGCTTCCGTCAGTTGATGACCAAAGGCGCCGTACTCAAGTATCAGTTTACCGAGTACAAAACCAACCGCCCGGTCGCCACCCAGACCTTCCAGGCCTCGGACTGCACCGTAAAACCGAAGAAGTAAGCCGCCCGGATACTTCATCATCTGCCACGCGCCTGCCCTTCAGGCGCGTTCGGCCTTTAGACATTCAGCAACTCATTAACCTTGAAAACCCGCGGGTAACCGATAGCCTTTCTCTGCAAACCAGCACATCATCGAATCGACGCACCCTAGCGGGTCATTGATTTTGCAGGAGGAGAAATCCTGAATGCCGTATGTACCTGACGATCTTCTATCACGACATTTCCAGAGTAACGGCCTCGACCTGACCAGCAAGGTCGAAGAGCATATCCATCAGGTTGCCCCGGACACCCGCAACCTGCCGCTGTATCGCGACATGATCCTGACCGTGCTGCGCATGGCCCAGGACGACCGCAATCGCTGGGACGTCAAGATCACTTTGCAGACACTACGCGAGCTGGACAAGGCCTTTCGTGTACTGGAACGCTTCAAGGGACGCCGCAAAGTAACCGTGTTCGGCTCTGCTCGTACACCGGTGGAACATCCGCTGTACGCGCAAGCCACAGAGCTGGGCGAGAAGCTGGCGCAGTCCGACATGATGGTCATCACTGGCGCAGGCGGCGGCATCATGGCAGCAGCGCACGCCGGTGCCGGCCTGAAACACAGCCTTGGCTTCAATATCACCCTGCCCTTCGAGCAACATGCCAATCCGACTGTGGAGGGCACTGAAAACCTGCTGCCCTTCCATTTCTTCTTCACCCGCAAACTGTTCTTCGTCAAGGAAGCCGATGCGCTGGTGCTCTGCCCGGGCGGTTTCGGCACCCTGGATGAAGCGCTGGAAGTGCTGACCTTGATACAAACCGGCAAAAGCCCGTTGGTACCGGTTGTATTACTGGACACGGCGGGCGGCAGCTTCTGGCAAGGCGCCCTGGACTTCATCAAAAACCAGTTGCAGGAAAACCACTACATCCTGCCAGCTGACATGAAGCTCATGAGGCTGGTTTACAGCGCCGACGAAGCTGTGGAGGAGATCAATCAGTTTTACAACAACTTCCACTCCAGTCGCTGGCTAAAGAACAAGTTCGTGATCCGCATGCGTCATGCGCTGAGTGAGCAGGCATTGGCTCACCTGCAGGAAGCTTTCGCTGACCTGTGCATCAGTGAAAACTTTCATCAGCACAGTTATGAGGGCGAAGAGCACGATGAAGCGCAATTCAGTCACCTGACACGGCTTGCGTTCACCTTTACAGGACGCAATCAGGGTCGGCTTAGGGAGTTGGTGGATTACATCAATCTGCAAGAAAACTGGGCAGACGCCTCAGTCAGGAGAAATACGGCGGTATAACAACCGCCAGTGAATCCACTCCGATATCAATCGTCCCGGTGATTACGGCCGCTTAACAGGCGGCCGATCATATCCAGCGGATACCCTCGATAACTCAGAAATCGCCCCTGTCTGGCACGCTCCCGGGCATCAACCGGTAATGCGCCAGCGAACTTACGCTGCCAGATATCCTCAAGCTTCTCCTGCCAGTCGACCCCGCACTCCCTGAGCGCCTGCTCGATATCAGCTCGCTGCAGACCGCGCTGGCTCAGCTCTTCCCGGATACGAACAGGGCCATAGCCAGAGCGTGCACGGTAAGAAACAAAACTTTCAAGATAACGAGACTCAGAGAGCAAACCTTCCTCGACCAGACGGTCAAGAGCAGGTTCTATAAGCTCGGGGGGAGCGCCGCGCTGACGCAACTTACGCGTCAGCTCGACACGACCATGCTCGCGGCGTGCGAGCAGGTCCATTGCAGTTCGCCGTATGGCGACGGGTGTATCGAGCACGGCAGCCATGGCTATCAGATATCGGCGTCTGCTTCAGCCACATCGTCGGCAACAACTGCTTCACGAGAGCCAACAGCCTTGGTGTCAACGCCAGGTGTTAGCAACTTGTCACGAATCTGCTTCTCAAGCGCCTTGCAGATTTCCGGGTTGTCCGCCAGGAACTTGGCCGAGTTGGCTTTACCCTGACCGATCTTGCTGCCCTGATAGCTGTACCAGGCGCCGGACTTCTCGACAAAGCCATGCAGAACGGCCAGGTCGACGATTTCGCCATTCAGGTAGATGCCCTTGCCATAAAGAATCTGGAACTCTGCCTGACGGAACGGCGGAGCGACCTTGTTCTTCACGACCTTGACGCGGGTTTCGCTGCCGACAACTTCGTCACCCTCTTTCACAGCACCGGTGCGACGAATGTCCAGACGTACCGAAGCATAGAATTTCAGCGCGTTACCACCGGTGGTGGTTTCCGGGCTACCGAACATCACACCGATCTTCATGCGGATCTGGTTGATGAAGATAACCAGGCAGTTGGCGTTCTTGATGTTACCGGTGATCTTGCGCAGCGCCTGCGACATCAGACGTGCCTGCAGGCCCACGTGCATGTCGCCCATCTCGCCTTCGATCTCGGCCTTCGGTACCAGCGCGGCGACGGAGTCGACAACGATGACGTCGATGGCATTGGAACGCACCAGCATGTCGGTGATTTCCAACGCTTGCTCGCCGGTATCCGGCTGCGAAACCAGCAGGTCGTCGACATTGACGCCCAGCTTGCCGGCGTATTCCGGATCAAGTGCGTGCTCGGCATCGACGAATGCGCAGGTTGCGCCCATTTTCTGGGCTTGCGCGATGACCGACAGGGTCAGCGTGGTTTTACCGGAAGACTCTGGACCGTAAATTTCAACGATCCGGCCTTTTGGCAGACCGCCAATACCGAGTGCGATATCCAGACCCAGCGAACCGGTGGAGATGGCAGGGATAGCCTGGCGATCGTGGTCGCCCATGCGCATCACGGCACCTTTACCGAACTGACGCTCGATCTGACCCAAGGCCGCAGCCAAGGCTTTCTTCTTGTTGTCGTCCATTGAAGTCCTCACGTAATCAAATTCAATTAGGGCCTGGATGGCCACAACACCTGTATAAGTAGACAGTATTATTCCACAGCAATGCCCGCACGCCTACCCCTGTTTTGGCATTTCTCCACGAGCCAGCTTTATCAGCCCTTGCAGCGCGGTCTGTACGGTCTGTCGACGGACTTGACCGCGGTCGCCCTCGAACCAGTGGCGCTGCGCAATGAGCGTATCGCCGTCGCCCCAGCACAACCACACCGTTCCGACCGGCTTGTCGACCGAACCGCCGCCAGGCCCCGCCACACCGCTGACTGCAACAGCGAATCGCGCAGCACTTTCACGCTGGGCACCACGTACCATGGCTTCCACAACAGGCTGACTGACTGCCCCCACCTGTGCGAACAATGCTTCAGGCACACCCAGTTGCCGGGTCTTCTGCGCATTGGAGTACGTCACGTAACCCGCCTCGAACCAGGCGGAGCTGCCGCCGATGCGAGTAATGGCTTCGGCTATACCGCCGCCCGTGCAGGATTCGGCAGTGGTGACCTGAGCGTTGATATCCTTGAGCAAGCCGCCGAGCGTATCGGCAAGCCAGGTTATTTCATCCACGAGACAGTCCTGTTCAATTCATACAACCTTTTATAACCGATTAAAGAAACAAAACGGCCGTAAGGCAGCCGCTCGTGACCTGTTCAATCATCAGTCGTTTTCTTGCGCTCGGGCTTTTTGACCGTTTCCACAGTGGTTTCTCTCGGCCTGTTTCGGGCCTCCTCCAAGGGAATGAAGCGCCCATTGACAGAGTCCCTCGCACGTTTGTTTTTCATATAAAAGTCCTTTTTTATAGATTGCCCTTCGTCGATCGAGTGGCAGCGCTGAGAGTCTATACGGCAAATCGGCCCTCATGGAGACCGGGAAACGCTTGGTCACCAATCAGCAGGACCACGTCGTAACTGCAGCGCATTGTCGTGCGTGATAACCTTGCGCCTATCGCACATACCCGGCAGACGCCCCTTGATTCACAGAGGTACAGCGCGTCACGCCCAGGGGTTGCCTCACTCCTCTCAAGAACTTGCCCAAGCCACTGATGAATAAAGCAATTTCCGACCTCTCCTCACACACACCCATGATGCAACAGTATTGGAAGCTGAAAAATCAGCACCCAGACCAGTTGATGTTTTATCGCATGGGCGATTTCTACGAGATCTTCTACGAAGACGCGAAGAAAGCCGCCAAATTGCTGGATATCACCCTGACTGCGCGAGGCCAGTCAGCAGGTCAGAGCATTCCCATGTGCGGGATTCCGTACCATGCCGCCGAGGGTTATCTGGCCAAGTTGGTGAAGCTCGGCGAGTCGGTCGTGATCTGTGAGCAGATCGGCGACCCGGCTACCAGCAAAGGCCCGGTGGACCGTCAGGTGGTACGCATCATCACCCCGGGCACCATCAGCGATGAAGCCTTGCTTGACGAACGCAGAGACAACCTGATCGCTGCCGTGCTCGGTGACGAGCGGCTGTTCGGCCTTGCGGTACTGGACATTACCAGTGGCAATTTCAGCGTACTGGAGATCAAGGGCTGGGAAAACCTGCTGGCCGAGCTTGAGCGCATCAATCCGGTCGAGCTGTTGATACCTGACGACTGGCCGCAAGGCCTGCCAGCTGAAAAGCGACGCGGTGCCAGACGGCGCGCACCCTGGGACTTCGAACGCGATTCCGCGCACAAGAGCCTCTGCCAACAATTTGCAACCCAGGACCTCAAAGGTTTTGGCTGCGAGAACCTGACGCTGGCCATCGGTGCTGCCGGCTGCCTGCTGAGCTACGCCAAGGAAACACAGCGCACCGCCCTGCCGCACTTGCGCAGCCTGCGTCACGAACGTCTCGACGACACCGTTATTCTCGACGCCGCCAGTCGACGTAATCTGGAGCTGGACACCAACCTCTCGGGTGGACGCGACAACACGCTGCAATCTGTCATGGATCGCTGCCAGACCGCCATGGGCACGCGACTGCTGACTCGCTGGCTGAATCGCCCGCTACGCGACCTTACTGTGTTGCAGGCACGTCAGACCTCCATCGGCTGTTTCCTGGAGCGCTATCGCTTCGAGAACCTGCAACCGCAGCTCAAGGAAATCGGTGACATCGAGCGAATTCTGGCGCGGATCGGCCTGCGCAACGCTCGTCCACGCGACCTCGCCCGCTTGCGCGACGCCCTGAGCGCGCTGCCTGAGTTGCAACAGGCTATGACCGATCTCGACGCTCCGCACCTGCAACAACTTGCGCAGACCGCCAGCACTTACCCAGAGCTTGCCGACCTGCTGCAACGCGCAATCAACGACAACCCGCCCGCCGTGATTCGCGACGGTGGTGTTTTGAAAACCGGCTACGACGCCGAGCTGGACGAACTGCAATCACTGAGTGAAAACGCAGGTCAGTTCTTGATCGACCTGGAAGCCCGAGAGAAAGCGCGTACTGGACTGAGCCATCTGAAAGTCGGTTACAACCGCGTGCATGGCTACTTCATCGAACTGCCGAGCAAGCAGGCTGAGCAGGCCCCGGCTGACTACATTCGCCGCCAGACCCTCAAGGGTGCCGAGCGCTTCATCACGCCGGAGCTCAAGGAGTTCGAAGACAAGGCACTGTCGGCGAAAAGCCGTGCGCTGGCGCGTGAAAAAATGCTTTACGAGGCATTGCTCGAAGACCTGATCAGCCATTTGGCACCGCTTCAGGATACGGCCGCCGCGCTGGCCGAACTGGACGTACTGAGCAACCTTGCGGAGCGCGCCCTGAATCTGGACCTGAATTGTCCACGATTCGTCGCCGAGCCCTGCATGCGTATCGAACAGGGTCGCCACCCGGTGGTCGAGCAGGTGCTGAGCACGCCTTTCGTTGCCAACGACCTGGCCCTCGACGACAACACTCGCATGCTGGTCATTACCGGTCCGAACATGGGCGGTAAATCGACCTACATGCGCCAGACGGCGTTGATCGTGCTGCTGGCCCACATCGGCAGCTTTGTGCCTGCGGCGAGTTGCGAGCTTTCGCTGGTCGACCGGATCTTCACCCGGATCGGCTCCAGCGATGACCTCGCTGGCGGTCGCTCGACATTCATGGTGGAAATGAGCGAGACGGCCAACATCCTGCACAATGCCAGTGACAAAAGCCTGGTGCTGATGGACGAGGTCGGACGCGGGACCAGTACCTTCGACGGCCTGTCGCTCGCCTGGGCTGCCGCTGAATGCCTGGCGCAACTGCGTGCCTACACGCTGTTCGCAACGCATTACTTCGAATTGACCGTGCTGCCGGAAAGCGAACCGCTGGTCACCAACGTGCATTTGAATGCCACCGAGCACAACGAGCGCATCGTGTTCCTGCACCGTGTGCTGCCGGGGCCTGCCAGCCAGAGCTACGGTCTTGCCGTGGCGCAACTGGCGGGGGTTCCGGGAAAAGTCATCACTCGCGCCAAGGAGCACTTGCAACGTCTGGAAACCACCAGCCTGCCCCACGAGCAGCCGCGCGCCAAACCCGGTAAACCTGCCATCCCGCAACAGAGCGACATGTTTGCAAGCCTGCCGCATCCTGTGCTCGACGAACTGTCGAAGATCAAGGTTGACGACATGACCCCGCGACAGGCTCTGGATTTGCTATACACATTGCAAACACGTCTGTGACGCGAGCCGTTACAAGCTGTTAGAATCCCGCGCGGTTTGGGATGCTCCCGGCTTTTAGCCTGGCCGGGGTATTTTTCGAGCCGCGTGAAAACGCAGCGAACCAAGGGTAAGTGGCAGGAGAGGCAGTCGGACTGCTTCAAGGCCACTCATCAAAAGCACGTGTTTTCATAGGGCCGGGAAACCTCCCGAACCTGGCACCCCTGTCTGGAAGGGCTCTGCTGCAGCCGCCTGAGGAGAGAATTAGAAATGACCTTCGTCGTCACCGACAACTGCATCAAGTGCAAATACACCGATTGTGTAGAAGTCTGTCCGGTGGACTGCTTCTACGAAGGCCCGAACTTTCTGGTCATTCACCCGGACGAGTGCATCGACTGTGCGCTCTGCGAGCCTGAGTGCCCTGCTGTGGCCATTTACTCGGAAGACGAGATACCTGCTGGTATGGAAAACTTTATCGAGCTGAATGCCGAGCTGGCCGAAGTCTGGCCCAATATCACCGAGAAGAAAGAGGCCATGCCTGACGCCGCAGAGTGGGATGGCAAACCTGGTAAAATCGCTGAACTGGAACGCTAGACTCCAGACAGAACAAAAGGCCCTTCAAAGGGCCTTTTTATTACGTTTGATTCGGCAAACTCAAGACAAAAAAAAGGGGCGGTTTGACCCGCCCACATTTTCTCCCTAATCCCTGTATTCCCTGGTCATCATCCTGATGAATCGCCTCCCGCGATGTCCATGACCGTCATCCTTGATGGCCTGTACCTGTCCGTTGGCACAGCTTCGATATTAGAGATTTAACGCCGCAGGGCAACACCCGAACCGCAGCATAATATTTCTACTTCTGCGCACCGTAAAATAAAAAGCCTTTCACATCAAAAGGTTGGATACAGGTCGTCGTGCTTAAGGCAAAAAACCTTACCCGCAATGCCTTGATGACTTACAGCACACGTACGCGATGACTTACGCCATTTGGGATCCGTATGCCGTGCATGAAGACTTTTCAGAGGCAGCGGAAATGCTGCTACACGGTTTCGACAGCGACCTTGGGATTACGCAAGACATATAAAAAGACCGATACACACATCAAGTGTTATATCGGCCTTGGGATGAAGCATTGAGAGGGGGAATTATCGGAAGAGTGATTCGCTGGACAGACCGTTCTTTTCAAGAATCTCACGCAGGCGCTTGAGTCCTTCAACCTGGATCTGACGTACACGCTCGCGCGTCAGCCCGATTTCCAGCCCTACGTCTTCGAGCGTGCTGCTCTCGTGCCCACGCAGACCGAAACGGCGTATGACCACCTCACGTTGTTTCTCTGTCAGCTCGGACAGCCACTGATCGATGCTTTGCGACAGATCATCATCCTGCAGCAATTCGCAAGGGTCGGTGGGACGGTCATCCGTCAACGTGTCGAGCAGGGTCTTGTCCGAATCAGGCCCAAGAGAAACGTCCACGGATGAAACCCGCTCGTTCAAGCCCAGCATGCGCTTGACATCGCCTACCGGTCGTTCCAGCAGGTTGGCGATTTCCTCGGGAGACGGTTCATGATCCAGCTTCTGGGTCAGCTCTCTGGCCGCGCGCAGGTAGACGTTCAGTTCCTTGACGACGTGAATCGGCAACCGGATGGTCCGGGTCTGATTCATGATCGCGCGCTCAATGGTCTGACGTATCCACCAGGTGGCATACGTGGAAAAACGAAACCCCCGCTCAGGATCGAATTTCTCGACAGCCCGGATGAGTCCCAGATTGCCCTCTTCGATGAGATCCAGCAATGACAGGCCACGATTGACATAACGCCTGGCAATTTTAACCACCAGCCGCAGATTGCTTTCAATCATGCGTTTGCGTCCGGCCGGATCGCCACTTTGCGACAGGCGCGCGAAGTGAACTTCTTCTTCCGGAGACAACAAAGGGGAAAACCCGATCTCATTGAGATACAGCTGGGTAGCGTCGAGCGCTCGGGTGTAGTCGATATATTTGTGTTGTTTGAGCGATGTTGAATGCTTGGCCCTGACACGTCCCGATACAGCAGCGGCTGGCTGCTTCTCGTTCGACGCCTCCGTCAGGACAATGCCGGCTTCCATAAGGAGCACTTCATCATCGATGTCAAACTCCGGCGCTTCGTTGCCAAGAGCCATTGTTTTAGTCCTTTGGTGAGTTCGACCTCAAGCTCCAGCGGCGCCTGGTTCCATGGCATCGCTTGAGCCTGTTCCTTTTACGCCAGGAACAGGCTGGCAACTATCAACGACGTGGCAAAAATTCCAGTGGATCTACAGGTTTTCCTTGACGGCGAATCTCAAAATGCAGTTTCACCCGGTCAGTTCCTGTTGACCCCATTTCGGCAATCGTCTGCCCTGCCTTGACCTGTTGACCTTCCCGTACCAGGAGCCTGCGATTATGACCGTAGGCACTGACGTAGGTATCGCTGTGTTTGATGATGATCAATTCGCCGTAGCCTCGTAATCCGCTTCCGGCGTAAACGACCGAACCATCAGACGCTGCCAAAACAGGCTGTCCCAAATCACCAGCGATATCAATTCCTTTATTCAAACTGCCGTTTGAGGAAAATTTTCCTATCAAAATGCCGCTCGAAGGCCAGGTCCAACCCGTCGGAGACTTGCCAGCCGGGCCTGTGCCGGTGGTCGCTGACGGTGGTATCACCACTGGCACAACCGCAATCGGCTTGGACATAACGGTAGTTTTCACCGAGCCCGAACTGCTGCTGGTAGTCGAAGTAGACGTGCTCGGACGTCCTCCAACGGGGGCAGACGCTAAACCGGATGTTGAAGAGGAGCGCCCGTCGAAGCGAATGGTCTGACCTGGTTTGATGGTAAACGGCTCGGGAATCTGGTTGCGGGCGGCCAGCGCCTTCCAGTCCCAGCCATAACGAAACGCGATGGAAAACAGCGTATCGCCGCGCCTGACGACATATTGGCCGGTGGTCACTGTTGGGCGCTGCGCCACGGCATTGCCATTACGGTCGACAACGCGAACGCCACCGGAAGGCGTGCTTGAGCAGCCGACCAGAAGGACACTGAGAGCAATGCCAATCACCAGACGCTGATAACTTCTTGAGGACTTGAGCTGCTGAATGACTGTGAGACTCACCCGCCACTCCCTTTTACTGGTGACCGATTCAAAAAAGATGCCTATTGTGCCGCAAGCGCGGCGGGCAGCCCGTGATTAACTGCTGAAATCGCTGTTATATATCAGTCAGCTACGTGAAATGATGCCATTTAGCTATTCGTGAACAGGGACTGACCGCTGTAGACCGGTGAGTGACGCCAGAATTCACTCGCTGGTACTGACAATCTTCAGGCAATCGGTCCGTTGAGCAGAGGTACGAAGCGCACGGCGCCCAGTACATGCCTGGAAAACCCGTTTTCTTCGCGGATGATCAGCATCAATTGCTGTACTTCGCCCGAGCCCACCGGAATGACCAACCGTCCTCCGGGGGCCAGTTGATCGAGCAGCGCCTGCGGCACATCGGTGGCCACTGCCGTGACGATGATGCCGTTGTAAGGTGCCAGCGCAGGCCACCCTTCCCAACCATCTCCCCAACGAAACACCACATTGCGCAGATTGAGTTCGACCAAGCGTTCCTTGGCACGATCCTGAAGGACCTTGATACGCTCGACCGAAAACACCCGTTCGACCAATTGCGACAGAACCGCAGTCTGGTAGCCGGAGCCGGTGCCGATCTCCATGACCTTGTCCAGCGGGCCAGCTGCGAGTAAAAGCTCACTCATCCGCGCAACCATATAGGGCTGGGAAATTGTCTGGTTGTGGCCGATGGGCAGCGCCGTGTCTTCATAGGCACGGTGTGCGAGCGCCTCGTCGACGAACAGATGCCGGGGCGTCTTGCGAATGACGTCCAGTACGCGGTCGTTGGTAATGCCTTCTTCGCAGAGACGCTGAATCAAGCGCTCACGCGTTCGTTGCGAGGTCATCCCGATCCCGCGACGTAATATATCATCCTGCTCACGCGACATCAGCGCAGGTCCTCCAGCCAGTTGCTCAGGCTGCTGAAACCATCCTGAAAGGTTCGATCAAGTTGCAGCGGCGTAATCGATACGTAACCCTGCATGACGGCATGGAAATCAGTCCCGGCTCCGCCATCCTCGGCGTCACCGGCAGCAGCGATCCAGTAACCAGCCCGACCACGCGGGTCAACCACTCGGACCGGGGCTGCAGCGCGGGCACGGTGGCCCAGACGGGTCAGTTGAATGCCCCGAATGTGTTCAAGCGGCAAGTTCGGAATGTTCACGTTAAGTACCGTGCGTGGAGGCAGATCGAGTCGCTCATGGGCCTCTACCAGCAAACGCGCATAATGCGCCGCCGTCGCCAGGTTATCCGGCTGACGTGACAGAAACGAAAAGGCAAATGACGGACGCTCCAGAAAGCGCCCTTCGAGTGCTGCGGCAACGGTGCCGGAATACAGCACATCGTCACCCAGATTGGCCCCCAGATTGATCCCCGACACCACCATGTCCGGTTCACGCTCCAGAAGCCCGTGCAGCCCGAGGTGCACGCAGTCGGTCGGCGTACCGTTCACGCTGATGAAGCCGTTATCCAGGGTGTGCGGGTGCAAGGGCCGATCAAGTGTCAGCGAACTGCTGGCACCGCTTCTGTCCTGGTCAGGGGCGATCACCACGCACTCGGCATAGTCCACCAGCGCCGCATACAGCGCCGCAAGACCGGGTGCAGTTACCCCGTCGTCATTTGATATCAGAATACGCATGAGCTGTCCGTCTGCCCGGCCGGCACCAGATCAACGAGTTCACGCACCAAAACAGTGGCGAAGCATCCGGGCGGCAGGACGAATTCCAGTTGCAGAATGTCAGGCTCGGGATAATGCCACGTCAGCCGCCCAATGGGCAGCCGCAGGATGCGACGTTCGTGATCCATACCCGCTCTGACCAGCCAGTCGCGCAGTGAAGACTCATCGGCGGCGATGGAATTTTCCAGCTCTGCGATAGCACCGGAAGCTGGCGAAGGGCCTTCCCCCCACTGCGGGCCGGTAGGATGGAGATCGAGGATCGCCAAACGAGGGTCGCTGCACTCGGCAATCCCGGCCGGAAAAAAACTGCGACTGTCGGTGAACGCCAGCAAATCACCCACCTTGGCGTGTTGCCAGCTGCCGTCGGCAACCCGCGCCGCAAGTACCCGATTGAACAGGTAACTGCGCGCCGTGGACAACAGCCGTGAACGCACCGCACGCTGCTCGGGTAACGCCTGTCGGGCTGCGTAATCGCGAGCCTCGCCCAGATTGCCGCCCTGATAACCGAAGCGCTGCGAACCGAAATAGTTGGGGATACCCTGCCGGGCAATGGTTTCCAGGCGCTGATTCAACGCGTCCTTGTCAGCACTTAATTGCGTCAGCCTGAGCGTAAACCCGTTGGCCGCATGAGCCCCACGCTGCAATTTGCGCGTGTGCCGGCCGCTCTTGAGAATCTGCAGCGTCTCGTCCTGCGCCGCCGAAAAATCGGGATCGGCCTTGCCTGGCAACTGAATGCTGAACCATTGGCGGGTCAGAGCCTGACGGTCTTTCAGTCCTGCGTAGCTGACGGTACGCAATTGCACACCCGCAGCACGTGCCAGCCTGCGGGCAGCTTCCTCGGTGTTCAGGCCTCGTTTTTCGACCCATAACCACAGGTGCTCGCCAGCGCCAGACAGCGGAATATCCAGCACTTCATCGACCTGAAAGTCTTCGGCAACGGCCTTGAGAGCGGCACGACCCAACGCATCGCCGTAGGCCCTTGGGCCCAGCAGTTCGAGTTCGATCATGCGCGCAGCAACAAGGCAACGGCATGCACCGCGATGCCTTCTTCACGGCCAGTAAAACCGAGTTTTTCCGTGGTAGTGGCTTTCACGTTTACCTGGTCCAGTTCAACGTCCAGATCCTCGGCGATCAACGCGCGCATGGCGTCGATGTGCGGAGCCATCTTCGGAGCCTGAGCCACGATGGTGGCGTCGACATTGCCGACCTTCCAGCCTTTGCCATGAATCTGCTTGAGCACATGTCGCAACAGCACACGGCTGTCAGCGCCCTTGAATTGCGGGTCTGTGTCGGGAAAGTGCTTGCCGATATCGCCCAGTGCAGCGGCGCCCAGCAGCGCATCACTGAGGGCGTGCAGCAGGACATCGCCATCGGAGTGGGCCAACAGGCCGAAACCGTGTGCAATCCGCACGCCGCCCAAGGTTATGAAATCGCCTTCAGCGAAACGGTGCACATCATAGCCATGGCCAATACGCATAGAAAAACGCCCTGAAAAAAGACAGGGCGTGATTCTACCTGCTTTGGCGCCGCTTAGCTGTTCAAGGCGTGCGCATGATGCCGTAAATGGTCTTCTATAAAACTGGCAATGAAGAAGTAGCTGTGGTCATAGCCTGGCTGCATGCGCAGGGTCAGCGGATAGTGCACAGTTTTGGCGGCTTGAACCAATGCCTCCGGCTTGAGCTGATTGACCAGAAAATCGTCACGATCGCCTTGATCAACCAGGGTCGGCAGCTTCTCTGCTGCTTCAGACATCAGCACACTGGCATCCCATTCACGCCATCGCGAGCGATCCTCGCCCAGGTAGCGGGAAAAGGCTTTCTGGCCCCACGGGCAATCGATCGGATTACTGATTGGCGAAAACGCTGACACCGACTTGTAGCGTCCGGGATTGCGCAACGCGCAGACCAGCGCACCATGACCGCCCATCGAGTGGCCACTGATACTGCGCGCTTGTGACGCCGGAAAATGCGTTTCGATCAGGGCAGGCAGCTCTTTGACCACATAATCATGCATCTGATAATGCCGAGCGTAAGGCGCTTCGGTGGCATTCAGGTAAAAGCCTGCGCCCTGACCGAAATCCCAGGCACCGTCCGGGTCATCGGCGACATCGGCGCCACGCGGGC
Organism: Pseudomonas syringae CC1557; assembly: GCF_000452705.1. Classification (NCBI taxonomy): domain Bacteria; kingdom Pseudomonadati; phylum Pseudomonadota; class Gammaproteobacteria; order Pseudomonadales; family Pseudomonadaceae; genus Pseudomonas; species Pseudomonas syringae. Next base: position 4,180,218 of record NZ_CP007014.1, read on the forward strand.
TGGTGTCGGGCGCCACGATAATGATGCCCAGCTCGGCTGCGAGCCGATGCGCCGCCGCTTTCTGCATGAAGTTTTCATCAGTGCAGGTCAAGCCCGACAACCAGTACAGCACTGGCAGCTTGCCGCCCTGCTCAGCCTGCGGCGGCAGATAGACGGCGAACACCATGTCGCAGCCCAGTACGGACGAGTGGTGCTTGTAACGCTTGTGCCAGCCACCGAAGCTTTTCTGACAGGAAATATTTTCCAAAGGCATGTCGTTTCCTCCAGCGGTAAGCCTCAAGCTTCAAGCGGGCGCAAACTCGCGCGCCGCTGAAGCTAAAAGCTTGCCGCTGCTCCTCAAAAGTGAATGACGGTACGAATGCTTTTGCCTTCGTGCATCAAGTCGAACGCCTTATTGATGTCTTCCAGACCCATGGTATGAGTGATGAACGTATCCAGCGGAATTTCGCCGGTCTGCGCCATGTCGACGTAGCTTGGCAGTTCGGTGCGGCCACGCACGCCACCAAATGCCGAACCGCGCCAGACGCGCCCGGTGACCAGCTGGAATGGACGGGTGGATATTTCCTGACCGGCACCGGCGACACCAATGATCACCGACTCGCCCCAGCCCTTATGGCAGGATTCAAGTGCCGAGCGCATCAATTGCACGTTACCGATGCATTCAAAGGAGAAGTCGACGCCGCCATCCGTCATGTCAACGATGACTTCCTGAATCGGACGATCAAAATCCTTCGGGTTGACGCAGTCGGTTGCACCCAGCTGTTTGGCAATCTCGAACTTGGCCGGGTTGATGTCGATGGCGATGATGCGTTCCGCCTTGGCTTTTACCGCGCCAATCACTGCCGACAGGCCGATACCACCCAGGCCGAAGACGGCCACGGTGTCGCCCGGCTTGACCTTGGCCGTATTGAGTACCGCACCGATGCCGGTGGTGACGCCGCAACCGAGCAGGCAGACTTTCTCCAGCGGCGCTTTTTTGTCGATCTTGGCTACGGAAATCTCTGGCAACACGGTGTATTCAGAGAAAGTCGAAGTGCCCATGTAATGGAAGATCGGCTCGCCTTTGTAGGAGAAGCGTGTGGTGCCGTCCGGCATCAGGCCTTTGCCTTGGGTCGAACGAATCGCCTGGCACAGGTTGGTCTTGCCCGAGCGGCAGAATTTGCACTGACGGCATTCCGGGGTGTACAGCGGAATCACGTGATCGCCGACCACGACAGAGGTCACACCCTCGCCAACCGCTTCGACGATCGCGCCGCCTTCGTGGCCGAGAATCGACGGAAAGATGCCTTCAGGGTCAGCGCCGGACAGCGTGTAGGCATCGGTGTGGCAAACGCCGGATGCCACCACCTTGAGCAGCACTTCTCCAGCCTTGGGCATGGCGACGTCGACTTCGACGATTTCCAATGGCTTTTTTGCTTCAAATGCCACTGCGGCACGTGACTTGATCATCAATATTCTCCGACGAGTAAAAACAAGGTTTACAGTGTAGTACAGTGCAAATTGATGAGTAATGCGGTCAAAAGCAAAACATTAATGCTGTACAGGGATAATCGATGTATACCAACCGCTGGGAAGGGCTGGACGAATTTGTCGCCGTTGCCGAATGCGGCCAGTTCACGGCGGCCGCCCAACGGCTAGGCGTGTCGTCTTCGCACGTCAGCCGCCAGATCGTGCGCCTCGAAGAACGCCTGCAAACCCGCCTTCTGTATCGCAGTACGCGCAAGGTCGCACTTACCGAAGCAGGCCAGACCTTTCTGCATCATTGCCAACGTTTGCAGGACGGCAGGGAGGAAGCACTGCGTGCGGTGGGGGATCTGGCCAGTGAGCCGAAAGGATTGCTGCGCATGACCTGTGCGGTGGCTTACGGCGAGCGTTTCATCACGCCGCTTGTAACGCGTTTCATGGGTCTGTATCCGCATTTGCGTGTCGACATCGAGCTGAGCAATGACACGCTCGATCTGGTGCATGAAGGCATGGATCTGGCGATTCGGCTGGGGCGGCTACAGGATTCTCGACTGGTCGCGACACGCCTCGCACCACGGCAAATGTACCTGTGCGCAGCACCCTCTTACATTCAGCGGTACGGCCGACCGCACAGTCTTTCGGAGCTGAGTCGCCATAACTGCCTGATCGGGGGCAGTGATACCTGGCTCTTGCAACAGAACGGCCGTGAGTTTTCTCAGCGGGTGCAAGGCAACTGGCGCTGCAACAGCGGGCAAGCGGTACTGGACGCCGCACTGCATGGCGTCGGCTTGTGTCAGTTGCCGGATTATTACGTACAGAAACACCTCAAGGACGGCACACTGGTATCGCTCCTGGAAGCGCATCAGCCACCCAACACCGCAGTCTGGGCGCTTTACCCGCAACAAAGGCACCTGTCACCCAAAGTGCGCAAGCTGGTGGATTACCTGAAAGAAGAGCTGGCGATGCGCGAGGAGTATCGCCAGTAGCGGAGGGCTTAACGGCCGAAATCGCTGCGCCGCTGACGCAGCCATTCCAGGTCCTCGGGGCGAGTGACCTTGATGTTATCGGAGCGCCCCTCGATCAGCCGGGGCGACTGCCCTGCCCACTCGATGGCCGACGCCTCGTCAGTGATACTGACGTTCGAGACCAGACTGTCCGCCAGCGCGCGATGCAAGGCGCCCAGGCGGAACATCTGAGGCGTAAACGCTTGCCAGATCAGGCTTCGGTCCACTGTATCAAGCACCCGACCGCTGCTGTCGGCACGCTTGAGTGTATCGCGTGCCGGTACTGCCAGCAGCCCGCCGACCGGGTCGTCAGCAAGCTCGCCAAGCAGATTATCCAGGTCACTGCGCGCCAGGTTCGGACGTGCCGCGTCATGTACCAGCACCCAATCGTTGTCGCTTGCGCCCTGCGCGTGCAAATGCAGCAGCGCGTTGAGCACTGAACCGGAACGCTCGCTGCCGCCATCCACGCGCTGAATGCGTGAATCATGCGCACACGGCAAGTCTGCCCAGTAAGGGTCGTCCACAGCCAGGCTGATCACCAGCCCCTTGAGCCGGGGGTGATCGAGAAAGCAAAGCAGGCTGTGTTCGAGAATTGTCAGGCCGCCCAGTTGCAGGTACTGCTTGGGACGGTCGGCTGCCATGCGAGCACCGATGCCCGCCGCAGGAATCACTGCCCAGAAGGCAGGAAGAAAGTCTTTCATCGCACCCACTTATTATTGCGCGAGCTGGTAAAGCGTTTCGCCGTCCTTGACCATGCCCAGCTCATGCCGGGCGCGCTCTTCGACAGTTTCCAGACCTTTTTTAAGTTCCAGAACCTCGGCGTCCAGCACACGGTTACGCTCCAGCAGCACCTCGTTCTCAGCGTGCTGGTCGGCAATCTGCTGAGTCAGGCTGGCCACCTGCGCGAGGCTGCCGTTACCGACCCACAGGCGGTATTGCAAGCCACCCAGCATCAGAAGCAGGATGAGGAACAACCAGTTAGGACTGCGCATTGAAATATCAGGTACCCAGTAAAAAGGACTGCAGAGCCAGCATAAAGCACACATCACTGAGGGCATTGAGCCTGACATAAGCCAGGCTCAATCACTCCAGATTACCGCGGAGCGTCAGCATTGACGCTGCGAAGAACGGCCGCGAGGCTCGGATCTGCGCAACGCTCTGCGTCTTTTACCATCTATGGCTCAGCCGCGAAACTCACCACGACCACGATACACAGCCTTGGCACCCAATTGCTCTTCGATTCGCAGCAACTGGTTGTACTTGGAGACGCGGTCGGAGCGGCACAGCGAACCGGTTTTGATCTGACCGGCAGCGGTCCCCACAGCCAGGTCGGCAATGGTCGAATCTTCGGTCTCACCGGAACGGTGAGAGATGATAGCTGTGTAACCGGCCGCCTTGGCCATCTGAATGGCTTCCAGCGTTTCAGTCAGCGTACCGATCTGGTTGAACTTGATCAGGATCGAGTTGGCGATCTTCTTGTCGATGCCTTCTTTCAGGATCTTGGTGTTGGTCACGAACAGATCGTCACCTACCAGCTGGATTTTCTCGCCAATCTTGTCAGTGAGGATTTTCCAGCCATCCCAATCAGACTCGTCCAGACCGTCTTCAATGGAGATGATCGGGTGATTGCGAGTCAACTCGGCAAGGTACTCGGCAAACTGGGCAGAGTCGTACTCGCCTTCTTCACTGAGCGTGTACTTGCCGTTCTTGTAGAACTCGCTCGCCGCGCAGTCCAGTGCCAGGGTCACATCGGTGCCCAGTGTATAACCGGCATTGGAAACAGCTTCCGCGATCGCGCTGAGCGCCTCTTCGTTGGACGCCAGGTTAGGGGCGAAACCACCTTCATCACCCACCGCGGTGTTCAGGCCGCGTGCTTTGAGTACAGCCTTGAGGTGATGGAAAATCTCGGTGCCCCAGCGCAGGCCTTCAGCGAAGCTCTTGGCGCCGACAGGCTGAATCATGAATTCCTGGATGTCGATGTTGTTATCCGCGTGCTCGCCACCGTTGATGATGTTCATCATCGGCACCGGCATCGAGTAGACGCCCGGCGTGCCATTCAGGTTGGCGATGTGCGCGTACAGCGGCAGGTCCTGATCCTGGGCAGCGGCCTTGGCAGCAGCCAGAGACACGGCGAGGATCGCGTTTGCGCCAAGGCTTGCCTTGTTCTCGGTGGCGTCCAGCGCGATCATCGCGTGGTCCAGCGCCGTCTGATCAACCGGATCCTTGCCCAGCAGCAGGTCACGGATCGGGCCGTTGATGTTGGCAACAGCCTTCAGAACGCCCTTGCCCATGTAACGGCTCTTGTCACCATCACGCAGCTCCAGCGCTTCGCGCGAGCCGGTTGAGGCGCCAGACGGCGCGCAGGCGCTGCCGATAATGCCGTTATCGAGGAGCACATCTGCTTCAACGGTTGGGTTGCCACGGGAGTCAAGAACTTCACGACCTTTGATGTCAACGATTTTTGCCATTGTTGTAAACACTCCAGGATTGACGAAAACGACGCAGCAGGAAAAACGATGTTCACACTCAGGCGCAAAAACCCGACAGCCCTGAATGCGACAACCCCGTCACGAATGACGGGGAACGGCACTTTACCGGAGAACCCTGCTCAAGCGGTCTCTACGATCGGAAAACTTTTGACAAGTTCATCCAGTGACTTGAGCTGGGTCAGGAATGGCTCCAGTTTGTCCAGACGCAAGGCGCAAGGACCATCACACTTGGCGTTGTCAGGGTCCGGATGGGCTTCGAGAAACAGGCCCGCCAGATTCTGGCTGATCCCGGCCTTGGCCAGATCGAGAACCTGGGCACGACGACCACCGGCAGAATCCGAACGACCACCCGGCATTTGCAGGGCGTGGGTCACGTCGAACAGGATCGGGTATTCGAACTGCTTCATGATGCCGAAGCCGAGCATGTCCACAACCAGATTGTTATAGCCGAAGCTTGAACCACGCTCGCAGAGAATCAGTTGATCGTTACCCGCCTCTTCACACTTGGTCAGGATGTGTTTCATTTCCTGAGGGGCGAGAAACTGGGCTTTCTTGATGTTGATGATAGCCCCGGTCCTGGCCATGGCAACCACCAGATCGGTCTGCCGCGATAGAAAAGCCGGCAACTGAATGATGTCGCAGACTTCAGCCACGACCGCAGCCTGATGAGGCTCGTGTACGTCAGTGATCAGCGGCACATTGAAGGTGCGTTTGATCTCTTCGAAAATACGCATGCCTTCTTCAAGGCCCGGCCCACGGTAGGAGTTCACCGAAGAGCGGTTGGCCTTGTCGAAGCTGGCCTTGAATACGTAAGGGATACCGAGCTTTTCGGTCACCTTTACGTACTCTTCACAGACCTGCATGGCCATATCCCGGGATTCGAGTACGTTCATGCCGCCGAACAGCACCATTGGCTTGTCGTTGGCGATCTCGATCGAACCTACGCGGATGATTTTCTGAGCCATGTCTGAAGTCCCTGTCAGGAATTTTTCTGATGTTGAGCCAATGCCGCTCTGACGAAACCGCTGAACAGCGGATGCCCGTCACGTGGCGTGGAAGTAAATTCCGGGTGGAACTGGCAAGCCACGAACCACGGATGATCCGGCGCTTCGACCACTTCGACCAGCGCACCGTCACCGGAGCGACCGGAAATCTTCAGGCCAGCCTCGATCAGTTGCGGCAACAGGTTGTTGTTCACTTCGTAGCGATGGCGATGACGCTCGACGATCACGTCCCTGGAGTAGCAGTCGTGGACCAGCGAGCCAGCTTCAAGCTGGCATTCCTGCGCGCCCAGACGCATGGTGCCGCCCAGATCGGAGCTCTCGGTACGGGTTTCGACTGCGCCAGTGGCATCTTCCCACTCGGTAATCAGACCGACCACAGCATGCGCGCTGGTACGATCGAATTCGGTGGAGTTGGCATCTTTCCAGCCCAGCACGTTACGTGCAAACTCGATGACTGCCACTTGCATACCCAGGCAGATACCCAGATACGGAACCTTGTTTTCGCGGGCAAACTGCACCGCAGTGATCTTGCCTTCAACGCCACGCAGACCAAAGCCGCCAGGGACCAGAATCGCATCGACGCCTTCCAGCAGGCCGGTGCCCTGGTTTTCGATGTCTTCGGAATCGATGTAACGCAGGTTCACCTTGGTGCGGTTGGTGATACCGGCGTGGCTCATGGCTTCGATCAACGACTTGTAGGCGTCGAGCAGTTCCATGTACTTGCCGACCATCGCGATGGTGACTTCGTGTTCCGGGTTGAGCTTGGCGTCGACCACCTTGTCCCACTCGGACAGGTCTGCCCCACCACATTGCAGACCGAAGCGCTCGACCACAAAATCATCCAGGCCTTGCGAATGCAGGATGCCCGGGATCTTGTAGATGGTGTCCGCGTCTTCGAGGGCGATGACCGCACGCTCTTCGACGTTGGTGAACTGAGCAATCTTGCGACGTGAGGAAATGTCGATCGGATGATCCGAGCGGCATACCAGAACATCAGGCTGCAGACCGATGGAGCGCAATTCCTTCACCGAATGCTGCGTCGGCTTGGTCTTGGTCTCGCCGGCAGTGGCGATGTACGGGACCAGCGTCAGGTGCATCAGCATCGCGCGGCGTGCGCCGACTTCAAAGCGCAACTGGCGGATGGCCTCGAGGAACGGTTGCGACTCAATGTCACCGACCGTACCGCCGATTTCGACCAGTGCCACGTCGGCATCGCCTGCACCTTTGATGATGCGGCGCTTGATCTCGTCGGTGATGTGCGGAATGACCTGAATGGTCGCACCCAGATAATCACCACGGCGCTCTTTGCGCAGGACGTGTTCGTACACACGCCCGGTGGTGAAGTTGTTGTTCTGGGTCATGGTGGTGCGAATGAACCGCTCGTAGTGACCGAGGTCGAGGTCGGTTTCAGCGCCGTCGTGGGTGACGAACACCTCACCGTGCTGGAACGGGCTCATGGTACCTGGGTCAACGTTGATATAGGGATCCAGTTTCAGCATGGTGACCTTGAGTCCCCGCGCCTCCAGGATGGCCGCCAGTGAAGCCGAGGCAATGCCTTTCCCCAATGAAGAAACAACACCGCCCGTGACGAAGATGTAGCGCGTCATGAAAAACCCTAGAAGTCTGCGTTAAAGCGGTCAGAGCCGCCGGGGAAAGCGAAGGAAGGCCGAAGCCCCCGATTACCGACAAAACTCACGGCGTACTCCTGAAACTGCTGCGTTGAAACCGACCGGCCGAAGCCAGTGTGGTATGCGCTACATATTTAAGAATTACCCAGCAAACACTGGTTGGTAACCGGCAACTTGCGTTGTTTCAAAAGAACCAACATAAGCTGTATCAAGAAGGGAGCGTAGTCTACCTGAAAGGGCCTTTCAGCTCAAACTTTGGTCGCCGGTCGGTGCAACCCAGCGCAAACGCCAGCGTTCATTGGGCAAAGCGTCCAGTCCGGGCAGGTTGGCGACGGCCAGCAGCTCGTCCTCGCGGTAGAGCAGCGGCAATCTGCCGCGCAGAAACCCGGGTACTGCCTGCTCATTGAGCAGCCGTTTGAGATCACGACGGCCACGTCCGTCGATGCGCATCACCTCCCCCCCGTGACGATAGCGAACCTGCAACGGGCCATCTGGCGCGCCACCCTCCAGCAGCAACTGACCATTCCCGGGAAGGCCCAGTGGTGCATGTGGATTGTGCCACTGCGTCGGCCCCGAACAGACCTGCTCCCAACCTGCCGGGAGCCACCAGATGCAGTTCTGCCCGCGATGCAGCGCACCATCGGCAAGCCGCCACAACGGCGAAGCATCAGGCGCTGCATCGCGCAGCGTTTCCCAACCCACCCAGTGATCGGTATCCGGCAAGCGGGTCAACGGCGTGAGCCAGTAACGCAACGCGTTGCGTTGCCGTGCTGCGGACAGTCCGGCAATTGGTCCGAGGCTCAACACCGGCAGGCCGAGCCAGGCAAACGCCGTCGCAGCCTGAGCATTGGCAATGTCCTGCATCGCCAGCTCGTCGAGCAACTGCTGCGCCTCGCCGAGATGACCCGCCGTGCGCGCCAGACTGGCACTTGCCTGCGGCCATCTGGAGGTCAGTAGAGGAAGCACTTGGCTGCGTAGAAAATTGCGCGAGAAGTGTTGATCGCTATTGCTGGGATCTTCGATCCAACTCAGGCCATGCTGATGCGCATAGCCTTCCAGCTCGCTTCGCGACACATCCAGTAGCGGGCGCACAAGATGGCCACGACCCAGCATGCGCTGAACGGGCATGGCGGCCAGACCGCGCACACCCGCACCACGCAACAGGCGAAACAGAAGGGTTTCGGCCTGATCATCGCGATGCTGACCGGTCAACAGCACATTCCCATCACTCAGCCGGTCAGCGAACGCGGCATAGCGCACCCGTCGCGCAGCCTGCTCAATGCTCGCACCGGGCTCGACCTGGACACGCACAAGCTCGAATGTCACATCCAGCGCCTGACAGACTCGCTGACAATGCTCTGGCCAGGCATCGGCAGCGGGCTGCAGACCGTGATGCACATGAATGGCGTTGAGCGAAGGCAGGGATTCGCGGCTGGCGAGCTCAGCCAGAAGATGCAGGAGGACGGTGGAGTCGAGGCCGCCGGAAAAACCGACATGCCAGGTTGACGCATCGCGCCAGGGAGCAAGGGCCTGAAGAAGCCTGGTCGGAAGGTCATGACCGCTGCGTGTGGGGGTGGTCATTGGTGTTTCTCATCGGGCTTTGCCTGTTCGCACACTGACAGCTTCAGTGCTTAAGCAAGCCCTTTCGCGAACAAACGAAGCGTCGCGCGGTACGCTCCCACGCCCTTCGGGCAGAAGCCCGCAAGGCGTGGAAACAATCGGGGCGAGGCAGCTTACAGGCCGTAGCTCATCAGTCGCTCATAACGGCGCGCCAGCAGCGCGTCATTGTCGAACTCCTTGAGCATGGCCAACTGGCTGCTCAGCTCTTCACGGATCAGACCTGCTGCCGCCACCGGATCACGGTGCGCGCCGCCCAATGGCTCTGCGATAACCTTGTCGACGATACCCAGGCCTTTCAGGCGATCAGCCGTGATACCCATGGCTTCGGCAGCATCCGGTGCCTTCTCGGCGGTCTTCCACAGAATCGACGCACAGCCTTCCGGAGAGATCACCGCATAGGTCGAATACTGCAGCATGTTCAATTGGTCGCAGACGCCAATCGCCAGCGCACCACCAGAACCGCCTTCGCCAATGACTGTGGCGATGATCGGGGTTTTCAGACGCGCCATCACACGCAGGTTCCAGGCGATTGCTTCGCTCTGGTTGCGCTCTTCGGCGTCGATGCCCGGATAGGCACCCGGCGTGTCGATGAAGGTCAGGATCGGCATCTTGAAACGCTCGGCCATCTCCATCAGACGGCAGGCCTTGCGGTAGCCTTCGGGACGCGGCATGCCGAAGTTGCGACGAACCTTCTCGCGGACTTCACGGCCTTTCTGATGACCGATGATCATGACCGGCTGATTGTCCAGACGAGCGATGCCGCCAACAATCGCAGCGTCATCGGAGAAGTGCCGATCGCCATGCAACTCGTCGAACTCGGTAAAAATGTTTTCGATGTAATCCAGTGTGTACGGACGGCGCGGATGACGCGCCATGCGCGCGATCTGCCAGCTGGTCAGGTTACCGAAGATACTTTCGGTGAGCGTCTTGCTCTTGTCCTGCAACCGGGATATCTCGTCGCCGATGTTCAGCGAGTTGTCATTGCCCACCAGGCGCAGCTCTTCGATTTTGGCCTGCAAGTCAGCGATAGGCTGTTCGAAATCAAGAAAATTCGGGTTCATAGGCATCCGTCTTGGGTAAACGGCCAAGAGGCCGGCCGGTTGATCCGTCTGCGCCTTTCCTGTTCGGAACAGGCGCGGTCAGGTCGAAATTAAATTCAGCGTCGAGCGCAGGTCGGGCCTGCGGCATTCAACGATACTGGAGAAAGACGTTCTCACGCCCGAACTGGTCACGCAGAGCTTGAATCAAGCTGTCTGCAGGATCAATACGCCAGGCTTCTCCCAATTGCAGCAATGCTCTGGCGTCCTGCCCCGTGTAGTCCACCGTGATCGGGCAGGCACCGCGATGGCGCTTGCACAGATCACCCAGCCAGCGCAGCCGGTCACCCTTGAGTGCGTCGGCATGCACCGTCACACGCAGGCTTTCGGCCAGATTGGTACGCGCATCCTCGATACTCATGACACGTTTGGCGCGCAGTCGCAGCCCGCCGGAGAAGTCATCGTTGCTCACTTCACCTTCGACCACAACCATAGCATCGGTCTGCAGCAACGACTGGGCCGAATGAAACGCCTCGGCAAACAGCGATGCTTCGATACGTGCCGAGCGGTCGTCCAGGGTAATGAACCCCATCTTGTCGCCCTTCTTGTTCTTCATCACGCGCAGGGCGATGATCAGGCCGGCCACCGTCTGCGTGTCTCTGGCCGGTTTGAGGTCAATGATCCGCTGACGGGCAAAGCGGCGGATTTCGCCTTCGTACTCGTCAATCGGGTGCCCGGTCAGGTACAGCCCCAGGGTTTCCTTCTCGCCACGCAGGCGATCCTTGAGGCTCAGCTCACGGGTCTTGCGATGATTGGCATAAACGTCGGCATCCGCTTCGACGAACAGGCCGCCGAACAGGTCCGAGTGACCACTGTCGCGACTGCGCGCCGTCTGCTCGGCAGCCTGAATGGCCTCTTCCAGCGCCGCGAGCAATACCGAACGGTTACGGTCGATATTGGCCTGATACGCCTTGGGTTCCAGTTCGAAGTACGGACCGAGACGATCCAGCGCACCACTGCGAATCAGACCGTCCAGGGTTCGCTTGTTGACTCGCTTGAGGTCGACCCGGGCACAGAAATCGAACAGGTCCTTGAACGGCCCACTCTGGCGCGCGTCGGTGATGGCCTCGACGGGCCCCTCGCCCACGCCCTTGATCGCACCAAGACCGTAAAGAATGCGGCCGTCGTCGCTGACCGTGAACTTGAACTCGGAGATGTTCACGTCCGGCGCGTCGAGGCGCAGTTTCATGGTGCGCACTTCTTCGATCAAGGTCACGACCTTGTCGGTGTTGTGCATGTCCGCCGACAGCACGGCAGCCATGAACGGCGCCGGATAGTGCGTCTTCAGCCAGGCGGTCTGGTAAGACACCAGTCCATAAGCCGCCGAGTGAGATTTGTTGAAGCCGTAACCGGCGAATTTCTCCACCAGGTCGAAAATGTTACCGGCAAGGTCCGGGTCGATATTATTGGTCTTGCAACCGTCGATGAAACCGCCGCGCTGCTTGGCCATTTCCTCAGGCTTCTTCTTGCCCATCGCCCGACGCAGCATGTCCGCACCGCCAAGGGTGTAACCGGCCATGACCTGGGCGATCTGCATCACCTGTTCCTGATACAGAATGATGCCGTAAGTCGGTGCCAGCACCGGCTTCAGGCCTTCGTACTGGTAATCGACATGCGGGTAGGACAGCTCGGCGCGCCCGTGCTTACGGTTGATGAAGTCATCCACCATGCCCGATTGCAGAGGGCCGGGACGGAACAGCGCCACCAGTGCGATCAAGTCTTCCAGACAGTCGGGCTTGAGCTTTTTGATCAGCTCTTTCATGCCGCGCGACTCAAGCTGGAACACCGCCGTGGTTTCGGCCCGCTGCAACAGCTGATAGGTCGGCATGTCGTCGAGCGGAATGAACGCGATGTCCAACGGCTCTTCGTCGACCTTGGCGCGCTCGCGGTTGATGGTCTTGAGCGCCCAGTCGATGATGGTCAGGGTACGCAGGCCGAGGAAGTCGAACTTCACCAGCCCGGCCGCCTCGACATCGTCCTTGTCGAACTGGGTCACCAGACCGTCACCGGCCTCGTCGCAATAGATCGGCGAGAAGTCCGTCAGCTTGGTCGGGGCGATGACCACACCACCGGCGTGCTTGCCGACGTTACGCACAATGCCTTCCAGCTTGAGCGCCATCTCCCAGATTTCCGCAGCTTCCTCGTCGACCTTGAGGAAGTCACGGAGGATTTCTTCCTGCTCGTAGGCTTTTTCGAGGGTCATGCCGACTTCGAACGGGATCATCTTCGACAGACGATCCGCCAGGCCGTAGGACTTGCCCTGCACCCGCGCCACGTCGCGAACCACAGCCTTGGCAGCCATGGAACCAAAGGTAATGATCTGGCTGACCGCGTTGCGCCCGTATTTCTCGGCCACATACTCGATGACCCGATCGCGGCCGTCCATGCAGAAGTCGACGTCGAAGTCGGGCATGGAAACCCGCTCGGGGTTCAGGAAGCGTTCGAACAGCAGGTCGTATTCCAGCGGATCAAGGTCGGTGATCTTCTGCACATAGGCAACCAGTGAACCGGCACCCGAACCACGGCCCGGCCCCACCGGCACACCGTTGCTCTTGGCCCACTGGATGAAGTCCATCACGATCAGGAAATAGCCGGGGAAGCCCATCTGGATAATGATATCCAGCTCGAAATTCAGCCGGTCGACGTAGACCTGACGTTTGGCCTCGTAATCTTCGGTCGTGTCCTTTGGCAACAGGACAGAAAGACGCTCTTCAAGGCCGTCGAACGAGACTTTGCGGAAATACTCGTCGATGGTCATGCCATCGGGAATCGGGAAGTTGGGCAGGAAGTGAGTGCCCAGCTTGACGTCGATGTTGCAGCGTTTGGCAATCTCGACGGTGTTTTCGAGGGCTTCCGGCAGGTCGCTGAACAGCTCGGCCATTTCTTCCGGGCTTTTCAGGTATTGCTGATCGCTGTAGTTGTGCGAGCGACGCGGGTCGTCCAGCGCACGGCCTTCGCCGATGCACACACGGGTCTCATGGGCCTCGAAGTCGGCCTGCTTGATGAAGCGCACATCGTTGGTCGCCACCAGCGGCGCACCGTGGCGCTGGGCAAGGGCTACAGCGGCGTGCAGATGCTCTTCGTCATTGGTGCGATTGGTGCGCTGAACTTCGATATAGAAGCGGTCAGGAAAGACTTCCAGCCACTCGCGCAACAGTTCGTCCGCCTCGCCGGGATTACCGCCTAGCAGCGCCATGCCGATCTCGCCTTCCTTGGCCGCAGAAAGCGCAATCACGCCTTCGCTGGCCTGCGCAACCCACTGGCGCTGGATGACGATCTGACCGTTGCGCTGGCCTTCGATGAAGCCGCGCGAGATCAGCTCGGTCAGATTGCGATAGCCCTGGGCGTTCATCGCCAACAGGCTTATGCGGCTGAGCGCGGCATCTTCGTCCCGGCCCGCCAGCCACAGATCGACACCACAGATCGGCTTGATGCCCGAGCCCTGCGCGGCCTTGTAGAACTTGACCAGCGAACACATGTTGTTCTGATCGGTCACCGCCACGGCGGGCATGTTCATGCCGGTCAGCGCCTTGATCAACGGTTTGACCCGGACCAGACCGTCAACCAGCGAATATTCGGTGTGCAGGCGTAGATGAACGAAAGAAGCCGGCATGGTGATCCTATAACGCGAAAATACAAACGAAGGGCGGGATTGTAGCGGCCTCCGGCAGAAACGTCAGTCCTGAAGCAAACCGATCGACGACGAGAGCGCTTCGCCGATGATCATCCCGGCACGTGCTTCGTGGGCGGCACGCACAGGCGCGAAAGAACGCCGATGAATGGGCGTAGGGCCCAGCCGGGCCAGCGCTTCCAGATGCACCGGCGTAGGATAACCCTTGTGCCCGCCGATGCCATAACCCGGATAAACCAGCTCAAGCTCGGCCATTTCCCGATCCCGGCTCACCTTGGCCAGAATCGATGCCGCAGCGATGGCCGGTACTTTGGCATCACCCTGCACCACCGGCGCAGAAGGCACGGACAATTGCGGGCAGCGGTTGCCGTCGATCAGGGCCAGTCTTGGCGTGATCACCAGGCCTTCGACTGCGCGCTTCATGGCCAGCATCGTGGCGTGCAAAATGTTCAGTTGATCAATTTCTTCGACTTCGGCCCGGGCGATGAACCAGCACAGGGCTTTTTCCTGAATCTCGACAAACAGCTTTTCCCGTTTAGCCTGGGTCAGCTTTTTCGAGTCATTCAGCCCGAGGATGGGTCGGGTCGGGTCAAGAATGACGGCAGCCGTGACCACGGCACCGCACAGCGGGCCACGTCCGACTTCATCAACGCCTGCGACCAGATCCTCAACCAGGGTGAAATCCAGACCTGTCTGCATGGTAGGCGAACTCACAGTGCGGGTGACTGGCCGAGCAGGCCCAGTACTGCATCAGCCGCCTGATTGGAGGCATCACGCCGCAGGACCCGATGAATCTCGTCGAACCCTGCGGTCTGCGCATGCCCGTCGTCGATCAACGGCAGCAGCGCCCGGGCCAGTGTCTCGGCGGTGGCATCATCCTGAAGCAACTCCGGCACCAGCAGCCGCTGGGCAAGGAGATTTGGCAGTGACACATAAGGGCTTTTGACCAGCCGTTTAAGTATCCAGAATGTCAGCGGTGCCATGCGGTAGGCGACGACCATCGGCCGCTTGTAGAGCAGCGCTTCCAGCGTGGCAGTACCGGAGGCGATAAGCACCGCATCACAGGCGGCCAGTGCAATGTGTGACTGACCGTCAAGCAACGTGACGGGCAAGTTGCGACCCTGCAACAGCTCTTCGACCTGAACACGCCGCTGCGGGTTGGCACACGGCAATACGAACCGCACGGTGGGCCGCTCGGCCAGCAAACGCTCGGCAGCATCAAAGAACAGACCGCCAAGACGACCCACTTCACCGCCACGGCTGCCTGGCATCAGCGCAACAACCGGGCCCTGCGCGGCAAAGCCCAGTTGGGCCCGAGCAGCGGCCCGATCGGATTCGAGGGGAATGGTATCGGCCAGCGGATGGCCGACAAACCGCACCGGCACGCCCTTCTCTTCGTAGAAACGCGCCTCGAACGGCAGCAGGGTCAGCATCAGGTCGCAGCCTTCGCGAATCTTCAAGACCCGCTTCTGGCGCCAGGCCCAGACTGACGGGCTGACGTAGTGCACGGTCTTGATGCCGGCACGACGCAATTGCAACTCGATATTGAGCGTGAAATCAGGGGCATCGATACCGATGAATGCGTCCGGCTTCTCTTTGATCAGGGTCTGGACCAGCAACTTGCGGCGGGCCAAAAGCTCACGTAGACGACCCAGCACTTCCACCAGCCCCATAACCGACAGGCGTTCCATAGGGAAATAAGACTGCATGCCCTCCGCCTCCATCAACGGACCACCGACGCCGATGAACTGAACATCGGGGTGGTGCGTCTTGATGGCGCGCATCAGGCCGGAACCGAGAATATCGCCAGAGGCCTCGCCAGCGACCAGCGCAATGCGTAATGGGCTGGTCATGATTAGCGGATAATGCCGCGAGTCGATGTCTGAATGGACTCGACGAACACTGCGACTTCAGGAAACTGTGCCGCAGGTTCGGCCAGTTCGGTCAGCGCCTGGGCAATGGTCAGCCCTTGGCGGTAGACGGTTTTGTAGGCTCTGCGCAGCGCGTGAATGGCTTCCTCGGAGAAGCCGCGACGACGCATGCCTTCGAAGTTCATGCTGCGCGCCTCGGCCGGGTTGCCGAACACCGTGACAAACGCAGGAACGTCTTTGCCGATGGCCGTGCCCATTCCGGAAAAACTGTGCGCGCCGATATGGCAAAACTGATGCACAAGGGTGAAACCGGACAGAATCGCCCAGTCGTCAACGTGAACATGGCCAGCCAACGCTGTGTTGTTGACCAGAATAACGTGATTGCCGATCACACTGTCATGGCCAATATGCGCATAGGCCATGATCAGATTATGATCACCCAGGGTGGTTTCAGCGCGGTCCTGAATGGTGCCACGGTGGATGGTCACGCCTTCGCGAATCACATTGTGATCACCAATCACCAGGCGGGTCTCTTCGCCCTTGTACTTGAGATCAGGCGTGTCTTCGCCCACCGATGAAAACTGATAGATGCGGTTATGCTTGCCGATCTTCGTTGGTCCCTTGAGGACAACGTGAGGACCGATGACTGTACCCTCGCCAATTTCCACACCGGCTCCGATAATCGACCAAGGGCCGACCTCAACGCTGTCGGCCAGAACGGCCGTCGGATCGATGATTGCGCGAGAGTCAATCAAACTCATAGTTTACGTTCCGCACAGATGATTTCGGCGGAGCATACAGCCTTGCCATCAACGGTCGCCTTGCACAGGAACTTCCAGATCTGGCGCTTGCTGCTCAGGAACTGGGCTTCAAGGACCAGCTTGTCGCCCGGCAGAACCGGCTGACGGAAACGCAGTTTGTCCGAACCCACGAAATAATAGAGAGTACCGTCGGATGGCTTGCTGTCGAGCATCTTGAACGCAAGAATACCGGCTGCCTGTGCCATCGCTTCGATGATCAACACGCCCGGCATGATTGGATGCTCAGGGAAATGACCGTTGAAAAAAGGCTCGTTGACGCTGACATTCTTGTAGGCGCAAATGTTCTTGTTCTCGATATCCAGCTCGGTCACACGGTCCACCAGCAGGAACGGGTAACGATGAGGCAGGTATTCGCGAATTTCTTTGATGTCCATCATTTCGAGGGGAAGCCTGTAGTAAAGATTAGGAGTGCGTCGCGACTGCGCAGCACCCCTCTACATCAAGGAGGCAGTTTATCGACTGTGCACACTTGATATTAAAAAGGTATCAGCCATCAGATGAGCGATTAACCGAAGAGGTCACCGTCTCTACAACCTTTTCGAGCTTTTGCAGACGCCTCGCCATGTCGTCGATCTTGCGCAGACGAGCTGCACTCTTTCGCCATTCGGCAGCAGGCTGCATCGCCGTACCTGAAGAGTAGGAACCCGGCTCGGT